>CAZNVW010000168.1:0-5518 GCA_964576595.1 uncultured Verrucomicrobiales bacterium
GACGGCCCGGTCACCGGCTGGCTGGCAGACGGTACGGAAGCCTACTCCAGCCGCTGGAAGCAGGGCCGCATGCAGAGCGAGTCCTGGTCGGGGCATACGGATGTCAATGAGTTCCTCAAAGCGACGCCGGAGGAGTACTATATCATTCACTACCATCCCGCCCCCCCGCTCCAGGGAGGGCACCTGCTCGGCACCACTTCACAGGGGCTGGATATCGTCTCCTATTTGTTCGGCGGCCTTCAGGTCAATATCAAGGCGGCTCTGCTCTTCCTCCCCTGCGTCTATCTGGTGGGCATCACGATAGGCATGATGATGGGGTACTACGGGGGATGGTTTGACCTGATCGTACAACGCTTGATCGAAATTTTCTCCCAAATCCCCTATCTGCTGGTCATTATCATCATTTCCTCCATGATTCCGCTCTCCTGGCGGGGTCTGCCGATGATTCTGGGCATATTGATCCTGTTCAGCTGGATGGGCATGACCTACCAGCTGCGTACCTCCACCATGAAGGAAAAAGCCCGGGACTATGTCGCCGCCGCCCGGGTACTGGGGGCCTCTACTCCTCGCATCCTGTTCCTGCACATCCTGCCGAACCTGGTCGCCATCCTCGTCACGCTGATTCCCTTCTCTGTCTCCGCCCTGATTCTGGCGCTGGCCTCTCTGGACTATCTGGGATTCGGCCTGCCCGACAAATACGCGAGCTGGGGACGCCTGCTGAATGACGGCCTCAACTATCTGTCCAGCCCGTGGGTGGTCAGCTCGGCGTTCTTCGCCCTCGTCTCCACCCTGCTGCTGGTGACCTTTATCGGGGAAGCCGTCCGCGAAGCGTTTGACCCGAAAAAATTCACCACCTACAAGTAACCGCCGCTTTCATGCCCCGTATCGCGTCCAGTTCCGTTCTCACCAGATTGTTCCCGGCAGCCGTCCTCTCCCTGGCTGTGCTGGGAGCACTCCTCCTCTCCTCCTGCCAGTCCGACAGCAACGCTTCCGGCCCCGGCTGGAAGACCGGCGCGGCCTGGGGAACCGAACCTCCCGGCTTCCGCCCCTTCCTGACGACCTGGAACAAAAAAATACACGCCTGGCTTCTTGACTCAAAGCAGGATCTGCAAAAGGAATTGAAGGAAGACACGGCCAAAGCCGAGCAGGCGGAAACGCTGGAGGCCCGCCGGGCGCTCAAGTCCAAGGTGGAATCCCTCAAGGAGCGAATCCAGCTCATCGACATCAGACTGTCGGACGGAGACTTTTTCCAGCTCAAAACCCCGGCGGACATTCCTCAGGATCTCGTCTGGGAAAATGGACTGGACAATCCCGACATAGGAGATCCCCGCGCCGTAAAGGGCGGCACGATGCGCCAGGCGGAGCCGGGCAGCTACCCGAGCACCTTCCGCCCCTTCGGCCCCAACAGCAACAACTCGTTCCGGGGGCGTCTCTACGACGAGATCTCCATGAACGCGGTGAGCATCCACCCCGTTACCGGGAAAATCATCCCGTCGATTTGCAATGAATGGGCCGTTTCTCCCGATGGGCGCACTGTTTTCTTCCGGGTCGATCCGGACGCCCGCTACTCGGACGGGGCGAAAGTACGGGCCGTGGACTTTCTGGTCACCGCCTACCTGCGATGCTCCGACTATGCAAACAGTCCTTACGATCGCGATTACTTCCGGGAGGAATTCTCCAATATAAAACTCTACGACGAGCACACGCTCAGCGTCACGCTCCCCTCGCCCAAGCCCCTGATGCCCTACAAGGCGGCCCTCTACCCCTCTCCCCCCCATTTTTACTCGGAATACGGTCCCGACTTTGTGGAACGCTATCAATGGCGCATAGAGCCGACCACAGGCGCCTACACCGTCTTGCCTGACGGGGTGATACGGGGGCAGCAGGTCACGCTCTCCCGTGTGCAAAACTGGTGGGCCCGGGATAAAAAGTTCTATCGCTACACCTGCAACGTCGATCACATGGTCTATCGCTTCATCGCGGAGGAGTCGAAGGTGCTGGAGCTTTTCCGTGTCGGCCAGCTGGACATGCTCCTGATGCTGAAGCCCGACGTCTGGCATGAAAAGATGGAAATACCGGAGGTGCACAACGGGTTCATTGAGCGCACGACCTTCTATACCATCTACCCGCGGTACCCCATGGGTCTCTTCCTTAATGTCGCCAAGCCTCCCTTCAACGACATCAACGTCCGCCGGGGGTTCATGCACTCCATCAACAACAAGCGCGTCAACGACGTCGTAAACCGGGGCGACTACCAGCAGCTCAACAGCTACTGCAGCGGGTACGGCCGCTATACCAACCCGCATCTCAAGGCCCCCGAATACTCTCCGGCAAAAGCCCGCAAATACTTCGCGGCCGCCGGCTACACGGAGCAGGGGCCCGATGGCATATTGAGAAAACCGGACGGCTCGCGCCTTTCCGTCGAGATCACCTATTCCAATGCCAGTCCTTCCCTCAAGACAACCATGACCATGTACAAGGAAGACGCCAAAAAGGCGGGCGTGGACATTCAGCTGGATAATCTGGACGCCAATGTCTCCTTCCGCAAAGTCATGGAAAAACGCCATCAGGCGGCCTCTTGGGCGTGGGGCTTCAACCCGCCCCACCCCCGCACCCACCAGAGCTTCCACTCCTCCTTCGCCTACGATGAAAAGGGCAATACCGTGCCCTATACAAACAACATCAACAGTATCGCCGACGACCGCCTGGACAAGGCCGTCGAGGCCGAACGCCGGGCCACTACCGAGGATGAGCTGCAGGAGGCGGCCTGGAAAGTGCAGGAGATCGTCCAGGATCTGGCTATCTGGGTACCGGGCACCTGCCCGGAATTTACCCGGCTCGGCTACTGGCGCTGGGTGAAATGGCCCGATTCCGACACGACAAAGTTCTGCTATCCCGTCGTATTCGAGCCGGGAGAAAGCCATGTTTACTGGATTGATGAAAAGCTCAAGGAAGAGACGCTGAAAGCCAAAAAACAAAACGGCTCCTTCCCGGAGAAAGACCAGATTTTCGACCAGTTCCGATTTATCGACAAAACGACTCCCGCCCCCGCGGCGGAGACGCCTCTCCCGTAAACGCCCCGCCTTGTATGACTGATTCTTCTCTCCTCTCCGGCAACCTCCTGGAGGTCCGCAATCTGGAAACCGGCTTCGAAACGGAAGCGGGTCTCCTGAAGGCTGTGGACGGCGTGAGTTTCGACGTGCCCAGAGGCTCCTGCGTCGGTATTGTCGGAGAATCCGGCTGCGGCAAAAGCGTCACGGCCATGTCCATCGTCAGACTGCTCCCCCAGCCCATGGGAAAAATCCTCGGGGGACAAATCCTCTTCAACGGCAGGGATCTTGTACAGACGCCTCTCAAGGAACTGTACAAAATCCGTGGCGGGGAGATCGGCATGATCTTCCAGGAGCCGATGACTGCCCTGAACCCGGTGCATACGATAGGCCGTCAAATCGCCGAGTCCCTGATACTGCACCGGAATCTGAGTGCAAACACCGCCCGCGACGCCGCCATAGAACTCTTGAAAAGAGTGCGCATCCCGGCTCCGCACAAGCGGATAGACGAGTTTCCCCACCAGCTGTCGGGCGGCATGCGCCAGCGCGTCGTGATCGCCATCGCGCTCGCCTGCAACCCCTCCCTGATTATCGCGGATGAGCCGACGACCGCTCTGGATGTGACCGTGCAGGCGCAGATTCTGGATCTGCTCGCCAGCCTTCAGGAGGAGATGGGCTCCTCCTCCATTCTCATCACGCACGACCTCGGCGTCATTGCCGAAACGTGCGACCGGGTCGTCGTCATGTACGCGGGCCGCGTCGTCGAGCGGGCGACGGCAAAAGACCTTTTTTCCAACCCCGTACACGCCTACACAAGAGGCCTCCTCAGCTCCATCCCCCGCCTGGACATGCCGCGCAAGAGCCGCCTGCAGACCATCCCGGGCCAGGTTGCGCCCATTCAGGACTTTGTGCAGGGCTGCCGGTTCTGCCAGCGCATGGGAGTGCCCGTCGAAGAGCTCACCGAACGTCCGCCTCTCGTGGAAGTCACGCCCGGCCACTGGGTGGAAGCCTGCCCCCGCTGCTCGGGCAACTCATAACCTCTCCTCTCTCCCATGTCCCGTCCTCTTCTGGAAATAAAAAATCTCAAAATGCATTTCCCGGTCCGTTCCGGCGTCCTCATGCGCCAAAGCGGCTGGGTCAAAGCCGTCGATGACGTCTCCTTTACCATCCATGAGGGAGAGACCCTCGGCCTCGTGGGAGAATCCGGCTGCGGCAAATCGACCATCGGCAAAAGTATCGTCCGGCTGCTCAAGCCCAATGCGGGACAAATCCTCTTTGACGGCAAAAACCTGGCCGGCATGAGCCAATGGCGATTGAGAAAATACCGCCCCCACCTCCAAATGGTCTTCCAGGACCCGGCGGAGTCTCTGAACCAGCGTTTCTCCGTCGGTCAAATCGTCTCGGAGCCCTACGTCATTCACAAAATGGGGTCTCCGTCCCAGAGAAAGGAATGGACCAAACAGCTTCTGGACCGAGTCGGCCTTCCCTCTTCCGCAATAGACCGCTTCCCCTTTGAATTCTCCGGCGGACAACGCCAGCGCATCGGCATTGCCCGCGCCTTGACCCTCAACCCCAAACTCCTGATTCTGGACGAGCCGGTCTCCGCGCTGGACGTCTCCGTCCAGTCCCAGGTGCTCAACCTGCTGCTGGAGCTTCAGGAGGAGCGCCGGCTCAGCTACCTGTTCATCGCCCATGACCTCGCGGTGGTCAAACACATCTCCGACCGGGTCGCCGTGATGTATCTCGGCAAAATGGTGGAACTGTCCGATGCCGACACCATTTACAAGTCTCCCAAACACGCCTATACAAAGGCGCTCCTCGCGGCCATTCCCGAACCGGACCCCTCCCTGCCGAAAGAAAAATCACCGCTGGAGGGAGACGTCCCCTCTCCGATAGATCCGCCCGCGGGCAGTGCCTTCGGCCACAGGATCAATCACCCGTCCTACGGGGAAACGGTCGGCATGAACCTGTCTCCCGTAGAGATCGAGCCCGGCCACTGGGTCGCGCCCGATCCCTGCGCCCTCACGCATGCGGACTGGCTCAAGGCCAGGCCCCTCCAGCTCTCCCGCTAACTGATTTGTTTGCTCGACAAATTCCCTCCGGCAATACATGCTCGGCGGCGTACTTGTCATGAAAGAGCTTTTTCAAAACGGAGGCCCCATCATCTGGATACTCTGCCTGTTCAGCATTTACGGACTGGGAGTAGTCGCGGAAAGACTCTTCTACTTCCACAGAGTCCGCATCAACTCGGGCGACATGCTCCGGGGCCTCTCTCTCCTCGTGCGCCGCGGCGCCTATGCGGAGGCCATGCATGAGGCCTCCCGCGCCCCCGGCCCCGTCGCCCGCGTCATTGAGTCGGCCCTTTGCCGCCCGGACGCGGAGAGAAGCGAGCTCAGCGCAGTCGTTCAGGAATCCGCCCAGCTCGAAGTCTTTAAAGTCGAAAAAAACATCCGGGGCCTGCTGACCGT
>CAZNVW010000169.1:0-5507 GCA_964576595.1 uncultured Verrucomicrobiales bacterium
CCTCCAGCCCCGCTGGGCAAACGAGCGGGCGGGGCGTACCGTCGTCTTCGTCCTGGACGATCTGCGGCTGATGAACGCCTTTAAAAAGGAAGCGGAAGCCGCCGTCAAGCGGGATATGGAGACCGTCGCGCAAAGCGGCATCCCGACGGAATGGATCATCATGACCAGCAGCGCGGCGCAATCTCCGCTCTACCGCGGCACAAACGCCGATCGAGCCTTTGAACACGTCCGGCAGTGGACGCCCGGCTCCGACGAGCACGACCCCAAACCGGCCCTGAATATTGCGGCGGCGGTGGCGGGTCCCTCCGGGAGCACCCGGCTTGTCACCTGCGCGCCCTCGCGCATCCCCGCCTCACAGTGCGCCGTCAGCGTCGGCAGACCGGTGGACAACGTCGGCTTTGTCGGCATCACGCCTACGGAGAAGAGCGGCCTCTCCGCCTGGCGCGTCGCCATCAAAAACCACTCTCCCCGTCCGGCGACACGAACCCTGACCATCGAAGAGAATGGCCGGAAATGGGAAAAAACACTCCACTTCCCGCCTCTGTCCCTGCAGGAGGAGCTGGTCAGCGTCACCGGAGAAAAAGCGGTCGTCCGCCTCTCTCCGGACGAATTCACCGGAGACGACACCCTGCCCCTCGCCCGGAGAACGCCCCGCCTCCTCACCGTCCGCATGAAGCTGGGAGAAAAGTACCCCCGGGCGCAAGCCTTTCTCTCCAAACTCACTTCCAGTCTGCCGGGAGTAGAGGAGGTCGCCACTCCCTCCGCCCATCTCCGAATCGGTACGACAGCCGCCGTACCGGAGGCGGGAGGCCCGGCCCTCCTCTTCTCCGAAAAAGGCGTTCCCGTCAAAAAACTGTCAAGAGTCACTCCCGAGAGCCACCCCCTGACGCAAAACCTCAACTGGGAGGGACTGCTCCTTTCCGAAACGGGGACTCTCTCTCCCGGAGAAAAAGCCGTCCCCCTGCTCTGGCTCGGAGACCATCCCCTCGCCTGGCTGGAAGACCGGACGCTGATTCTGAACTTCCCCCCCGATTCGGGAAACATCGACCGCCTCCCGGCAACGGCCCTGATGATACGGCGTTTCCTCGAGTCCGCCCAAAAACAAACCGACAGCTTTTTCTCCGGCAACGCCGCCGTCTCCTCCCGCCTGCCTCTCCCGGACTCAGGCAAACTGACCTTCTTCCCCCTGAACGGAGCCTCCTCCCGAACCGTCCCCTTCGACGGCCGCGCGCCCCGGGAATCGGGCTTCTTTGAAATCAGGGCGGAGCCCCCGTCCGACAAACTCCTGTACCGGGGAGCCTCCTTCTACGCCGACCCGCGTCAGGGAGACTTCTCCCGCTGCGACCGTATGGAGCAGGGCGACATCTCGCCCCGCAAATTGACGGAGAAACTCACCACACCCGACCCCTTCGCCTCCCTGTGGCTGGCTCTCGCCGGGCTGGCGGCCCTGCTCTCCTGGATGCCGGAAAAACGGGAAAGAAAGGACCTGTTCTCATGACCCTCCTCTATCCAGAATGGCTGTTCCTGCTGCCCCTGCTGGCAGTACTCGGCTGGAAATTCCGCGGTCTGGGCCTCCACTTTCCGCTCCGCGCCCTCTTCCTGCTCCTGCTGGCGGCCGCCTTGACCGCGCCCGTCCTGATACGCTCCGGCAAGGGGATAGATCTCTGGCTCCTGATCGACCGCTCAGACTCCACCGCCGGGCAAACCTACGCCCAGTCCCGGGAGCTGCAGCAGATTCTGGAAAAATCAAAAGAACCGGAAGACCGCCTCTTTATCGTCGATTACGCCAAAGACGCCATACGGCGGGATCAGGGAGACCCCGTCTTCCGGGGGACGAACGCCTCCAATCTGTCCGGCGCGCTCGACTTCACCCTGGCCCTGTCAGACCCCGCCCGCAATACCCGCTTCCTCGTCCTGACAGACGGTTACTCAACCGAACCGCTGGAGCGGACGGGAGAAAAACTCCTCCGCGCACGCATCCCCCTTGATTACCGCCTGGCCTCTACCGGAAAGGAAGACGATCTCCGTATAGCAAACGTCAAACTCCCTCCGAGAGTCCGCCCCGGCGAGCCGTTCCTGCTTGAGTTTGCCATCGTGGGCGCCCCCGCCGACAACCGCACCATCCCCTGGGAGATCAGCCGCAAGGGGAGCCCGCCGCTCAAGGGAAGCGCCACGCTTCATCGGGGCAGGGCGCTCGTGCGCACGACAGACAGGCTCGCCGCCCCCGGAGCCGTCAGCTACCGGATGAGCCTCACCGCGCCCGATGACCCCATCCCGCAGAACAACACGGCCACCTCCTGGGTCGAGGCGACGGGCGGCAGCGGCGTTCTGCTCCTCTCGGCCTATCCGAATGACCCGATGAAACCGTTCCTGAAGGCTCTGGGGCTCCAGATAAAAACGCCTGCGAACCCCGCCGCCGTCTCCCCGGAGGACCTGACAGGCTGCCGTCTCGTCATCCTGAACAACGTGGGCGCGTCCTCCCTGCACCCCCGCTTCCTGGAATCGCTCAACTTCTTCGTCAAGGAGCAGGGCGGCTCCCTGCTGATGTGCGGGGGCAAAAACAGCTTCGGCTCCGGCGGCTACTTCTCCTCCCCGGTGGACAATCTGCTCCCCGTCTCCATGGAGCTGAGGAAGGAGCACAAAAAACTCATGGTCGCCATGAGCGTCGTACTCGACCGCTCCGGCTCCATGACCGCCTCCGCCGGCGGAGGGAAAACAAAAATGGACATGGCCAACGAAGGCACCGCCCGGGCCATTGAACAGCTCGGCGACAACGACTTCATCTCCGTCATTGCCGTGGACAGCTCCCCGCACACCATCATCACCCAGAGCCGGGTCGGCGACCAGAGAGAGGCCCTGCTCCGCTCCGTCCGGCGCATAGGCAGCCAGGGCGGCGGCATCTTTATCGAAGAAGGCCTCAAGGCGGGCTGGGAGCAGTTGAAAAAAATAGACGTGGGCACGCGTCACATGCTCCTGTTTGCGGATGCCTGCGACTCGGAGGAACCGGGAGACTACAAGGACATCCTGCGGGAAATGACCGACGCGGGAGCCACCGTCAGCGTCATCGGCATGGGCCGCGATACCGACTGCGACGCCGCCCTGCTCAAGGAAATCGCCGCTCTGGGGCAGGGGCGCATCTTCTTCAACGACAACCCGGGAGACCTGCCCTCCATCTTCACCCAGGAGACAGTCTCCATCGCCCGCTCCGCCTTCATCACCGACAAGACCGGGACGGCCTCCACCCCCGGCTGGCTGCAAATCGCGTCGCGCTCGCCCAAATGGCCCGCCGCCATAGACGGCTACAATCTCAGCTACCTCAAGGAGGGCGCCTCCTGCGCCGTCCTCTCCGAAGACGAGTACAAGGCTCCCCTGGTCGCCTTCTGGAGCCGGGGCGCGGGGCGGGCGGCCGCCCTCTCCTTCCCCGTCGCGGGGAAATACGCGGACTCCGTCCTGCAATGGCCGGAATACGGCGACTTCATTCAGACCCTCTCCCGCTGGCTGATCGGCAAAGACACCCCCTCCGGCTATTCCGTCAGAACGGCCATCAAGGGAGAGCAGCTGGATGTCGATCTCCTGTACTCCGACGAGCACATCGCCGACATCGCGCAATCGGCCCCCCAGGCCGTCATTGAATGCGTCTCGGCGGACGGCGAGGCCCGCTCCCTGCCCGGCGTCTGGGAACAAATAAGACCGGGACTCCTCCGCACCTCCTTCCGCCCGGAACACGGCGACTTCATCCGGGGCGCGATCCGGCTGGGAGACCTCTCCCTCCCCTTCGGCCCAGCCTCGCTCGCCTCAGAGGCGGAATGGGCCTTTGACAACGAACGGAAGAAGGAACTGCTCGACCTCTGCGCAGAGAGCGGCGGCACGGAGCGCATACAGGTCTCCGACATTTGGAAGGCCCCCCGCACGGTGACTCCCCGTGAGCTCCGCCCCTGGCTGCTGTGGGGTGCTCTGGGAACATTCCTGCTCGAGGCCCTGCTCACCCGGCTGGGCTTCACTCTCCTGCCGCGGAAAAAAGCAAAAAAGGCCGAAGCATGACCTCTTCCGTCAGCCCGCCCTGAATCAACCATTCAACTGTTGAAAACGTCCTTGAGCGCCTCCTTCTCCTCGGGAGTCAGATCATCCGCCCAAACGGCGTCTCCCCCCTTCGCCCCCCGGGCTGCCTGGGCGGAAGCTCCGTCCGCCTTTTCGCGATTTTCCTCGTGACGCCCTAGCTCCATGCCGAGAGAATCGCCGGGAAGACTGCGGGAATAGTCACGGGACTCCAGCTCCTCCTCCAGGCCGCCGTCCACCCGGGACGTCTCCGTGGAAAACGAAAGGGGCGCATCGGCTCGTCCGCGCTCTGGTGCACCGGCTCCCGGCGCGGCTTGGGGCTGCACCTCTCCGTTCTGATCCGGCGAGGCCAGCAGACCGCCGCCGGGGCACATCCCCCCCTGGCACAGGCCGCGCATCTTTTCCCCGTTCTCCGCAAGCGCGCGCTCCAGCTGCTCGCGCTGCTCGGGAGACAGGGCTCCCGGCCCTTTTTTGCCGAGCTCGCCCAGCTGGCGGCCCAGCTCGCCCCCGGGCCGAATGGCCGACGCCTCCAAAGAGGAAAAGGCGGAACGAAGAGATTCCGCCGATTCGGACTCGCTCCCCGAAGTCAGCGAGCTGTTCGCGGAACTGAGAGCCGACTCCATCCGGGACAGCCCGGAGGAAAACTCCTTCATGGACTGCTCCGTCTGCTCACGTAGGGCATCCGCCGCCTCCAGCCCGGCATGGGAATACATATCCTCGGGCTCCTGCCCGCTGTTCTCTTCAAACTGATTCCTGAGCGCCTCCAGAGAGAGCGGATCTATGCCGGGCATCTTCTCCATCTCATCCAGCCAGGACTCCACCTGAGCCAGAGCGGGCGGCAGAGACGTTTTGTCCTGCAAGACCTGCGCCGGGGCGGGCAGAGGCAGCAGACTGCCTGCAACAAGCAGCACGACGCCTCCCAATACCCAGCAAAAGGGGACAAACGATTTCCACTTCCAGCAGGAGGATACCTCGCGCACCGGAGGATACCCGCCGCGTCCCTCCCGCTCCGCGCTCAGCGCGCAGTCCAGTCCAAGACTTTCATCCAAAAACGCCCGGGCGTCCCGATCACGGAACAGACGGCCCCGCACCCTCCACAGACAAACCAGAGCCGCCGCCAGCATCAGGCATAAAACACCCGGCATGACCGCTCCGCCCCCAATCCCCAGCCGCCTGGCTCCATAAAGCAAAAAACCGGAACATACCCCCGCTGCAAACAGGGGTACGGCGGAGTACTCCAGCCAAAGGAGGACATTAATGCCCCCCCTCGTCCGTGCAATAACCTTGCGCCAGTAATTCGCCTGCAATCCATTCTCCATGTACCGCGCACCATGCCTTATTCAAGCGAAAATTAAAAGGGAAAAAGACGCCTGTCCGGGCTTGTTTCAAAACACTTCCGCCGCCGGAACGACTCTTTTTTGCCCTTTTACCGGAGGCGGATTGTATATCCG
>CAZNVW010000170.1:0-5450 GCA_964576595.1 uncultured Verrucomicrobiales bacterium
CTTCGGCTTTGTTGCTTTTGCCGTCTTCGTGACGGTCTTTTGCACTTGACTGGGCTTTGCGGGCGTAGTAGTAGACATGTTGTTCAATTTGATTATTGATCCGCAGTTTCTTTAGTTGGTATCTGCGTTTTTCCTCCTGACGTGTTGGCGCATGTCAGGAGGGCTTTTTTTGTTATTCGGCGGCGTCTTGGTTCTGTTTATCAAGGAACAGAAGCATTCCTTCGCGGATTCGTTTTGCGTCACCTTTCACGCAATCATTCCCAGTAAGCATATAGCCAAACGCTGAAATCCATCTGACTGCACTATCTTCTCTTCCATTTGAGGAGAATGTTTTTTTGTTCGTGAACGTGTGTGATTCGACTTCGCCATCATGCAAAATGATTGAGGAGACGATTATTCTTCCGTCATAGCCATCCACAAGGCGTTCGAGAGTGTTGATAGCTGCTTCGATTTGTTCGTAGATCGATTTTTCTTCCATGGTTTTTTCTTGGTTAGTGTATAGTGTCCTTTGTTCGCCCCCGGTTCGGACTGGCCGGGGGAAGATGGTTCAGCCCCTGAACAGGGCGAAAATGAAAAGTGACGGCGTGATGATTGCGGAAGCCGTGATGCACCAGAGGGCAATCCTCCGCTCTCTGACGGCCTTCAGTTGGGAGTCCTTGAGTGTTCTCATGGCCTGGTCAAAAGCTTCGAGCTGGTTCCACTTGTCCGCAATCAAACGGCGTTTTCTTTTGGCGTGGTTCATGGTCATGCTTTCGGGTAAACTTTCGGGGCATTAACAATGGCGTTGAGCTCGCTCATGGTGAGCTCCCTGCGCCCGGTTGACGGGTAATAGGAATGCTGGTACATGCCCGACTTGAGGCGGACCATGAGCCACTTGCGGCCTCTTCCGATCACTCGGCAGGCTTCTGAGACACTCATGTTCCGTTCAGGCACGGAGGTATTGCGCTCGACCCCCGAATACTTCGGGCGGGGATTCGCCGTTACTTTGTCTGGTCGTTTGTACATGGTTTAGAAAGAGTGCCCCTGTCTTTCGGCTTTGAACGGTTAATGGCTAAATTCTCCGTACTGGGGCGTTTGGTATTGATCGTTAATAGGAAATTGCTACTGTTCAGCTATGGCTAAATTCGAATACACATACCTGTCTGTTGATCACAACAAGGACGTAATGGATAACCATATTGAAATGCTCAACGCTTGGGGAAAGGATGGTTGGGAGTTGGTATCTGTCGTTTATCCAATTGAAGAAAGATTGCATGGAGACCGCTCCTTGGTGTTTTTTCTCAGGAGAGAGATTCTTGATTCGCCTTGCGAAGAAGAGAGGTAAGCTCGCTTACTTCCTCCTCCTCAAGCAGCGCCCCCTGCTTGAACTCGAGGCTCAGCCCTAAAAGCTTCCGAGCTTTATAAATGCTTCGTGCGTACTTTGACCGAATAACGTCTTCCTCAGAATCTGGCGAAGGCGAGTGATAAAGTGCGCTCATTGCGTCCTTCTTGCTCTCAAGCTTCAAGATCTTGTCCAGCTCGATGAGCAGCGTTATAATTGTCGGCTCCTTTTTCATGGGTGGTGTTGGTTTCATTCTTACCGTGATTGTGGGGTTTGCGGGTTTTCTTCTCCAGAGGAAGAGGCAGTCCCTTCTTCTTGAGTTCTTCCACCGCCTGAGACAGCAGAGCGGAGGCTACGTGCTTTTCGTCAAGCCCGGTTGCCTTGCTGGATTGTTCAATCCAGTCCTTCGTTTTCGGTGTGACTTTGATGATCATTTGGAGGGATGGTGTTTCTTGTTTCGTGAACTCATTATTCATGATTCGTGATTATTGGCAAGGGGAAATTGATTAATTGTGAAAAATATTTTCATCATTCGTTATTTTCATTGACTTGGTTCATGATTCGTGAAAAAAGAACACATGCTTGTTACGAACGAATTCCTGAAAAACTGGACTCAAGCCGAACCGGGGAGATTGCAATGGTTGGCAAATAGAACAAAGATCAGCAAAGGCACTCTTTACAACTATTGCTCTACTGTAAACATACCGCCCTCAAGTTCCGTTCTGCTCGAATACGCCATCACCGAGTATGAAAAGCTCCGTGCACAAGAGGACAAGAATTCCGTCGACGTTGACATTTCAGAAGAGGATCGTGAAATCATAGAGAGATACGCTGAAGAGGCTAAAATGAAGATTGAGGACTTGGTTGCTTTCCTCCTTGAAAAGAAAATCAGAGGGGAAAGTTAAGCCGTCTTTCTCGTGAGCTTCTTGGGGGTGAGGGGGAGGCGGGGTTTGGTTACGTCGGCTTGCGATTCGGCGGCTTCCTCAGACATCAGTTCAAAAGCCTCCCGAGGGGTGATCTTGAGGCTGTTGCTCAGTTCCATGACTCGGGCCATATGCCGGGGGCTGATGCTCAGCCAGTCGACTTTTGGAGGGGATTGCGTTTGCATGATTCTTGTTTAGTAAATTTTCACAAAACGGTCAATATGAAAGTGAAAATTTACTAAAAATAAATCTTGAAGAAATGTGAAAATTTACCATAATACTCTCATGAGCAACAAACAGGAAGAGCAAAAAAAAGTAATAAAAAACTGGCTCAAAGAGGAAAAAAAAGACCGTGAATGGTTGGCCTCAAAATGTCTCGTCTCAAAAACTGCAATTGACCAATGGTTCAAAAAGGTAGGGAAAATCCCCGAAGCAAAGCTTTCCCTGATTGAGTCTCTCATGCAGGTCCCTATCCCTAGTCCCGCCGACAAAAAAGAACTCGCAACTCTCCCGGACATCGACGAACGCGGGAAGATGTTCCTGCATTTGTCCGAAAAGGGGCAGCAGGACGTTTACAGGGAGGCCATGCGTCTGAATCTAGACCCGTCAACCTACTGCACCATGGCCGTTGAATGGTGCTGCGAGCAAGAGGACATAGGCGAGCGTATTGCCGCCCGGCTGGCCGCTAAGCGCGAGAGAGAAAAGGAGGCGCAATTTAAGGCCCCTGTCTTCACGCCTCCCGTTCAAGAGCCGCCCTATCCCTATGGCTCGGAAATCGCCGGGGAAGTCATCGGGGAAATTGCGGCCGGATCGCTTGAGGCGGGCGATACTGTCCCATCCGACATTCAACTACACAGAGAACTCGAAAAAGACGAGTACATCCTGCGCGTAAACGGCAAGTCCATGGAGCCGGATATTGCGGACGGTGCGCTTGTCATCATGCGCAAATACACGTCCTCGCAAATGCCAAAAGTAGGAACAATCGTTGAATACAACGATGGGCGAGGCGTTACGCTGAAACGGCTCTCAATACTCAGATCATCCCGGATGACGGAATACGTCCTGGAATCAATCAACCCGGCCTATCCCGACATCATCCCCATGGACGGCGGGAAAATATCGGCCGTGTACGTCGAAACAATCAAGGCAGATGAGCCGAAGATGATTTACGACGAAGAGAAAGACGTCATTACGGCGGCAACCGGCGGAAATGAACAAGAACAAAAAATGCTCGAAGCCGAGGTAAAAAGAATGATCTCGGACATGGTCGCACCCAAAAACAGAAGAGGCGCGGCTCCAAATAGAACCACGCCTAAAAATCTCAAGAACGGAGGCCCGGGGGCTCACCCCTGAGCCCCAGTCTTCTTCTGAGATCTTCGCGCCACTCATCTTTTTCATGTTGGGCGGCCGCCGTCCTTTCTGGTATAAGCGGCTTTTCGCGCCGCACCAAATATTCAATTTCCGTGAGAATTTCGGACAGCAGCTCGTTCAACACTTCGTCTATTTTGCTCAGCCCTCCCGCCCTCAATGCCTTAACACGGAAATTATTCTTCCATGTTATTTTTAATGAATCTAAATTGTTAGACATGCCCGAAAAGCGGGCGAAGCTGAAAAGATTGTCCCGTGATGTCGTAAAGGCGCGCTGGAGGCGCGTCATGCGTTGAGATCATTTTGCTGACGTCAGCAAAATGATAAAGCCCGCTAGGATTTCCCGGCGGGCTTTGTTGAGGCGTCATTGAAGAGCTGCAAAAATATTTCACGTAACAGAAATGCGTTGCTCCATTCCCCATGATTTGATAAACGAAGAACATGACCAATAATCAGGTGCTTTCAGAAAATATAGCTATTGGAAATTTTTCCTTAAAAATTGACATTAATGAGCCATTAACATTGGATGTACTAATCTCTGAGCTTTCAGGGATAAATGCTTTACTTGGTCCATTGAGTGCCTTCGCTTCAAAAATGGAAGGTAAAAAAATACGATTCGAATCGGCAAAGATTACACAAATTGAAGAAGGTAGTATTTTACTTAATGGCGTTAGTTATATTGCTAGCTCTGAATGTATAACCACAGCGAAGGAATTAATCAATATGGAATGGGCCGAAATTATTAAAATTCTTACACTTGGAGGGTTGATCTATGGAGGGAAACGACTCATAGATTGTGTCACTCCAAGAAAAAATACGGACGGAATGCATATTGAAACCCATGGGGATAATTCTCCTATAATGATAGGGAAAGAAGTTGCAAAAACACTCAAGCCCTTATTTAAAGGAAAAGATGAAATAATTGACCGAGCAACAAATGCTATGGCGGAAGTTGAGGCTGAGTCACCGAAGACAATATTAGGTTTGCAGAAAGCAACAAACATGGTAGCTCGCCCCAATGGCATTCTTTCAGGAGGTGTGACTTTTATAGGTGAAAATGAAAAAGGAGAAAAAGAATTACCGATTCCAGTATTTTCTCAAGATGAAATCAAGGCATTTCCCGACAAATTTGTAATGCCAAAGGAAATTGAAAAAGAATCTAGGAAAATCGAAAAGAATATTCTGATGAAACTTATAAGCATGAATCTCGAAAGCAAAGCAAAAGATGCTTGGAAAGTAAAAATAGAAGAAGAAGGTTATTCAAAGAAAACTCTGCCCTTGGAAGTAGATAACGAAGAAGATAGAGAAAAAATATTGACGATGGCACCACATCCATTTCTTGCAGATGTAGAAATTATTTCTACCTGCAAAGAGGGAGAAGATCCGGTTTCACAGAGATATATTATCAAAAAATTGTGTAACTAACTTATTATAAATGTTATTTGAAATATATATTTTATCTTCACGTAGAAAATCCCGCCCGCTTCGGTCGGCGGGATTTTTATGACTTCCCCTCTTAAGGGCGCCTTTTCTGGGGCAGCTCCTCCCTCCCCCTATAACCCCGTTCGGAGCTTCGGCTCCGGGCGGGTTTTCTTTTTGCCAATGCAAGAAATGTCAGTAACAAGAAAGTAGCAACACCAGTAACACACAAGTAACAAAAAATTGGCTTAAAAATGGCTAAAAAGGCACTAAAAAGCGTAATTTTCGACTACCTAAAACCATAATCCAGCAAACGAAAAACCGTTGCAAATCAATGACTTGCAACGGAAAAATAATGGTCGGAAAGACAGGATTCGAACCTGCGACATCTGGTACCCAAAACCAGCGCTCTACCAGGC
>CAZNVW010000171.1:0-5352 GCA_964576595.1 uncultured Verrucomicrobiales bacterium
TCGAAGTCTTCAAACAATTACTTCAAAATATCCGCAAAGAAGGTTAACTATACAGGAAAAAATCCCGATAAGCCCGATGTCTCTTTTGACGACAAAACGGGTAAAGCTGATATGAAAAATTGGGATAAACGCCCAAAAAAACCAGAATTAGGAGGGTTCGATTTTGGTTATCTGGATGAAACTGTTCCTCAGCCCAAAATGATACATGCTGATGGCTATCAAAAGCCGGGCTTGAATTCAAAAGAGGAAGAAAGACGGAATATGATACTTCCTATGATGTCCCATTATCCAGACAGGAATGCCACGGTCTATAAGACCGATCCGAAGGACTGGTCAGAGCAATATGGGGAAGACAAACAATATAATACGGAGGTTTGGTGCGTTCAATGTGAGAAGTAGAATATTATAACGAGATAAATTCTTTCGGCAGACCGAAATGTCTGCCGAAAGTTTTTTGATTGACTTTTTTATTTATTGTAATTACCTTTTTAAAAAGGCGTTTCTTTTTATGAGACATAAATGGTTTGTTTTTCTTTTATTTCTTATTCTCGGCTGGGGGGCGAATTTTTTGTGGCAAAAACAGAAGGAGGATTTGGGCGAGAGTTATTATAAAAACAGCAGGGATGGTTTGATTGTTGATTCGTATTTTAGAAAGGGTTTTGGAGTTTTGGGTACATACGATGTTTTTTTGAGGAAATTTAAAAGCAGGGAGACTGGAGATGATTATTACAGAATTTATAAAGAAGGAGGTGAGAAGAACGAAGGAATAGAAGTAGTAAGATGCGTTCCGTTTCGTGGACTCATGTATACGAAAAATGACAAGGGGTATTATCATATATATGCGCTCAATGAGACGGATAAAACCTCTTGGGAAATGACTGGTTACGAAATCGTGGACGCCAGCGGGAACCCCTTCTTTAACCGGGATTCCTTTCAACCGGGCACTGGTGCCTTGAAGCCCTGGGAGATAAAACGTGTCTTTGTTGTTGAAGAAAAGAAAAGGATAACCCATTACGCTGAAAAAATCATACTTCATCGATTTTTTGGAATACCGGAATTTTGTTTATGAAATCATTCCTTTATCTAATGCTGGCCTTGTGCGGGTTTATAGCCGGCCTTTTGCTTTTTTCCCGGAAAGATACTTTGATAGAGCAGAAAGAGGATTTTCTATCCCGCGGAAACAGGATTTACATCAAACCCTATTTGAACCGCAAATTCGGCGAAATGGGAGAGTGGGAAATTTTATTGAAAAAAAAGAAGATATGGGTAGAACCAACTTCTGGAGCCTACATGATTGTGCAAAAAGAGATACTTGTTGCGACGGATGTGAAAAATGCCAGTCATGAATTGGAAGTTTTCTTTTTTGAAGAATCGCTGGAGAAAAGAATACAGGCACGAATAAAGGGAAAAGAGGAACTGTCTTTGAAGGTAAAAGGGTATGAGATGGTGGATTTGAATGGGAATCCATTAGATTCTCCTTTTATTAACGGTTTAGCTTCGGAGAGGAATGCGGTAATTGCTCCTGTTCATAAGCTGGTCATTATTGAAATTGAATGAAATATACGTTTGGATTGTTTTATAAAAAGGCGCTTTGATTCTGCCAATCGGTCAGCCTTTGGTGAAATGATCGAATTGAAGACAAGCCATGATGGCTGATTTTGAGGAAAGCTTGCAAAAAGTCAGTCAGCTGCTTTTGCATTCCTTTTTGACGTTATTTCCACGACGAGTACATATTATCCCAAAACAGCTGTTCCGAGAGAAATGACGTATATACCTAGACCTACTAGCACGACGACAACAAAAACGTCATGGGTATGATGGATTCGGCCAGTCGGCTGATTGTCTCCTATGAATATGCCACCTATGGCCGTTGCCGTAAAAATGGCTCGGTAAGTTTGGACTCCGCCGGCCTCTGGTCATAGGAATGGTACGACGACACGGTGGGTCTAATCTTTTATAACTATCGCGCTCCCTCTCGACGGCTGCTGGCCCTCCCGCGCCCCTATCCCGATCGGCGAAGCAGGCGGGGCGAACCTGTACGCCTTTGTCGGAAGAGACCCGTTGAACCCGGTTGATTTGCCTGAGTTGGCAGGATGAGTATACACAACTGAAGAGACGCATTTTCTGCGGCTGCTGTTATGGTAGCGGAGGCTATGGAAAAGAAATATGGTGAAGATCCGGAATGAATATAAATGAAAGAAATAATATATGATTAAAGATATAGCTGTCGATGATGGATAGACCGGAGAGGGTTTATGCCTGGAGTATTGCCTGAATATGAATCAGCAAGTACGCCTATTTGTTATGTTAATAGTCATTCGGGAGGTACTGCTGGATTTGATGGATCAGGTTTAAGTTTTTCTTGATATTTTAATTTTTTCTGTTATTTTCCTGTCATGGGATTATTGGTTCTAGTTTCTTTGTTTTTTCTATTCATTCCCGGGCTTGAAGGCGGGGAAAATAAAGGACAGAGGGAAAGGAAGATACGAGAGACGTTTTTGTGCGCCGACAGAGAGTTAGGTGCTCTGGGAAAAAAGTTTGATTTATGGAAACAGTCATCCTATTCCTATTATATTCCCGTTGTTTATGACGGAAAGGGGGATGAGCGTTATTTTTCGGCAATATTATATGACAGAGTGATTAAGCAGGTCGGCGGGTATGATTGGATGATTCTTTCGCTGGGGCAGACTTTCGGGGAATACAGGTTTGTGTTTCTCAAGGAGGGACGTTTGATGGAGGTATGTCCCTACATTAAGATCCCCGGACATAGTTATGAACCGGATTCTTGCCGTTTTTTTAGAGACTGGCTCTGGAGCATTGCTAGCTACATGCTCGCGGAAAAGGAGCTGGATCGGAAATGGAATGCTTTGAAGGAGCTGGAGGTTTTATGGAGAAAAAACTGGTTTGAGGAATGTCAATTGCAAGTGACTGAAAAAAAGCTCCCGGAGCATGTTTATAAAAAGTTGAATGAAGTGATGACTATGTTCAAGGAGCAGGGGAGAGTAGAGGGAAGTGAGCCTCTTGGCGTGGAGTCGTGGAAAGATCTGTGCTATTTCAGCTATCGGATGAATTTTGATGATCTGCCTGAATTTTACGAGGAGAAATTATTTTTTTTCGGGAATGATTCGCATGTTTTCGGCTATTTGCCTCCTGTCGATGCAAGAGTTTATTTTTATCCTTTTTTTTCATGCCTGAATTTTTTTAATCATCTTTCATTTGCCTTTCTTTCTTATCTTTATGGTGATGAAAATGCGGTATTTCAGGAAAGTATATTGGAGTCGTGTGATGATATTTTGTCTGTTTTAAAGCAAAGGAAGAGAGTTGTTTCAGATGATCGCCCTCAGGATGGGAGGAGTTTTTTAATAAATGAGTAAATATTTTATTTTTCCATGAAATCTATGATGGTTATATTTTTGATTGGTCTCTGCTCCAGTTTTATCGCTTTTTCCAGAGAGGGTGAATGTTCTGTCCGGGATTCTGTTGAATCCCGGGAGAAGGTGGTGAAAAGACATGTGGATTTAGCTGAAGAGGGGGTAAAGCGCATGTCTGAATTCGTTCGTCTTTGCCGCGAGTCGGTTAATTCTTATATTCCAGTCAGTAATGGCAAGTGGTGGCGGGGCGGGCGCGAATGGACGTCCATGCAGGATGCGAAGGAGGTAAAAGAAGTGCTGAATGGTTATCGGGGGCTGTACTTGTACTATTCTGAAGAGACCGGGCTGTCCTGTTGTGTTGTTCTAAAACAGGGCAGGGTTTATTTTGTTCAGGCTGTATATGGCAATCCTTTGTATGGCAGAAAATTCAATACTCTGGAAGAGTATGATAAGTATTGTCTAGGGGTATTTGAGGAACTGTTTGCCTTGCCCGAAAACCAGAAAGAGAAAATGATGGGTATAGCTCAAAAGGTGGAGGAGTTGAGCCCATTTTTTGAGAGTCGCGAGGACATATTCGGAGCAAACAGGACGGCATTTTATCCTTTTGGCAATAATTTTGAAATAAGAGGACAAGAGATTTCCTCAGAGTTAAGCAAGCGGATATATGACTTGCTGGCCGCTTTTAGACAGTTTGGGGAGAGGAAGGCGACGTTTTTGCCTGAGGCGCTTTTTGGAGACAAGGAGAGAGAGATGGCGCTTTTTTCCGCCTGTGACCCGAAATTGTCGAGGAAGGGGTATCGGCAGTACGGTATGGACGGCCAAGTTTTCGGTTTGTCTCTTCCCGGGGCCGATATGCTGGCTACGGAATACTCCTGGCCTGTGTATTTGGAGCAGTTGTTTGATGCGTTAAAAGCCTATTGTTCTTTGAGGGGTACCAAGGCGGAGGAGAAGAAAGAAGAGGTTATCCGCCTCTGTACGGAGATAGAAAAACGGATAAGAGAGAAGGGGATGGATACGAATCCTTTTTTTCGAGATGAGCCGGCTGGGCTCGATTCCGGTGAATAGATGCAGGGAAATGGGTGTTTAAAGGTGTCCTGTTTTTGAATGCGGGAATGTGGCTGTGCTTGTATTGCACGATGCCTGTGTCCCTTATTGTAAAACGCGTCGGGAGGTGTGAACTGAATTTCTTCTTCTGCTTATCGGGACACTGGGACTGTTTTTTTAGTACTGCCGCGGCATCCTTTCGATAGACACCGGTCTCCATTCGAGCCTCTGGAGAAGGGTGCCGTATGATTTTGTGGATTATCCTCCGGAAAAAAGGCAAGTCAGAAGGAGAAGGCAGAGGTAGCTTGACTCAAGCATAAGGCCGCGCTACAGCGTCCAGAGATTTCTCCCCATCCTTGATGCGCGTGTTTTGAGCGGGAGTTTACGGAATTTTTACTCCGATGGGGGGAGGGTACCTGGTAGCGGGGAGTCCGACCCTGTCTGATAGGAAAAGAAATAATTTTTTCTGGAAAAGACTTCTTGAGCAAAAGGATTAGGAGCCAATATTTTCTCCTTTATGCGTGTTTCCAGCTCGTGACACAGATGGTTTACCTTTTCAAGATGCTCTTTTTCCTGATCGTTTGTAGCGGAAAGACAATATTCTCTGAGTTCTTCGAATATCCGCTCCAGATAGGCCGTCCAGGAATGGGGCGAAGAATAGGCGGGCGTTCCGGGCAGAGACAGGCCAAAGCAATCTCCATTTTCTCCGTAAAAGTGGTACTGTTTTACGCCCTTTTCCCGATTGGCGAAAAGCGGTCATGAGGGCATCCAGTTTTTTATAGATCGGGAGAGGGAGCTTCTTTTCCGCCATCTTAAGATCAGGGTGTTCCAAAGGAGTGATATTGGAGAAAGCGTTGAAGCGTTTTAGGGCTTTTAGGATGTCGCGTCTCCAAAATAACCATGGGAGACGACGGATATGATGCGGGCTACCGTTACA
>CAZNVW010000172.1:0-5297 GCA_964576595.1 uncultured Verrucomicrobiales bacterium
AGGTCGTTGGTTCGAGCCCAACCGCAGGAGCCACTTTTCATTGATTTAGGAGAAAGAGTCTCACCCGTTCAGGGGCGAGACTCTTTTTTGTTTGGGGCCTCGGGCGGAGGATTGGTCGGGTTACCCCTCAAAAAATCGGTATTTTGGAGAGGATTTCATAGATTAAATCCTCCGCATTCGACCAGTACTCTGAGGCGGTAGTTTTCAAAGTTTCGATACTCGTACGCCCTCCTCCGGATGAGGTTCATTTCTCGGTGGAAGCCTTCCGTTATTCCATTGTTTTGGATGAAACGCCTGAAATGCGAAGGGGTTGTCCGGGCGATCCTTCCGCCCGTTGTTCTCCATCCGAGGTCAGCAAACGTGCTACGATTTTTTTTGTGGCTGTCGGCCGTTTGCCTTCTTTGATTTCTGTTTTGATAACAACTCCTTCCGACGTTCTTTCCGCTGTGTAAGCGGTCAGACAGTAATCTCCGTTGAGGAAGCCATACCCGTCTCCGGCATCTTGGTAGAGTTCGCCGGATGCTTTTCCGTTTTCATCCAGGTTGATGACGAGGGTCGTTGTATCCAGCATTGGTTCTCCCGTGTGCTGTACGACTTTTCCAAGGGGAATGATGGCCCCGGGACGGATTTTGACTGTGGCTTGTTTGGCATTGGAATCCGCTTTGTTTTCCAGGAGGTTGACCGGAAGCCATTCACCCTTGGGCAGCGCGGGATTTTGAGCGATTGTGGGAATGACGAGAAGATCTCCACCTATAAGGAAGGTTGATTCTTCCCCGCGCAGAGATTTGTCGGACGGATCGGCAAAGAAAGTGGGCTGCATGACGGGTCTGCCGTCCTGTGTGGAGCGCCAGAACTGGGTGTACATGAAAGGAAGCAGGCGGTAGCGGCGTTCGATGGCTGTTTTTGCGACTTGTTCTGCTTCGGGACCATAGGCCCAGGGTTCCTTTTGCTGGGTGCCTTTGCAAGCATGGTTGCGGCAGAAGGGGAAGAATGAACCGAAACTGATCCACTGTTCATACATTTCCTTTGTTGCATTACCGCCGAATCCTCCGAGGTCGGGGCCATTGAAGGGCTGCCCGGAAAGACCGAGCGAGAGCGTCATGGGAATGGACATGCGCATGTGATTTTCGCTGGAGCTATTGTCTCCCGTCCAGGTAGCTCCATAACGTTGTCCGCCCATGAAGTTTGCACGAGAAAGAAGGAAGGGACGCTTGTCCGGATGAGCCTCTTCCATGCCCTTTCGGGTGGAGGCCAACATCAGTAGTCCGTAAATATTGTGGTACTTCAGATGAGGACCCGGCTGAATGTTTTTGTCGCCTCGATGGAAGTTGTCGACGGGCATTGTGTGGCCGGGAGTCTGGAAGACCGCCGGCTCGTTCATATCGTTCCAGATACCGTCAATCCCGTTGTTTTTGATGAAGTCCAGATACAGCCCGGACCACCATGTGCGAGTTTCTTCGCGTGTAAAGTCGGGGAATTTACAATCTCCGGGCCAGACCGGCCCGATGAAATCGGTTTTTTGGTCGCTCTTTTTGACCCAGACATCCTGAGCATCTCCCGATTTGAGGACAAAGTAGTCCGGATCGTTCTTGACGCCGGGATCAATCATCCAGACTCCCTTGAAATTAAGATCGTGCAGGGCGTCGCTGTATTCCTTCGGGTTGGGGAATCCTTTCTTGTTGAAAGTAAAGACCCGATAGCCCTCCATATAGTCGATATCCATCCAGATCACGTCGGCGGGAATTTGTCTCTTCCGGAATTCTTTGGCGATGCCAAGGCCCTTGACATCGGATTCATAGGAGAAGCGGCATTGCTGGTACCCCAGAGACCAAAGGGGCGGCATCGGGGTATGCCCGGTGCGTTCTGCGAGCTGACGCAGAGCCTCCTGGGGCGTTTTTCCCTCGATGACGAGGACGGGGAAAACCGGGCCTTCGGAATCGAAGATAATTTCATTGTCGCTGGTTTCGATTGTGGAACGCCAAGTTGTATCGGCCAGTACGCCAAAGGCCGATCCGTCCGTGCGGACTCCCATGACCCATGGGTGCCCCTGATAGAGACGGCGGGCATTGTCTGTGCCGTATTCATAGTTGTCCGTATTCCAAATGGCTATTTTGGAGTTGTTGCGACGCAGGGCGCCGGAGACAAGCCCCTGTCCGTACAGGTCGGTTCCAGGGGGAAGGTCGATAATGGCCCGGGATCGTCCATAGGCATTGTCGAAGCGGACTTTTGTTTTCCAGTTTTGAGGAAGACTCTTGGAGATGGCTTTGGGTTTATCTGCCCACATGGGGGAGTAGTCCCAGCTTTCCCATTTTAACATGGGAGGGAAGAAAATCGCCTGGGTCGGGCCGACAAGTGCGGATGGACCAGGGTCTTTGACAATCAGTTGATCCTGCAGAGTTGCTTCTTTTTCTGCAAATGCCGGAGGAGTGATTCCGGATAGAGATAATAAGGCTGTGACAACCATGGCCTTATAGGATAGAGAATGATGTATCATATCGTCATTAATACGGTAAGTGACAGTAAGTCTTTCAAAAAAAAATATTACTCATAAAAACAGGCAATCGAGACGCAGTAAGGAAATGTTCTTAAAGCGTTTGGTTGTTCAGGACGGAGCCTGCCCTCTCTGCCTCTCTCTCACGGCGGGCCGTGAGAGAGATTCAATTTCTTCCAGAATTCGGCAGAATCAGGTGAATCGATATGAGTAGCATGGGAAAATTGAGCACCTTCCCGTTTGCCTGTTTCGTGCGTCCTGCTGAGGAAGGGTCAATGACATTCCGGCACAGGGTCTTTGACGGTGATAATGGATATGTTCCAGGGCTCTTCCTGTTTGGAAGGGGGCTGGGTCAGGTCGAGGGAAAAGGGGATGGACATCAATTTGTAGGGAGCGCCGGGAGAGAGGACGGAGGGGCATGTGGCTTCTCCGATGACTTTGTCTCCTTGCAGGGAGAGACTGGTCAGCTGGTACGGAGAAGAGGCGGATTCCTGACGATTCGGTTTTTCTTTTGGAGTCCGCTCTTCGATTGCCTTGTTTATGGGGTCAAGGTTTACGGAATAAACCTGTTGATCTTTCAGGGACAAGACATTGAGACAGCAGGTTCCCATGCGGGTTTGAATGCCTATCACGGCCATTCCTGAAGGTTCGTCAACCAGCGGGGCATCCAGGACTGTTCCCTCTGGAGCGAGCAGGCTGGCGACAAGTTTCCCGTTCTCTTTGAGTAGTACGATCATGACCGGTCCTTTCTGCCGGGCGGCAATATCGGGAGAGATCCGGGGCGCCGGGATGTATTCGCAGCTCCATCCGTCTCCGGAGGATTTTTCGATGATACGAGATTTTTTCCAGCCCTTGTATTGGTCCAGAAGTTTTTTAATGGCAGCCTGATTGGCCTTTTTTTCCGGGAGTTCGGACGGATGCAGATTGGGGGCTTTTGTCAAATTGTCGCACTTCTCAAATGAATTTGAGCCAAATTGGGCAAGCATGCTTTCGCTATCTTTCAGGGAATCGGGGGGCGGCATCAATTCAGAGAGCGACAAATAGGGGTCGGCTCCCCGCTTTAATAAGGCTTTAACCAGGCGGATTTTTTCACAGGAGACGGCATCAACAAGAGGAAGGCTGGGGAAATAGCGTTTGTATTGTTCTCCCCCCTCGGGCTGGTTGGGGTTGAATTTCCAGCCTCCCCTGATTAACAGATCCAGCATATGGGAGGCGTCGTTTGACAGAATTTCCGAGGAGAGGCGGACATTCTCCTTCCGGTTGGGATTTGCGCCTTTTTTTAGAAGCTGATTAAGCAGTCGGTCGTCCTGCATTCTGACCGCGAGGCATAGAGGGGTGACTTTAACGCCATCTTGCATGAAATAATCATTGGGATCGGCTCATTTGTCCAGAATGTCGAAAACTTCTCCCTGAGCCTTGTCATAGGCGGCATCGGATGGGGAATGCTGATAGCCCCAGCCATCGGGAGAGGCGTTGTTGAGCGTGTCGAATCTTGCCAGCAGGACTTCCAGTCCATCCCATAGGGAGCTATGGTAATTTTCCTCTGAAATGGCAGGATTGCCGGGACATGTCATTCCGGGACCATCCGCTTGCGTCGGCAGAGCGGCAAGAAAAGACAAGGTCATAATAGAGAGTAGAGAACTCATAAATTTTGAGGGCTCAATTTATATAAAATGATCCTCTTTTTAAGGATAAAGTCAATGGAGAAGAGTTAAGGCAATATAATTGTTGCACTCGTATTTTCTGATCTTTTATTTTTACTTTTTTGATTCGCATTTATTCTAATTGTTGGGTTTTTTTTACACAGAATGGGAAGTGTGGTATCGCTTGACGGGCAGTATGAAAAGTATAAGCCCGTTTTTTAAAAAAAGTTGGCGAAAGGCTAGTATGCTTTTTGCCTTTTTGGCCGCATGTCTCCTTCCCGCTTGCGGGGAGGCGGGCGGAAAGGTTACAAAGAGTCCCGGCTCCGCGAGGGCCGATTTGGTTGCCATGAAAACGATTTATCTTGCCGGAGGCTGTTTCTGGGGTGTGGAGAAGTATTTCTCCCTGTTGCCCGGAGTTGTATCCACGGAAGTGGGCTATGCGAACGGAAGGACGGAGAATCCTACCTACGAGCAGGTGTGCCGGGAGAATACGGGGCACGCCGAGGCGGTCAAGGTGGTTTACGATCCCGGTGAGCTGACGCTGCCCTTCCTGCTGGACAAGTACTATCAGGTCATTGATCCCGTGTCGGTCAACCGTCAGGGGAATGATGTCGGCGTTCAATACAGGACCGGTATTTTCTATGTCGATCCGGCGGATCGGCCCGTTATTGAGGCTTCTCTGAAGGAGCTTCAAAAGAAATACGATAAACCGCTCGCCATTGAGGTCGAGCCGCTGAAACAGTTCTACCCCGCAGAGGCCTATCATCAGGATTACCTTGATAAAAATCCCGGCGGTTACTGCCATATTCCCCAGTCAAGTTTCCGGGACGCGGCGAAGTCGAAGGACCCGGAGGCTCCCTATCGGAAGAAGTCTGCGGAAGAGCTGAAAAAGACGCTGACGCCGATGCAATTCGAGGTGACGCAGAACAATGCGACGGAGCCGCCCTTCCGCAACGAGTATTACGATACCGCCAGGCGGGGGATTTATGTCGATGTGACGACCGGTCAGCCTCTGTTTTCCTCGGCCGACAAGTTTGACTCAGGGTGCGGGTGGCCGAGCTTTTCCCGTCCGATTGAGGACAAGCTGTTAGAGGAAAAGCGGGTTGTCTCCAACTGCTTGTTGCGCACCTTGGTGCGCAGCCGCGCCGGCGACGCTCATCTCG
>CAZNVW010000173.1:0-5259 GCA_964576595.1 uncultured Verrucomicrobiales bacterium
GTGTTGATGGATATCAACGAGAATTTCACCTTGAGCAACTTCAAGGCCATCAATGTCAATGCGGACGTGTCGGTGGATATTGCGGCGGGCAAGTGGTTTAATACCTCTTCCCTGACGGGAGGAGCGGGGCGGACAATCTCAGTAGTCGGCAACAAGGCTACCGCTTCTGTCAATCCTGTTAATACCGATAAAATCCAGCTTGGAACCAATGCGGGACTGACGGCAAACTGGTCGTTTTCCGGCGGAGTTTCCGTTGACTTGTGGTCAACTACAGCCGGGACGTCCTTTGACAAATTGGGGACGGGTACCATAACAGTGGACAAGGCTGGCATTCTTTTTTCTCAAACTTCAAATGAAACTATTGGGAATGATTTTATTATCAAATCCGGTGGATTAGTGATTGATAACGGTTCATCCACCCACACCAAAACCTTTTCCGGAAAATTTTCGGGAAATGGCGCTTTTACAAAAGGAGGCACCCCTACGATGGCTCTTGTGTTCACGGGAGACTGGAGCGGCTTTGAAGGGGAATTCAGTAATTCCAGAGGGGTGACTACTTTCGATACATCGAGAGTTTCCATGAACAGGCTGACCGCCAATGCCAATGTAGTATTCAAGCAGGGGAGATTGAGTCTCAATGATCTTGTCGGCAATGGGCTGAAGATCGGTGTGGTCGGGACGGCGGCCGTTACCCTGAATATGGGAGCGACGGACTGGAACTCTGCCTCCAACATTGAAATTTTGGGTACGAGTACCCTGACTGTAGAAAGCAGCGCTACGCATACATTGTCCGGCATCATCTCCGGGACGACGGGAGCCCTGAACAAAACCGGAAACGGAACATTGGTATTGACGGGCAATAACACCTATGGCGGCTTGACGCAAATAAGCAGCGGTACACTGGAGTTGCGCTATTCTGCGGGCGGGAATTCAGCGCTGTTGAACGCCGCCTCCGTATTGTCGCTCAATGGAGGTACCCTTTCCCTCAATGCCAACGGGCAGGCGGCGGTCGTGCAGACATTTGCCTCTACCTCCCTTTCCGGAAATTCCAGCGTAGATCTGAAGGGCACGGGATTGACCGTCAACTTTGGAGCGGTCACCGGAACGGGAAAAGTCCTTTTTACAGGAGTAACGGGAAATACCATCAATGCGCTCGGCACCGCGCTGGCTCCCAGCCAGTTTTTGGCGTATGACGGGACCAATGTCCTGGTGGGCAGCGCCATAGACGGCGCAACGGGGCTGTTGACCTTTACCGATGCCGGCTACATCTCGTTGCCTTCTTCGGGATCAGACCCTGCCGGGAAGTATTTTCTGGATGGCTCCGGGACCGTGACGGAGAGCGAAACGGCAGCCGAGCTGCTCCTGATGGGGAAAGAGGGCGACGCCAACCAACTGACCATTTCCGACGGGAAAACGCTGACCGTTACCGGAAGCCTGAGCTACATCGGATCGCTTGACTATAGCATCACGGGAGGCTCCCTGTCTGTCGGCACTCTGGAAAAGGGCGGCGGCGGCAATTTGACCGTTTATTCCTCCCTGGCGGCGACTAACATCTCCCTCTCCGGAGGAAGCCTGACGATCGATACGACCAACTCGGGAGACCAGACCCTGGCCGCCGTTTTGTCCGGTAACGGCACTTTGGTCAAGGCGGGGGCGGGTACCCTGACGCTTTCCGGCGCTTCTGCCGGTTATACGGGGGGAATACGGGTGGAAGAAGGCCGTCTGTCGGCCTCCATCGCCAATAATGCGGCGACCGTTGACTCTCTGGGAAGCGGCTCCTTGTACATCGGAGAACAGGGAACGATCACCATAGGCGACTCCAGCCATAAGTTTGGTCAGGCCGGAGGCCAGGGTATAAGCAATACATTTTCCAGAAACGTGACGGGCAAGGGGACGCTGGAGATGTACCTTGCCCATACTGAAAACGGTACCCAGTATTGCGTCAATACGGGCAATGACTTCGAGGGAACTCTGGCGATCAAGTCGGGCATGTTGGCTATGAGTCCGGGCAATGGCGACGACTTCGCCACCAATGTCGGCAAGGGGACGATCTCCTTTGACGCCGGGACGGCCATGTGGGTGAGAAACCAGGCGAATAAAACCTTTGCCGGCAACATCAACATTGGAGGAGGTGAAGTGCAGTTCCGTATTTATGGAAATGCCAATGCGACCTTTTCCGGTAAATTTACAGGAACCTCTGCCTCAACCATCAAACATGTTGATGGCGGCAAACTGACCTATACGGGAGATTGGAGCGGATTTGGCGGCACTTACAACATGAATAACGGCCAGGTCGCGTTTAATACCGGCGGCATTGTTCATTTGAATACATTGACGGCTGCCGGGGCTGCTTTCCTGGAAAGCGGTACGCTTGTATTGGACTCCGGATTTACCGGGGCTGGTTTAAGAGCGGGCAAGATGAACGGAGCCAATACGGACGGGACGAATGCCCCGGTGACCTTGAGCGGCACGCAGGACTGGACGGCCACGGGAACATTCAAAATCAGGGGAGCCAGCCAGCTGATCGTCGATACCCGGAAGTATGACGCAGCGGCAGGAGCATACACGCAGGATGGTCTTACCCTGACTCTGGGCGGCGTTATCTCCCAGGAGGCGGGAACCGGCGGCACCTTGAAAAAAACAGGCGCCGGCACCCTTATCCTGACGGCGGACAATACCTATGTCGGCTTGACGACTGTAAGCGGCGGCAAACTGCAAATCGGGAACGGGGCGGCTGTCGGCTCCGTCGCCGGAGAAATCGCCGTCGATGCCGGGGCGTTTGTGACCTTTAACCGGACCGGAGCCACAACGCTCGCCAACAAGTTGGGCGGAGCCGGAACGGCCCAGTTTATGGGAGACGGCACGTCTGTGTACTCCCTGACCAATACGGGCAACGCCATCGGCGAGTTCCTGCTGACAGGCGGGACGCTGAATGTGACGGATGCCGGTACATTGGGCGCCGGCAAGGTGACCATACAGGGAGGGACGCTCCAACTCGCCGACAATGTCGAATATAATACCGCAAGCATTGTGTTGGACGCGGGCGCCGGCAACGCGAAACTCTCCTCCACCGCGACGGGCAGCGGAGCGGTCATCAGGGCCGCCATCACAGGCACGGGCAATCTGGAAAAAACGGGTGCAGGCCTGCTGATTCTGGATAACGGAACCGCTTCCACAGGACAGAACTTCACGGGGAGCATGATCGTCTCCGCCGGAACTCTCCAGCTGGGACGTCCCACGGGAGGAACGACCGGACGCAGCATCACATACGGTACCGGGGACATCACGGTGAAATCCGGCGCCAGACTGGCTCTGTCTTTCGCGGAATCTCAATACGTCTCCAATACCTTGACAAACAAGGTCATTCTGGAAAACAACTCGACCCTGTATCTGGATAACGGAAACACGGCTCTGAACGGCTTGAAAGCGGGCGCGGCGTCTGCGGACAGCGTGACTCTGCTGTACAAATACAATCACGATCTGACGCTGAATGCCGCTCTGGAAGGCGCCGGGACAATCAACTTGAGCGAAAGCGGGGAGAATACCCTGTACTCTCTCGGCGGTAGCGGCTTGACGCTGACGCAGGACTCTACGGGCTTTAGCGGCAAGATAGTAGTCGATGCGCCTTCGGCGGCAAATACGACGGGCAAACGCTACGGAATGTATTTGCAGTTGAATACGGCAAAAGCGGCCTCCGGTGCGGATATCGAATTGAAAGCGGCCTCGGAAGCTACCGGCGGACGCATTGAAGGCACTCAGCTTCTGGTGAATGCGGACAATGCGGAAATCGGCGGTCTGACGGGAGAGGCCAATACCAGGGTTCTGTCCGGTGCGACAAAGAACACGGGAGATAACATCGCACGTAACCTGATATTGAACGGTACGGGCACGTTTTTGGGCTCTCTGGACTCTCATCTGACACTGACCAAGAGAGGCGCCGGCACTACTCAGACTCTGGGCGGCGGCGTCTTGACCGCAGGCACTCAAATGACAGTGGAGAGCGGCACACTCGCCCTCGGCACGGGAACCGACTCCCTGACGACGGGAGTTTTGGCCTCGTCGTATGACGTGAAGGCCGGAGGCGTACTGCTGGTTAATTCGGGTACGGCGAATGTGAACGCCTCGACCGTGAGCGGAACCATAACGCTGAACGGAGGCGGACTGCAGTTCGGCGCGAACCTGGACGGCAACTGTTTTGCCCAGAAACTCGTCTTTGCCGCCAATGGCAGCAGCGTGACCGGAGGATCTTCCAATGCCAGCCACAGGGGATGGGTTCTTTCCTACGGAGCCTCAGACTCCGCCCAGGCGGCGAATATTGCCGTCAACCTGGGCATAACCGGCTCGCAGATCGACGCGGGTAAAATATATTTCTCCAATACCAATGAAGCGGGAGCGGCGGTATTCAACATAGCGGCGGGGGCGAGTCTTGCGATGAGCTCCGTGATCGCCGGACCTGACGCCAATGCCGCTCTCAAAATTCAGGGAGGAGGCACACTGCTGTTTACCGGATCAAATGGTTCCAACCAGACCGCGGTAAAAGCGATCGTGGAGAACGGCACCTTGCAGATCGGCAACGGCGGAACAGCCGGAAGCTGGGGCAACGGCGCCATCCAGCTGGGCGCCACCGGCGCGGCGGATGGCTCGGGAGTAACCCTGGTCTTTAACCGTTCCGACGCCATGACCCAGGGCGGAATCATCAGCGGCAAGGGAACGGTGAACTTTGAAGGCGGCGCGAACAGCATCTATACCCTGCAAGGCGTCAATACCTTCACCGGCACGGTCAACATCAACGCAGGCAAAGTCATTGCCGACAGCAGTCAGACCTTTGGCGTGGGCAACACGGTGAATCTGAAGACGGGCGCCGCGGTGGACTTCTCCCGGGCGCAAGCGGATGCGACATCCGTACTCAACGCCGCCGCGTCGACGACCATAGAACATGGCTCCAATTTCAACGGCAAGCTCAACATCCTGGCAAATACGGCCGGGACGGCCGTCAATGTGACGGGCGGTCTCAATATATCGGAGCTGAACTTTGCCGACGGCAGCACGCTCAACGTCACGGGCGCCGTGACCGGAGGCAAGGCTTCGCTCGATCAGAATGCCTCTCTCGCCATTACCGGCGGAAATCTCAACCTGACGAGTCTGGAAATCAAGTCGGCCACCTCGCATGTAAATGTAGGCGGCAACGTCTCCATCACCAATGGCGGCTACCTGTATCTGAACCTGCCGACGGCGACCGCGCCGCTGGTTACGGCGACG
>CAZNVW010000174.1:0-5195 GCA_964576595.1 uncultured Verrucomicrobiales bacterium
CTCGGAAATGTGAAGGTCGGAACCTCCTCGTTCAACGAGTGTGCGGAAGAAGGCGTCTATCGTGGCCATGAGTCAAATAGGGTAAGAGGTTGAATTACTTGGCGGAGTCGAGGAACGATTTCATGATGACCTTGTCTTCTGCCCGGTAGAGGCACTCCTCTGCCGTGATGATTCCCTTGGAGTAGAGATCTCGCAGGGAGTCGTCCATGATAACCATGCCGACGGCCTTGCCGGTCTGCATGGTGCCGGGGATCATATAGGTCTGGCCTTCACGGATGGAGTTGGCGATGGCGGGAGTATTGACCAGCAGCTCCACGGCGAGCGTGCGGCCGTTGCCGTCTGCTCTGGGGACAAGCTGCTGGGAGATGATGCCGCGGATGGACTCGGAAACCATGATGCGGATCTGCTCTCGCTGGGCTACCGGGAACACGTCGAGAATACGGTCGAGCGTACGGGCGGCGGAGCCGGTTTGTAGGGTGCCGAGAACGAGGTGCCCCGTTTCTGCGGCGGTAAGGGCGAGGGAGATCGTCTCGAGGTCTCGCATTTCACCGACCATGATGACGTCCGGGTCTTCACGGAGGGCGGCGCGGAGAGCGCGGGCGAAGGTCTCGGTGTGCTTGCGCACCTGCCGCTGGTTGACCTGGCAGCCTTTGGCGGAAATAATGTATTCGATCGGGTCTTCCAGCGTCAGAATGTGGTCTTCGCGGTCCTTGTTGATGAAGTCCACCATCGAGGCGAGAGTCGTCGATTTGCCGGAACCGGCGGCTCCGGTGACGAGAATCAGCCCGTTCTGGTATCGCATGAGCGGCAGAATGTGCTCGACGGGCAGGCCCAGCTCTTCCATTGTCCTCATCTGGGTGCTGATGATGCGGAAGGTGAGGTCGTAGCCCAGGCGTTGCTTGACGACCGAAACACGGAATCGTCCAAAATCGGTTGCGTAGGCAAAGTCCACGTCTCCCCGTTCCTCAAGAACGGCCATTTCCTTCGGTTCAAGGAAGGTTTTCACGAGTCGCTCCGTCTCTGCGGCGGGCAGGACGGGGGCTTCTTCCCAGATGGGGAGAAGCTGTCCGAAGCGTCTCCATGTGGGGGGGGCCATGGTGGCCAGGTGAATGTCGGAAGCGTCGAATTGCTGACCGACCTTCAGGTAGTCGTCGACGTGTGGCAGGTGGTATTCAGACATAGTCCGCGTGTGCTGGTTGTTAGTGTTGTGAATCGTGAGGGAGGAAGCGGTTTTGGATCATGCGGATGGCCCATTGCCTGACAAAAGGAACGACGATGGCTGAGCCGAAGGCGACAAGAGAGCCTGCTCGGGATTTTTGAGGAGCGGCGTGCGCCGCCTCTGGAGCGGGGAGAGCCTTGCTCCCGGAGAACAGGGAGAAGAACTTGACGAGCATATAGGAGCTTAAAAAGGCTCCCGCGCCCCATACCAGGGGATGGGTAGTGATGGAGCGGCGGATTTTTGAGGGAAAATCGAGCTCCGAGATCAGCATCTCGGTTCTCAGCATGACCAGCTCGCGCGTCTGGGCCAGCTCAAGCTTCAGTTGCTCTTTCCGTTGTGCTTTTCTTTGATCCATACGAGGTCTGTTTCCAGTTCTGTTAAAGTTTCCGGGAAGAGGGGAGAGAGCGTAAAGCGGGAGCCGACGAGGACAAAAAGGACGCCCAGGACGAGGTTGATACCCGCGAGAGTGAGGAGAGCCCAGATCCACTCGCCCATCAGGCAATGGAGGAGGAACGCTCCCGCCGCGTTCAACGCCAGATAGAAGACGAAAAAGAACACCAGGGCGAGCCCGACAAAGACCAGCTTTTTAATCAGCTTGTTCTGGGCCTCTTCCGCTTCAAACCGGGCCAGCTTCAGCAGAGCCAGAAGATGGCTGCTGATGGCGGCGAGCAGATTGCGTCCTTCCCCAATGAGACCATATTCGAAAAGACTGCCGGAGTGTGGAGAGTGGTTGCGAATTTCCATAAGCGGTAAAAGGCACGAGACGGTTTTTCATTAAAAACCGCCATGGAACAGAAAGACTACCATTCCATAAGGGACTCCGGGAAGAAAAAACCGGAGAAAAAAGAAACAAGGGAATGTCCGGAGGCATTCCCTTGTCTAAAAAATCGTCTTAGCGGCGGTTGTTGAGCAACCAGCCAATGGCGGCGCCGGCGGCGAAAGCGATCAGGAGGGATTTACCCGGATTTTCTTTTACATAGACTTCCCCGGCTTCGCGTACGTCCTTTGCCTTGGTGCAGGCTTGATCCCAGCCTTCTCCTGCTTTTTCGCGCACGATGGCGGCCTTGTTGGCAGCGCTGGACTTGAGAGATTCCAGCTTGCTCATGGCCAGTTGGCGGGCTTGGTGGAAGCGGCCGACAGCGATTTCTTTGGCGCGTTCGGCTTCAGCAGAGACGGCGCGGGCCGTTTCCTGAGCCGCGTCGCGCAGATCCTGCACAGCTTGCCCGACGGTAGGAGTGTTATCGGAATCGTTCATATTTTTCAGAAATGAATAGATATTGAAATCAGTCGAATAGGACTATCAGACATCCAATCGGCTCTGTTTGGTGATATAGCATGTTCCCTTGAGTCTTGGCAAGAAAAAGAGCTATCAGCCTGATGAGATGGGGCAATTTGATTCAAAAAGAGAAAAAGGACAATAAAGAGGATTGACCTTTGGGGGAATTGTCGTTGATTTGAAAGGCATGGTTTCCGATAACGTGAATGAATTGATAGCGATGGCTCTGGCTGAGGACATCGGTACGGGGGATGTGACGACGAACTACTTTGTGGCTCCGGAACTCCAGGCCAAGGCGGTCATGGTGGCTCGCAGGGACGGGGTGCTCTCGGGGGTGGATGTCGCCGCCGCCGTCTTTCGGAAAGTAGATCCCGAACTGAAAATCCAGGTGCTTTTGCAGGATGGAGACCGGGTATCGGGCAATGCGGTCATCATGGTGGTCGAGGGCTCCGCCCGCTCCTTGCTGACGGCTGAAAGAACTGCGCTGAACTTCATACAGAGGTTGTCCGGCGTGGCGACCGTCACCAGACGCTATGTGGACATGGTCGCCCATACGTCGGCCCGCATTCTGGACACGCGCAAGACCACCCCCGGATACCGCCTGCTGCAAAAAGCCGCCGTGCGCCACGGGGGAGGGACGAATCATCGCCTCGGCCTGTATGACCGGGCCATGGTAAAAGACAATCATTTGATGACGGCTGGCGATTTATCTATCCTGCAGGACGCCATTGACCGTCTCAAGGCCGACCAGCCGGAAGTGGAAGTAGAGCTGGAAGTGGATAACCTCGACCAGCTCCGCGACTTTCTGACCCTGCGCGGAGTCGATCACATCCTGCTGGATAACATGTCTCCCGAGTTGATGAAACAGGCGGTGGAAATACGGGGCAAATCCTCCAAACCCCTGCTGGAAGCCAGTGGCGGCATTTCAAACGAAACTCTGGTTGCGGCGGCGGAGAGCGGCGTCGATTTCGTTTCACTGGGTGCGCTGACCCATTCCGCTCCGTCTCTGGACATTGCGCTCGACTTCAAAGTGAACTCCTGAACTTGCCGAATCATGGACATTTCCGATTTTCGCAACGAGTATCTGAAAGGCACCCTCCACCGGAAGGACCTGGCGGAGCACCCCATGGATCAATTTGAAATATGGTTTAAACAGGCTGTGGAAACAAAAGTGCCGGAACCCAACTCCATCAGCCTGGCGACAGTCGATGAACAGGGGCGCCCCAGCCTGCGGACTGTACTGGTCAAATATTTTGACCGGAAAGGATTCGTGTTCTTTACAAACTATTCCAGCCGCAAGGCGCATGAAATGGAGGGCAACCCTCATGTCTCCATCATGTTCCCCTGGGTGACTTTGGAACGCCAGGTCATTGTCTGCGGCACGGCGGTCAAAATCAGCAAGGCCGAATCGCTTAAATATTTCCTGACAAGACCGAGAGAATCCCAACTGGGCGCGTGGGTCTCCCATCAGAGCTCCGTAATCTCTTCCCGCAAATTGCTCGAAATGAAATTGTCCGAACTGAAAAACAAATTCATGGCGGGTGAAGTCCCGCTTCCCTCCTTTTGGGGCGGGTACCGGGTCATTCCCCGTACCATCGAATTCTGGCAGGGCGGCCCCGGCCGAATTCACGACCGCCTCCAATACTCGCGAACGGACGAGACCGGAGACAACTGGAGCATAGAAAGACTCGCGCCGTGATCAATCTGCATATCGACCCCTCCCTGATTCGGGAACAAGGAGGGACGGATGTCCCCCTCCTCGTTTGTACTGGTCGGGATCAGTCCTTTTTTGCCGTCATCAGTCGTCACGGAGGGCATCTGATGAGCTGGCGGCCAAGAGGCCATGAAGAAGTCTTTTACATGAGCCCCCTTTGCACCTTCCATCCGGGCAAGGCCATTCGGGGCGGCGTGCCTGTGTGCTGGCCCTGGTTCGGCAAGGCGGGCTCTCCCTCTCATGGCCCGGCGAGATTGAACCTGTGGGAGCTCGTCTCCTCTCGGGAACTCTCTGACGGCCGTTTGTCGGTAACCCTTTCCTACACCCCCGAACAGGGCGGCGGCCTGTGTGCTGAACTGGAGACGGTAATCGGCCCGGAATCGCTCTCGCAGACCCTCAAAACAAGGGCGGGGAGCGACCCCCTCCTCTTGAGCGAAGCCCTGCACTCGTATCTCTCGGTCGGAGACCTGCCTCAGGCGGAGTTGGCGGGCCTGTCGGATGCTCCCTTCAGCGAACACGCCGAAGGGGGGACAGAAGAGAACTCCTCTCCCTTGCGCTTTGAACGGCCTATGGACAGAATCTATTCCTCCGGAAAAGAAGTGTCCCTTTACGACCCTGTGTTGAACCGTACCCTGACACTGTCGAGAACGGGGAGCGGCTCTGTCGTCGTCTGGACTCCGTGGATCGAAGGAGCGAAGACTATGGCTGATTTGCCCGATGAGGATTGGACGCGCTTTATATGCGTGGAAACCGCCAATATCGGCGGGGAAAGCATCCGCCTGGCTCCCGGGGAAAGCCACTCTATGAACTATACGCTATCCGTCTGCCGGGGGCGAAAATAGAACTCGCCATAAAAGCGGCCCTCACCCGTCTTTCCCAAAAAAGGAAGGCGGGTTTTTTATTGTAAAGAAGTGCGGAACCTTTGAATAACAAAATATTAACGACGGCATTTCTTCTTGCGTAAATACTAACAGGTAGATAATCCG
>CAZNVW010000175.1:0-5192 GCA_964576595.1 uncultured Verrucomicrobiales bacterium
AAAAGACTACCCGGCTCACGGCGGAGGCATCCCCCGCCGAGACGCCGGAAAATGCGCCCGCAGAGGCGGAAGCCCCCCACGCGCCGCACAAAAAGGAAGAGGCGGCTGCTCCGGACACTCCTTTTGTCATTCACTTCCCCGAGCAGCACAAGAAGGTGCCCCGCTATCTTCTGCCCGCCGCCGCCCTGCTGTTTCTGATGGCCCTGGTGGGGTCAATCATCCATTCGGAGCGTTCGACTACTCAGGATGAAGCTCTCGCGCAAAAGGAGCGGCATACCAGGAATCTTTTCCCGTTTACTCTGAAAAGGCACCGCTCGATGGACGCCGGGCCTCACGATCCCCACTCGCCCGGCGCGCCTGAGTCTCGCGCCCATCTGACGATCTACGATACCGCTCAGGGACAGGCCGTGCCGGCCAAGGAGAGGGAACTGTCCCCCAAAGAGGAGGAAGAGAAAAAGGAGCAGGAAAGGAAGGCTCAGGAAAAGAAGAAAAAGGAGGCTTCGCCCTCCTCCGCGGACAGCAAGTCCGATCCTGCCCCTCCGGATAAAACGCCCGAGACTTCGCGATGAGACCGCTGTCCCCTGCCCCGTTTCTGTTTTGTCTGGCCGTTTCGTTTGCAAGCGGCCCGCTTCTTTGTGCAAAGGAGTCCAAAAAGAAACCGGCTCCCGGAGCGGCTCCCGCCGTAAAAACGGCTGACAAAGGCGAAGTCTCCCCCCCTGTGGAAAAGACGCCGGAGCAACTCTACCAGAAGGCGGTTACTTTGCTTGACGGCAAAAACTCCCCTCAAAATCCGCGCGAGGCGGTGCGTCTTCTGACGGAGTCCGCCGACAAGGGGCACATTCCGTCTCTTATCCTGCTGAGCGCGTGCTGTATGGAAGGGCTCGGCACGCCCAAAAATACGGACGCCGCCGTACAGCTCATGGCCATGGCCGCCCAAAAAGGCTCCGCCGACGCCCAGAGGCGGCTGGCGATGTTTTACAATGAGGGCATGGGCGTCAATCGTGACCCGGGGACGGCTTTTTTCTGGTTTAAAAAGGCGGCGGATCAGGGAGATCCCCTCGCCCTGTACTTTTTGGGGACTTTTTATTCCCAGGGCCTTACGGTCGAGCAGGATGCAGACAAGGCTCTGGAGTTGTTTCTCAAGGCCGCCTATTTGAATGAACCTCATGCCCAAGTGATTACGGCGGGCTGCTACGCCAAGGGCTTCGGCACGCAGCGCGACTATGCGGAGGCCTTTGCCTGGGCGCTGGTCGCCGCGGACAACGGCTACCCGGAGACCAAAAATCAGCTTTACCCCATGATGCCCCAGCGGGCGCTGGATGAGGCCCGCCCCCGAGCCGTAACGCTGAAAAAGAAAATCGCGGAGAAAGCGCCCAAAACCGCAAAAGCCGCCAGGTAACAGGGAGGCCGCGTGACAAAACAGTCACGGGATACTACTCGTTTGAAGTAGCCGTTCAGGGCATGGCAGGGTCGTCATGCTGTTGCATATCGTTACCGATACCTACGCGCCGGACGCCAATGGCGTCGCCCAGTCCCTGAGTCAATTGGTCGCTTTTCTTCACGACAGGGGTCATCAGGTGCTTGTCCTCAGAGCCGGCAAAGCCCGGACCGATATTGAAGAGGAGCTGGCCTCCATCCCTTTCCTGCCTTCCGCCCTTTCCCTGGGCGTCCCTCAAAAGAGGAAGTTTCTGCGCAAATGGGCTCTCGCCCGCCCCGATCTTGTCTATATTCCTTCCGGGAGTCCTCTGGGCCTCTCCGCGGCCAGAGCCGCCAGCGAGCTGGGCATTCCCCTTCTCTGCGACTTCCCCCGGCACCCCGGGCTGGAGGAGGAGACCCGGCTTCCGGGAAAAAAGGAGCTGCGTTATCTGAAAAAATTTCACGACAGGGCCGGGTTGACCCTGCTCCGCTCGGCTGCCTTGAAAGAAGCTCTTGAGGCGGAGGGGTTCTCCCGGACGACGGTCTGGACGCCGGGCGTGGATCACGATCTGTTCTCTCCCCTGAAGCGGGACTATTCCCTCCGCGCCGACTGGGGCGCGAGGCGCGACAGTCTGCTCGTCGGTCTCTCCGGCAAGGTCGGGGAAGAGAAAAATCTCCCTTTTGCCCTCTCCCTGCTCAGCCGTCTGAAGGAGCAGGGGCACGATCTCATTCCCGTTGTCATGGGCGACGGGGAATTGAGGGTTTATCTTGAGGCCCGGTATCCCCAGGCCAACTTTACCGGAACTCTGACAGGAGAGGCTCTGGCAAAGGCCTACGCCTCTCTGGATATTCTCCTGATTCCTTCTGTCGCGGCCACTTCCGGCAATACGTTGAGAGAGGCCCTGGCCAGCGGACTGGCGACCATCAGCATGCCAAATGAGCCCGCGGTTGAATTGATCGAGCATGAGATCAACGGTTTCCTCTCCGACGGCGTGACGGAAGAGGAGTTTGAATCCGCCGTGAAGCAGGCTCTTTCCCGTGCCGGCAAGGATAGCGTATTGAGGCAAAAGGCCCGTCAGGGCATTCTCGAAAGCAGCTGGGAAAACCGCGGCGAAGACTGGCTGACTCTGGCGGAAAGGACTCGCGAAAACGGCGCCATGCGCGCCGCGGCTCCCGCCCGCGTCAAAAGTTCCGCTTATTCCCGGGAGTCCCTGAAAGGAGGAGAGCTGCGATGCGAAACGATTTTCCTGTCCGACATTCATCTGGGCACCTCCGATTCCAAGGCGCGCGAGGCTGTCAGATTGTTGAAAAAAACCGTCTGCCGGAAGATCGTTCTGAACGGCGACATCATCGACGCCTGGGCGCTGAAGCGGGGCGGCAGCTGGACTCACCCCCACACGCGCTTCATCCGCACCCTGTTGAAAAAAATGGAGAAGGAGAATTGCGAGGTGATTTATGTACGGGGCAATCACGACGATATTGTGGAACGTTTTGCCCCGCTCTTTCTCGGCAATCTCAAGATTGTCAAGGAGCACATTCATGAAGGACTGAACGGCAAGCGTTATCTCGTGACGCACGGCGACGGCTTTGACACGATCTCGACCAATCACAAGTGGGTCGCCGTGGCGGGCTCGATCGGGTATGATTTCCTGCTGGCCTTCAACCGCTACTACAATTTATGGAGGAGCTGGCGCGGCAAGGAGTACTACTCTCTCTCCAAGTCCGTCAAAAACAAGGTCAAGTCCGCCGTCTCCTTCATCGGCAGGTACGAGGATCAGCTCCTCTGCCTGGCCGGGCACAGGAAGTGCGACGGCATCATCTGCGGCCACATCCACCACCCCGCCGACAAAAAAATAGAGGGGGTGCATTACCTGAACTGCGGCGACTGGGTGGAGACGATGAGCTTTGTCATGGAGGGGACTGACGGCGAGTTTTCGACACACCTCTACTCCGATCTGGGCGGCCTTCTCACGCCCTGTGAAAAAGATGTAAATTGACATCGCGGAGTTGACTTATCCACCCCCGCATGTTAAAAGCCCGTGTCCAAGTGGATTCTGTGCCTCTTGGAGCACTTCTAAACAAATACGAAACCAACATTCATGGCTACTTACGCTATTAACGGATTTGGACGCATCGGACGCAACGTGTTGCGCGCCATGTCTAAGGAAGAACGCAACAAGGTTCTTGCCATCAACGACCTGACCGACACCAAGACTCTGGCCCACCTTCTCAAGTACGACTCCACCCAGGGCAAATTCGACGGTGAAGTTTCCATCGACGGCGAATATCTGGTCATCGACGGCCACAAGATCCTGATCACGGCTGAGCGCGACCCCGCCAACCTCCCCTGGAAGAAGCTCGGCGTTGACGTCGTTCTCGAATCCACCGGTTTCTTTGCCTCCAAGGACGGCGCCCAGAAGCACATTGACGCCGGCGCCAAGAAGGTCCTCATCTCCGCTCCCGCGAAGAACCCCGACCTTACCTTCTGCATCGGCATCAACGACTGCGAATACGACGCCGCCAAGCACAACATCGTTTCCAATGCCTCCTGCACCACGAACTGCCTTGCTCCGATGGTGAAGGTCCTCAACGATACCTTCGGTATCGAAATGGGCATGATGAGCACGATTCACTCCTACACGAACGACCAGAAGATCCTCGACCTTCCGCACAGCGACCTGCGCCGCGCCCGTTCCGCCGCCATCAACATCATCCCGACCTCCACGGGTGCCGCCAAGGCCATCGGTGAAGTGATCCCCTCCCTCAAGGGCAAGCTGCACGGCGGTTCCTACCGCGTGCCGACTCCGACCGGTTCCGTAACCGACTTCGTCGCCATCCTCAAGAAGCCCGCGACCGTTGAAGAAATCAACGCCGCCATGAAGGCCGCCGCTGAAGGCCCGATGAAGGGAGTCCTCAGCTACAGCGAAGAAGACCTCGTCCTCCAGGACATCGTTTCCGACCCCCACTCCTGCATCTTTGACTCCAAGCTCACTCTCGTGCTTGAAGGCAACATGGTGAAGGTAAACGGCTGGTACGACAACGAATGGGGTTACTCCAACCGCGCCGCCGAAGCCCTCAAAAAGCTTGGCGACAGCCTGTAAGCTCAACGGGAAGTATGGATTTGACTGACAGATTCCGGTCTCCGGCTCGTCATTCGAATCGTCTCTCCCATGACTAAAATTCCAGCGGGGAGGTCAGCAATGTCCTCCCCGTTTTCTATCTCTCTCAAAAACAGAAAAACATCATGTCCAAACTGACTGTTCGCAATCTCGACGTAAAGGGCAAGGAAGTCCTGATGCGCGTTGACTTCAACGTCCCCCTTAAAGACGGAGTCATCACCAACGACGCCCGCATCGCCGCCGCCCTCCCCACCATCAAGCACCTCATCGACGGAGGCGCCCGCGTGGTGCTCTGCTCCCACCTCGGCCGTCCCAAGGGCGAACCCGATCCCGTCTTTTCCCTCAAGCCCGCCGCCGCCCGTTTGTCCGAGCTGCTTGGCAAGCCCGTCGTCTTTGTTGACGAGGCCATCGGCTCACAAGCCGACGCCGCCCGCGCCGCGATGAAAGACGGCGATGTCGTCCTGCTCGAAAACGTCCGCTTCTACCCGGGCGAAAAGAAGAACGACCCCGAATTCGCCAAGGCCCTCCTCGGCAACGCCACTATTTTCGTCAACGACGCCTTTGGCTCCGCTCACCGCGCCCACTCCTCGACGGAAGGCGTGACGCATTTCGCCAAGCAGAGCGCCATGGGCTTCCTCATTGAGCGCGAGCTCGAAT
>CAZNVW010000176.1:0-5095 GCA_964576595.1 uncultured Verrucomicrobiales bacterium
GCTGAGGATGGTCTCAAGAAGATGAGAGTTTATGTGTCCTCTCAGGCAGGGATGATTGATTCCAAAATACGTTCTCTGCAGACGGGAGAGAGCCCGTCTCCCGCCCTCGATTCCGCTCTCGCTGAAAAGATTCAGCGAAAGATAGAGGAGCAGCAAGGGAAACTGGAGGAGTTGACTCTGGAGAAAGCGATGGAAGGGCGTCCGGCCAGTACGGTCGAGGTTGGGAAGAGAAAAGAGGCGAAGGCGCTTTTGAATGTTTCCATGAGCAAGTTGGCGGAGGCGGAAAAGTTTAATGCCGATCAATATGAGGAATTTCAAAAGGAAAGTCAGGAGTTGCGAAAGCTGGAAAGTCTCAAGTCCGCTTCTCTTTCTTCTCAGGTCGCTCCTGTTGAAGTCAGGATGGAGAGCGCCAAAACGATTTTTTCCTGGTCTGCCGGGGGGATTCTTCTTTTTCTGTTCCTGACAGACCGGATTTTGAAAAGGAGGGAGGACGAGGAGTGATTATTTGCTCTTTTTCAGCAGGGGTTGCCATTTGAGCATGGTGCCGGAGCGCCAGAGCCATTCGAGAGGGCCGAATTTGAAGGAGCGGAGCCAGAGATGGCTGACGGCGGCCTGGAGGAAGAAGAAGGCGACGCCCGCCAGGGAGGACAGGAAGAGGCCCATTTCAGAGGCGAGGCCCAGGCCCCAGCCGCAATAGAGGAAGGTGAAGAAGACGGACTGGCTGATGTAGCAGGTCAGGCTGGTACGTCCGGCAGAGGCGAACAGGGTCTCAAAGAGGCGTGCGAACCGCGGCGCGAGGCTCAGCAGGCTGATCGCGGCGACAAAGGTGATGGTGTATGCCAGCGGCCAGTAGGTCATGGTTAGGTTGCCGACCGCGCCCCGGAGGGCGGGCGGAGCGATGCCCGGCAGGTTTTTGTTGGCGAGGCCGAGCAGGATGGCGGCGGGCAGGCCGAAGAGGAGTATTTTTTTCCACAGGGAGGCGTGCGCCCTGATGTTTTCAAAGAGTCTCATTCTGCCAGCGCACATGCCGAGCAGGAAGAGTCCGGCGGTTTCAAAGATGCGTCCCTTGACGATCTGGATGAGAACGCGCAATTCCAGCCCGTCCCCGTAGTTCCATGCGGCCATGTCAGCAAGGGAGTTGTCGTTGCGGGGGGCTATTTTCCAGGAGGAGAAGAGGTGTTGTACGGAGGCTTCTCCGTATCCGCATGATTTGACGGCAAGGTCGTACAGGCCGGGCAGGTTCAACAGCAACAGGCCGGAAAGGGTAAGGACGGTTTTTGTGGGCAGTTTGTAGAGGGGGATCAGCAGCAGCCCCAGCAGGGCGAAGATGGTCAGGATGTCTCCGTCGAAGAAGATCATGTTGAGCAGGCCGAACAGGAATAACAGGGCCAGCCGCCAGGCGAATTTGCCCCGAAAGTCTATTCCCCGGTGCGCCGCCCGGTCCATTTGCAGGAAAAAGCTCAGGCCAAAGAGGAAGGAGAAGAGGAGGTACGCCTTGTTTTCAAAGGCAAGGCAGGTTACCAGTCCCGCGCTTTGATCCCAGGCGGCGCCCCAGCCCTCTCCCTCCGCGGGATAGGTGCGGCAGCTGAAGTGAGCGAGGGAATGGATGGTCGCGATGCCCAGCAGGGCCATGCCTCTCAGAGAGTCGACCAGAGAGATGCGTTCACGGGAGGAGGCGCTCATGGAGGTAAGGGGCGCGGCTCTTCAGCATTTGTGCTGGAATCCCTGGCACATGTTCATGTCCAGAGCGGGTCTGGGTTCGATGGCTTCGCCGACGACTTCGGCTGGTACGCCTACGACGGTAGCATGAGGGGGGACGTCTTCGAGTACGACGGAGCCCGCACCGACTTTGGCGCATTCTCCGATGATGACGCGTCCGAGGATTTTGGCCCCGGCGCCGATCAAAACGCCGGAGCGGACGATGGGGTGACGGTCGCCTTCTTCTTTTCCGGTGCCGCCGAGGGTGACTTCATGCAGGATGGAGACGTCGTTTTCAATGATGGCGGTTTCGCCGACGACAAAGCTTGTGGCGTGGTCCAGCAGGATGCCGTGACCGATTTGGGCCGCCGGGTGTATGTCCACGCCAAAGATTTCGCTACCCGCATTCTGGAAGAGGAAGGCCATCATGGGGCGTTTTGCCAGCCACATGGCATGGGCGATGCGGTAGGTTGAGAGCGCATGAAAGCCTTTGTAAAATAGCAGGGCCTGCAAGGGCGAGCTGCAGGCGGGGTCGCGGTCCACGATGGCCCACAGGTCATGGGCCATGCTTTCCATGACGGCCGGGCTGTTCTGCAGGACGCCGCCGATCATCGGCTCGAGTTCGTCGCGGGTCATGTCCCGGCGGGAGAGTTTGCGGGCCAGGCGGGCGGCCATGGCTTCTCCGGGGGTCTGTCTGGTCAGGATGACATCCGACAAAAGGGGGCGGAGTTCCGGCTCGGCTTTGTAGGCGGCCTCCGCTTCTTCGCAAATCCATTCCCAAATGGCGCTTACCAGGCAGGCGTTATGCAGGCACCCTTGCAGTTTTTCTCTTTTACTGCTGGTAATGTTCATTAATTTCTGCTGGTATTCCATCCGTGAAGATTCCTAAAAAACTGGATTACGCCTGCCGCGTCCTGATTCAACTGGCGCGCAGATACGACACGGATACGTTATCACAATTGGACGAGCTTTCGCAATGTGAAGATGTGTCCTCAAATTTTTTAGCGCAGATTTTGACGGATCTCAGGCGGGCCGGGCTTATTGAGAGCCGCAGGGGCAAGGGCGGCGGTTATTTGCTCTCCCGGCCGCCCGGTACGATTACTTTGTATGATATTATTATTTTGTTCCAGGGGCATCTTCTGGAGTTTTCCCCCAGGGGCAAGGGGGCGTCTTCTCCGAATGTGACGGCTACCTGGAAGCGTCTGGATGAGGCTCTGCAAAAGGAGACGCAGGCCGTGACGCTCGACCGGATGATGGAGGAGACCGACGGCGAGGCTCCGATGTACTTTATTTGACGCCCCGTCCAGGTTCTCCGCACGGGTTTACGCCGCTTCGCTCTCTTGGGTCGAGGCGGCGTTTCTGCTTTAAATGTCCTGCCGTCTGACGACTCGGTGACGGCATTGGCCGATCGGTTCGCATCCCATTTCGACGGTATCGCCATCTTTCAGGTAGGCGTTCTCCCCTTCCCTCCCCATGGCGACGCCCGAGGGGGAGCCTGTGGAGAGGATGTCTCCGGGCAGCAGGGTCATGAATCGGCTGGCGTAGCTGATGAGCTGGGGGACCGACCAGATCATGGATGAGGCAAAGTCACTCTGCCGTATTTCTCCATTTACTTTGAGCCACAGGTGCAGTTTGTCCGCCGGGGGGAAGCCTTCCGGGGATACGAGGCAGGGGCCGAGCGGAGCAAAGGAGTCATAGCTTTTGCCCTTGGTCCACTGGCCTCCGTGTTCCAGCTGCATGGCACGTTCCGAGACGTCGCACATCAGGGTATAGCCGGCGATGTATTCGCCCGCCTCGACGAGGTCGATATGGGAGGCGCGTTTGCCGATGACGATGGCCAGTTCTACTTCGTAGTCCAGTTTTTCACTGTCCGGCGGGCGGATGATGACGTCGTCGGGGCCGGCAAGGGCGGACGGCGCTTTGAGAAACAGGGCGGGTTCCGTCGGCTGGGAATGGGCGAATTCATTGCTATGCGCCCGGTAGTTCAGTCCCGCGCAGACGATTTTGGACGGCATCGCGACGGGCGGTCCGAGTCTTGATCCCTGGGAGACGGGGGTCGCTCCCGGCATTCCCTCATCCGTGTAGGCGCGAATGAGGCGCATGCCTCCGGAGGCGAAGAAGTGCGCGTCGTAGTCGCCAAAGCGGGAGGATACGTCCCACAGGGAGCCGTTTTCCGCGATGATTCCCGGGCGTTCGCGGCCGGGTTCTCCAAAACGAATCAGTTTCATGTTTTTGATTTTGCATATCCCTTTCTATTAGAAAATCCTTTTTTGTTTTCACGTCTGGAAAAGAAGCGAAGCGCCCCTCCGCAGAAGGGCGCTTCGTGTCAAAGAGGTATTCCGAGACAGGGGTCAGGAGTCGCGGCGGATGGTTTCTTCGCGGTCGGGGCCTACGCCGATGGTCATTACGCGGCATCCGGCCAGTTCGGAGAGTCTGTCCAAGTAGGCGACGGCTGCGGCGGGCAGTTCGGACCATTTGCGGCATTTGCTGATGTCCGTTTTCCAGCCGGGCATTTCTTCGTACACGGGTTTGCAGCGTTCCCATTGGTCGATTCCGGCGGGCGGCAGGTCGAGCAGTTTGCCGTCGAGTTCGTAATGGGTGCAGATTTTAACGGTATCGCATTCGTCGAGGCCGTCTACGTTGGTGACGGCGAGTTCGGTGAATCCGTTGACCATGGCGGCAAAGCGCAGGGAGACTGCGTCGGCCCATCCGCAGCGGCGGGCGCGGCCGGTGGTTGCGCCGAATTCACGGCCCAGGCCGTGGAGGTATTCGGAGAGTTCTTCGTTTTCCGTGACAAAGGGGCCGGCTCCCACGCGGGTAGTGTAGCCCTTGGTCACGCCGATGACCTGGTCAATGCGGTGCGGCGGCATGCCGGAGCCGGTGCAGGCTCCCGCGGCGCAGGTGTTGGATGAGGTGACAAAGGGGTATGTGCCGAAGTCGATGTCAAGGTAGAAGCCCTGAGCGCCTTCAAAGAGGACGCTTTTGCCTTCGGAGAGGGCTTTGTGAAGGACGGAGATTGTGTTGCCGATGAAGGGGCGGAGGGTATTGGCGGCTTCGACCAGTTCGGCGACGCATTGTTCGACATCTACGGTCGGGGCGTTGTAGCGGGCCAGTTCTTCGTTGGCCTGGATGATGCGGCGGCGGGCAAAGGCGGGCAGTTTATCCGCGTCGAGCAGGTCCACCATGCGGATGCCGTCGCGACGGGCCTTGTCGGAGTAGCACGGGCCGATGCCGCGCTTGGTCGTGCCGATTTTGGCGTCGCCGCGGGCTTCTTCGAGGGCGGCGTCCATTTCGCGATGATAGGGCATGACGACATGGGCGCGGTCGGAGATCATCAGGTTGGCAGGGGTGATGGAGACGCCCTGCGCCATGACGGAGTTCATTTCTTCAATGAGGC
>CAZNVW010000177.1:0-5026 GCA_964576595.1 uncultured Verrucomicrobiales bacterium
GGTGGCCGAAACGGATCGTGTGCTGGTGACCGGGTACGATTTCCTGCTGGACGCCTGATCGCATTCCGAAACCACGGACACGAGACGATGAGCGACTCTCCTATCAATTCCTCTCCCCAGGACGGCATCCTCGACCTGGACCGGGCCAAGGGCGACTTTTTTTTCCCCGAGCGTCACAAGTTCGACGCCGGCTACGGCCTCAGCGAAAAGACGATCGACTACATCAGCGACGTCAAGGGAGAGCCGGACTGGATCAGACAGTTCCGCAAAAAGGCGCTCCGCATCTTTGAATCCAAGCCCCTGCCTACCCACTGGGCCACCAGAGAGCTGGAGAAGATAGACTTCGACGCGATCCGCTATTATCTCTCCGACGGCGAACGCCCCAAGAGAAGCTGGGACGAGGTGCCGGAGGATGTCAAAAATACCTTTGAGCGGCTCGGCGTGCCGGAGCAGGAGCGACGCTTCCTCGCCGGCGTGGAGGCGCAGTACGACTCCGAGTCCGCCTACTCCAATATCAAGGAGGAGCTCAGCAAGGAGGGCGTCATTTTCGTCAACTCCTCCGAGGGGCTCAAGGAGCACGAGGAAATCTTCCGCCCCTGGTTCGGCAAAGTCATCCCCACGGGCGACAACAAGTTCTCCGCGCTCAACAGCGCCGTCTTTTCCGGCGGCTCATTCATCTACGTGCCCAAGGGCGTCAAACTCAAGCACCCGCTCCAGGCCTACTTCCGCATCAACTCCGAGAACTTCGGCCAGTTCGAGCGCACCCTCATCATTGCCGACGAGGGAGCCGAGCTGATGTACATGGAGGGCTGCACCGCGCCCAAGTTCGAGACCTCCACCCTGCACTCGGCAGTCGTGGAGCTCGTCGCGATGCCGCACGCCAAAATCCAGTATGTGACGGTGCAAAACTGGTCGTCCAATGTCTTCAACCTGGTGACCAAGAGGGCTATCGCCTTCGAAGACGCCGAGGTGCGGTGGATCGACTGCAATATCGGCTCCGGGCTGACGATGAAGTATCCCGGCGTCGTCATGAAGGGCCGCAAGGCCCGGGGCGAAGTGATCTCTATCGCGCTCGCCAACAACGGCCAGCATCAGGACACCGGAGCCAAGATGATCCACGCGGCGGACGAGACCACCTCAAACGTCGTCTCCAAGTCCATCAGCGTCGGCACGGGCCGCGCCTCCTACCGGGGTCTCGTCCACATCCCCAAGCACCTGAAGGGCTGCCGCAACAATACGGAATGCGACGCCCTGCTGATCAACGCAGACAGCCGCACAGACACCTACCCGGCCATCTCCGTACACGGCAACAAGCACGTCACCCAGCATGAGGCCTCCGTCTCCCAGGTATCGGCGGACATGATTTTCTACATGATGCAGCGGGGTCTCAGCGAGGCCGCCGCCATGTCTCTCGCCGTCAACGGCTTCATCAACGATCTCGTCCGCGAGTTCCCGATGGAATACTCCGTCGAGCTGAAACGCCTGATCGATCTGGAAATGGAAGGCAGCGTCGGCTGATCTCCCGTCTTTTCCCCTTTTCCCATGAGCACTTCTCCCGACATCTCCCAAACAGCCCCCGTCCCCTCTCCCGATCTTCCCGAATGGTTCCGGAAAAAACAGGAGGATGCCTGGACGCTGTTCCAGTCCCTGCCGGCTCCGGACAGGACGACGGAGACATGGCGATACGGCAATGTCAAAAATCTGGATTTGTCCGGTCTGCAAAAGGCGGACCTCCTGCCGACCGCCGTCGAACTCGACGAGATTGAAGAGGGAGAGGCCTACCTGTTTTTCAGCAACGGGTACTTCGTTTCCTCCAGCTCCGCCCTGCCCGAGGGGGTGCTGGTGCTCCCCCTGTCCGCTGCTCTGAAAGAAGTCCCCGATCTCGTCGGGCAGTACTTCATGCAGGATGACACGAAACTCGGCGGGGAAAAGTACGCCGCCCTCCATGCCGCCCATGTCACGGACGGAGTCTTCATTTACGTCCCTGACGGCATCCGGCTGGATAAAACCATCCAGATCACCCATTTCATCGGAGGCAGCGCCGGAGTCGTCTTCCCCCATACGCTGATCGTCTGCGGGGAGAACGCCGCCGTCACGGTGATGGAAGAGTTCTCCGGCGATTTTGAGGAAGAGAACTTCCTGATCGCCGTCAATGATCTGGTAGCCCTGCCCGGCTCGGAACTGAAATACGCCCTATTCCAAAATCTGAATGACCGTTCCCGCTTCTTCCAGATCAATTCCACACGGGCGGAAAAAGACGCGACAGTCACCAATCTCATTTTGAATCTCGGCGCCGCCTGGTGCCGCGAGGAGACCACCAGCCGCCTGCTCGGCGAGAACGCCCGCTCCGTCATGCTGTCCGCCTCCATCGCCGACAGCTCGCGGGAGGTGGATCAGCGCACCTTCCAGCACCACGCCGTCGCCCGGACGCAAAGCGACCTGCTCTATAAGAATACGCTCTTTTCCACGGCCAGGACTACCTTCTCCGGCATGATTCTGGTCGATCAGGGCGCCCATTTCACCGATGCCTATCAGACCTGCCGCAATCTCATCCTGTCGGATGACGCAGAGGCAAACTCGCTGCCCGGCCTGGAGATCAATGCCGACCAGGTAAAATGCTCCCACGGCACGACCAACTCCACCATAGAAGACGACCAGATTTTCTATCTGCTGTCGCGGGGCATCTCCCCCGACCGCGCCCGCGAGCTGATCGCCAAAGGCTTCAACAAGGAAGTCCTCGAACGTTTCGGCAACGCCGATGTCGAGGAGGAGGCCCTGGAGCGCATCGACGACAAATTCGAGATGCTGAAAGCGTAATAATCATCGCCGCCGCGCTCGCACGCCTCGCCTAGCGCCGCTGTTTTTTCAGCCGCAGGAAGGCTTTTTGAACCGTCTCCGCCGTCAGGGCGAACGATTCCGCCCGGTTGGCTCGAGCGATGTTGATCCCGATGGCTTTCCCCTCCAGAGTCAGCAGCGGCCCGCCGCTATTGTAAATACTCAGGGGCACGTCGTGCTGCAGGCATTCGGGGAATCCCGACCGCCGCTCATTGAATCGCCCGCTCATCCTGTCGTTGCGGGACGGCGGCGCGGCGGTCAGCGTACCGCCCAGCACGACTCGCTTCCCCTCTCGCATCAGCTCCAGCTCCATCGATTCCCCGGGATTCAATCCCTTCAGAATGGCTCCAATATCCTGGGGAAAGGCCAGTTTGCGGCCATTGAGCGACATCAGGACATCGCCCGGCTTCACGCCTGCCCGGTCCGCGGAAAATCCGGGATAAACGCGGGCGACGGCCAGACTCTCCCCCGAGGAAAAGGCTACTCCGAGCACGGCATTTCCCCTGTCCGCCGGGATGGCGCGGGCGGTCGCGCTGACGATGCCGAGACTGGCCCGGCGATTTGTCCTGGTCGTCGCGCCATTGGCGACTACCAGCGTACCCCGCCCCGGTTTCTCAAAATCCCAGACAGGAGTCTCCAGCCCCTGCGCCGGGATTTTCAGCAGAGCCAGATCCGTCTCGGGATCTTCGGCGACCATCTCCACCTCTTCGTAAAGAGTGCGGTCTATCCTTACGGATAGTTTTGCCCCCTTTTTCAGCTCGCTGGCCTTTGTCAAAATATACCCGTCTCCGGTCATGACGGTACCGTTCGCCACGGGGTCGCGCCCCTCCTGAATCACTGCGCTGACACGCTGCAGTATCTCCCTCTCCGGCTCCACCGCCTGCAAAGTCGTCTTGCCGTTTGTCCTCAACTCCTGGTCCAGAATGCCGCCGCCAAGCTCCTGGGCGTGGAGCGGCAGACCAAGAGTAAAGGCGAGACATAGCCCATGGAGCAGCCACCCGTTCATTCCTCCTCCCCTCCTTTCGGTCCGGTCTCCGGCAAAACGGCGTCCTCCCGCTCCGGCCCCGGCGCGGGAGGCTGGAGAACGACAGGCACTCCGATCACTTTCCCGTCCCGCTTGACGGAGAAGGTCACCTTCTGGCCGACATGGGATTTTTTCAACAGGGAGTCAAGATCGCCCCGCGCTTTCAGGGGAGTCCCCTCCCACTCCTGCAAAAGATCGCCCTTCGCCAAAGGCTCGCCCCCCGACCATTCGGCAGGCAAAATCTCCGCTACCAGCAAACCGCCGCCGGACTCCTCCAGGCGAACCGGCAATATGCCGGGAGTCTTTTGCAAAAACTCTCCCTCGGCCACCCACTTGCCCGCCAGCAAATCCTTCCAGCGAGACTGAAACAGAGGCGCCGGCACATGCACGTTGTCTTCGAGCACCTGCCCTACCCGGCTGTGTATGCCGATCAGCTCCCCCTGCATATTAAACAGGGGGCCGCCCGAATCACCGCCTATCAGCTTGCAGTCCGTCTGTATCTTCCCTTCCGCGACATCGATCACCTTCCCCAGCCTCAGCACACTGCCCCGCGCCGCGTCATACCCGCCGGGATGCCCGAGGGCAAAGACCCAGTCCCCCTTGGCCGGAGAGGCCCCTGACAGCCGAACGCAATCGTACGGGCCCGGAGTCTCGATACGCACCATGGCCGCGTCATAGCGGGCGTCCACGCCCAGCGTACGGCCCCGCACGCGCTTGCCGGAGGACAAAACGACGGAGACAGGCCGGCCTACGCCGCCGCTGACATGCGTCGCGGTAAGAATAATTCCCTCCGGAGCGACAATCACGCCGGAGCCAAAACCGTCTTCTCCAAAATCAAGGCCTACAAGGGCCTTTTCCGCCAGAGGAGCGGCTTTTTTGAGCCCTTGCTGCACAACGGAGAGCGGGCACTCCTCTCTTGCCGCCAATGCGGGGGCAAGGAGCAGCAGACATCCCGACACCCCGATCAGAAAACCGGGAAGAGACGGCAATATCCCTCGACAGGCCATGGCCATGTCCCCTCCCTTTTTCAGCCCGTTACCCGGCGGCGGTTTCCCCGGCGGAGTCGGCGGGAGCAGCCGGAGCCTCGGGCTCCACCATCTTTACGGGCGCGTCCTTGTCGGTGATCGCCTTGTACAGCTGGGGCTAGTAGTGCCAGCCAGCCCGAGT
>CAZNVW010000178.1:0-4956 GCA_964576595.1 uncultured Verrucomicrobiales bacterium
AAACGCTGGCGGCTTCTCTCCGCCGCCCATTGGGACAGCTCCCGACTCGTCTGCCGGATGTTTTTCTCAAACGGCAGGCGGGTATTGCCAAAATCGGTTAAAAAGGGAGTCACCGTCCATCGTCCGCCATCCCTGTACATCATGACGGGCAACACTCCGAGATCCAGCGGCTGGCGCTCATCGAAGAAAGAGACGACAAAAGCCGCGAGTGAGCCGTCCACCCGGCTGTCGGTCACTTCCAGCACAAGCCGGCCCTGCCCGTCCCGCTCCCGGTGCCTCAGCCATTCCTGCATTTCTCCGACAAAGGCCGCCCACTGCTTCCGTCTCTCCCGGCTCATGGAGCCGGACGCCCCGGAACGCCGGAACAAGGCATCCTCGTCCCCGGGACCGCTCCCCGCCAGCAGGGAGAAATACTGCCGGGCCTCTTCCAGAGCCTCCGGCGGCAACGGCGCGGCGGAGACTGCCTTCTCTTCCCGTCTTTGCGCCGGCTCGGCTTCGCCGGCAGGCTTCACGGCCTCTCCCCGCAGGGGAAAAGCAGTCAAACCGCTCCACAGAAGCGCAACGGCGCCCAGACGATTCAGGAAAGGCTTCATCAGGCTAAACTCACAAAGTGTGACGGAATGAGTCTTCCGGCTTCAACGCCTTGCAGAAGGAAATCAGCAAGTCGGCCGTCGCCTCCAGATCCTTCCAGTCAATTGTCTCGACGGGAGAGTGCATATAGCGCAGGGGCAGAGAAACCAGAGCGGAGGGAATGCCGTCGCGGGAAATAAAAATAGAGTCCGTATCCGTCCCGGTATAGACGCCTGTCGCCTCATGCTGTACGGGCAGCTTGTTTTTCCCGGCTACCTTTTCGAGCCGCTCCACCATCAGGGGATGGTTGGCCGAGCCGTGAGTGAGAGAGGGGCCCCTGCCCAGACGCACGTCTCCGAACTTGGTTTTATCCAGATCGGGCGTGTCTATGGCGTGCGTGACATCCAGGCACAAGGCCGCGTCGGGACGCAGACGATGCGTCGCCATGGTCGCGCCATGCCCGCCGATCTCCTCCTGTACGGCATTCAGCAAGACAATGTCCCAGGCCGGGCGTTTTTTCTGCCCGGCCAGTTTGCGGGCCACCTCCGTCAAAATAAAGCCGCCGATGCGATTATCCAAAGCGCGGCATACCAGCCTGCCCCCGGCCAGCTCGGCAGGGCCATCCGCATAGACGGCCACCTGCCCCACTCTCAGCCCCATCTCCGCAACCTCCTTGTCGGAAGACGCGCCGACATCGACGAAAATTTCCTCGATTTTCGGGCATTTTTCCTCGCCCGCTCCGCGGCGCAAGTGAATGGCCGTATTGCCGGTCACGCCCGGCACCTCTCCTTTGGAACCAAAAATACGCAGCCGCCTCCCTCTCGCCACGGCGGCGTCGCTGCCGCCCACCTTGTCTATCTTCAAAAAACCCTCGGGAGTCACATACTTGATCATAAAGCCGATTTCATCCGCATGGGCTTCTATCATCAGCACTCTGGCGTCGGGTCTGCCCGAGCGAATCCAGGCCCATGTATTCCCGTAGGCATCACACTCCACCTCATCGGCAAACGGCTTTACATACTCTGCCCAGACGCGCTGCGCCCCTATCTCGAATCCCGTCGGGCTGGGTGTCTCCAACAGGTGAAAAAGAAAATCTCGTACCTTATCCATATAGGGGAGATTGAATCTTTTCCCTCTGATAAAAGCAATGCAGAAAACAGACATTTGCCGCCGGACTTCCCCATACCGGAAACCGTTCACTCCGGGGCAAAAAAGAGGCTCTCTCCTTTGCCGGCGGCCCGCCCCTCCTGCTGTACGACAAAGGGAAACGGAGGGCCTAAAAAACATAAAATACTGAAAACAAGATACTTTTGCAAAAAATAAACCGCCTGTTATTTTGACATGTGACAAAACGGCATTTTTTTGTATAGTGCGCTCGATTTTTCACTCACGCGAAAAATCAGCACACAGCCCCTTTTATGGACACCATTTACTGGATTATCTTAGGCATCCTGCTTGTTTTGGCCATTTTCGACCTTACGGTAGGTGTATCCAACGACGCCGTCAACTTCCTCAACTCGGCCATTGGTTCCCGGGTCGCTCCGATGAAGGTCATCCTGCTGGTCGCCTCCTGCGGCATCATCGTAGGCTCCCTGATGTCCAGCGGCATGATGGAGATCGCCCGGAGCGGCGTATTCGTCCCGAGCCAATTCCACTTCCACAGCGTCATGATGCTGTTCCTGGCCGTCATGATTACCGATGTGGTGTTGCTCGACCTCTACAACACATTCGGCCTGCCCACATCGACGACGGTCTCCCTCGTATTCGGCCTTCTCGGCGCCGCCGTTTCGGTCTCGCTTTTCGAGCTCGCCGATCTTCCCAAGGGAACGGCCACCCTAGGCGACTTCATCCACTCGGCCAAGGCCCTCCAAATGATCACGGCCATTTTGAGCTCCGTCGTGATCGCGTTTATCGTCGGGACCTTTGTCATGTACTTCTCCCGCCTGATTTTCAGCTTCCGCTACCATCGCCTGTTCCGCTACATCGGCGCGCTGTGGTGCGGGGCCTCCCTGACGGCCATCTCCTACTTCGCCATCTTCAAGGGACTCAAGGGCTCCTCCATCATGAGCAAGGAAATGCTCTCCATGCTGGACGCCAATATCTGGCTCGCCATCCTTTGCTCTTTTGTCGTCTGGTCGCTCCTCATGTACATCCTCCAGCACGTTTTCAAAATCAACATTTTGAAAGTGATCATTCTGGTAGGTACATTCACGCTGGCCCTCGCCTTCGCGGGCAATGACCTCGTGAACTTCATCGGCGTCTTCATGGCCGGGGAAAATTCCTTCGAATACGCCCAGGACTTCATCGCCGCCGGGGGCAACCTCAAGGAGATGAAAATGGGCACCCTGTCCAACCCCACCATCGCCAACTGGCACTATCTGTTCCTGGCGGGCCTGATCATGGTCTCCGCGATCTGGCTCTCCAAAAAATCCCGCAGCGTGTCGGAAACGGAGGTCAACCTGTCCAAGGACAACGAAGACAGCATTGAGCGCTTCGGCTCCATCCCTCCGGCCCGTTCCATCGTCCGCTTCTGCGTCAACTTCGGCAAATGGGTGGACTCCATCACGCCCCCTCCGGTCAAGGAGTTCAAGGAAAAGCGCTTTAAACCCCTGCCCCGCAGCAAGCGGGAACGCGCTCCCTTCGACTTCATCCGCGCTTCCGTCAACCTGACCGCGGCCGCCCTGCTCATCTCCATGGCGACCTCGCTCAAACTGCCGCTCTCCACCACATACGTCACCTTCATGGTAGCCATGGGCTCCTCCCTCGCCGACCGCGCCTGGGGACGTGAAAGCGCCGTTTACCGCGTGACGGGAGTATTGACGGTCATCTCGGGCTGGTTCATGACCGCCCTGCTCGCCTTCCTCTCCGCCGCCATCTTCGCCGCCGTGCTGATGTACGGCAACTGGTACGCCGTCATCGGCCTCTCCCTGCTGGTCGCCTTCATGCTGGTCAAGTCCTCCCTCCTTCACAAGAAGAGAGTGAAGAAGGAGACCGTAGCCACCACCGTCACCGAGGAAATCTCCGAGGAGAACGTCATGGACCGCTGCACGCAGGACATGCTGGACGCCATGCACAAGATCACCGACATCTTCACCGGAACGATCGACGCCATCTTCCGCGAAGACCGCAAAACCCTTCTGAGCCTGACCGAAGACGCCACTGAATTCCGCTCCCTGATCAAGGACCGGCGGAAGTACGAAGTCCTGCCCACTCTCCGCAGACTCCAGGAAGAAAACATAGACACGGCCCACTATTACGTTCGCGTACTCGACTACCTGAACGAAGTCTCGAAGTCCCTGCTCGACTTCACCAAATTCAGCTTTGCCTATATCGACAATACGCACAGCGGCTTCACCGAGGATCAGCTAAATGACCTGAGAATCATCAACGAATCCATGAGCAGCGTCTATACGGCATTCGCCAAGTCGGTCGAGACCAACAACTATTCCAGTCTAAACAACATCATGATCGCCCGCGACCAGCTCTTCGAGCTTTTCGCCGAGGTCATCAAGCGTCAGATCAAGCGCGCCTGCAACCACGAGAGCAGCACGAGAAACAGCATGCTCTATCTGGACATTCTGAACGAGGCCAAAAACCTCGCGCTCCAGTCGCGCAGCCTCATCAAGGCCCAGAGATACCTGATGCAGCCGATGCCCCAGCCCATGCTGGACGTGCCCATTCACGGCTAACCCGTCCCGCGAGTTCTTCACAAGCGGCTGCTCCTCCTCCGGGGACAGCCGCCTTTTTGTTGTTTCCCCGGCCAGTTTCTCCCTTTCGCCCCCTGCTGACCCTTTTTTTTCTATTTTTCTCAAACTCCCGATTGCAAACCGGGTCAAACAGGACTAGACTTTTCCCGCTATTATTTTTTCTCGTTAATCAGTTCCTCCTTTCAGAACCATGAGTACCACATATCCCGTCATGACGGCCGAGGAAGCCGCCGCGCTTATTGAAAACGGAGCCAACATCGGCTTCAGCGGGTTCACCGCCGCCGGTGTGCCCAAAGTCGTCCCCCGCGCTCTCGGCGTCCGCGCAGCAGCCCTTCATGCGGAAGGCAAGCCCTTCAAGGTAAACGTCTTCACCGGAGCTTCCGGCGGCCCCTCCATCGACAAGTCCCTCAGCGAAGCCGATGCCATGGGTATGCGTACTCCCTACCAGTCCTCCCCGACCCTGCGCGGCTATATCAACGCGGGCAAAGTGCAGTACTCCGACATGCACCTCTCCCATGCCCCCCAGTCCATGCGCTACGGCTTCCTGCCGAGAGCCAACTGGGCCATCATCGAAGCGTGCGACATCACTCCCGAAGGGGAAATCACGGTTACGACCGCCGTCGGAGCCGTCGCCACCTACTCCCAGCTCGCCGACACGATCATCGTCGAGATGAATGCC
>CAZNVW010000179.1:0-4930 GCA_964576595.1 uncultured Verrucomicrobiales bacterium
AGTCACCCTCCCGGAGGCTTTTTTTTGCGTTAACCAACCGGGAAAAAGGGAACGCAAGACTTTGGACAAGCCATTTCGAACGAAGCTTCATTCAAGAGTCCTTCAAAAACATAATACCCGTTTCATATTTACATAAAATAAGAGGGATTACGGACGTATTCCTTTCATGACGGGGCTTTTTCATAAACGGCTTTTCTCTCTTTTGTTCTGTTCTCTTCTGGCGGCGGGGACGACTATCACGCAGGGGAAAGAGCGAGCCGATTCATGCCGGACGCCATGCGCGGCGGGGCTGCCGCTGACTGCGGGGAAAATGGAATTTCAGGCAAGTATTTCCGCCGACAGGAACCTGCAGTTCCGGGCCGCTTTTGACGGGAAACCCGTCATTCTGGATTCCCCCCTGGGTTTGACTGTGAACGGCCGGGAGATGGGCCGTGCCGTCCGTATCATCTCCCGGCAGGAAAAAGACCGTTCGACCGCCACTTATGCGCTGCAATCCGGAGACGGAGAGCGTTACTTCATGGATGTCCGGGTTTTCCCGGATGGCGTCGCCCTGCGCTACCGCCTCCCGACGACGACACCCCGCCGTATTGACAGTGAGCAAACATCCTTCACTTTTCCCGCAAATACCAGGGCCTGGTATGCCAGCGGGCCGTTCCAGTATGGCTGGATTCAGGCCTACCAAGAACGCAAAACAGATCAGATACAGGGCGAGCTTCTGGCCCCTCCCGCTACTTTCCAGCTGCCTTCCGGTCTTTATGCCGCGGTGACAGAGGCCGATCTGACTCATTTCCACGGGGCCGTCCTGCTGGGCAGCGAGCCCAACCGCATCCGTTATGCTTTTGTCGAAAATGAAGGCCATCTTAAATCCGGCATTCCCACCGGTATGCCTGAAATGAAGTATGCTCATTCCGTTGTCCGAGATATCGCCTGGACGGCGGAACCGGGCAGGGGAACCGGCGAGATCATCACCCCGTGGCGGATTCTCATGGTGTCGCCGGATCTGAACGGATTGTTCAATAACGGGATTACGGCCCAGGTCTCCACCCCGCCCGACAAGGCCCTCTTCCCCCAGGGCGCAAAAACAGCGTGGATCAAGCCGGGACGGGCCGTATTTACCTGGCTGACAGAGGGCGGAGCAGAGAGGCTCTCGCTGGAAACTCATAAAAGATATGTGCGGGGAGCCTCGGAGCTGGGGCTGGAATCAGTCGTCGTGGACGACGGATGGGAGCACTGGCCCTCCCGTGACAAGGACGCCCGTGGCCGGGACAAATGGGCCATGCTCCGGGAGCTTGTAAACTACGGCAAAGAGCGCCATGTCAATATCTGGGTCTGGCGTCCCTCCTCGCCCCGCGCAGGAAACAAGTCTGATATCGGGGTGGAAGATCCGAAGGAGCGAGCGGCCTTCATGAAGCAATGCGCCTCTCTTGGCGTAAAAGGCCTCAAGATAGACTTTTTTCATACGGAAAACGCCTACACCGTCCAGTTGATGGAAGATATTCTCCGGGAAGCCGCCAAAAATAAATTGATGGTCGTTTTTCACGGGGTCAACAAGCCTGCCGGCGACTACTTCACCTATCCCAATCTGCTGGCCAAGGAGGCGGTCAGGGGCCTGGAATGCGTGGGTGGGGAAAACAACTGGGCTCCCGGCCCGCCCTGGCCCTATCACAATACAGTTTTGCCTTTTACGCGCTGGCTGGCCGGAGGCGCAGACTATACTCCGCTCAATTTCAGAAGCTTCTGCCCGCCCTCCCTTACCTTCGCCCATCAATTCGCCACGATGTATGTCTTCCACTCTCAAATGCTGATACTGGCGGCAGACATGGATGACATGCTCACGACTCCCGGGCGGCGTTTCATTGAGAATGTTCCCGCCGTCTGGGATGAGACGATCGTCCTGCCGGAAAGCCGCATAGGCGAGATGGCCGTCCTGGCCCGCAGGAAGGGCTCTGTCTGGTATCTGGCCGCTCTCAATGGAGAGAAGCCCGCCACGCTCGAGACGACGCTCTCCTTCCTGCCTGAAGGCGCCTATGACATGGAGATGCTGTGCGATAGTTCCGACGACAGAAAAAAAGTACAAATCAAACAAACGACATTCCGGACAGGAGACAAGGTGAGCGAAAAGCTCCAGACGGGAGGCGGTCTTGTCGCCCGGATTAGCAAACGCCCGTAACCCGGTCTCCGGCCCGGGGCCCGTCTCTGCGCTCCGGCATCGGGAATGGCGGAAGCTTTCTGTCTTGTCGGGTCAATCGAAATCAGGACAGGCTTCGTATGGTGGTGGAGCATTTCAGGGCCTCAAGCCCCAGATCAAGAATTTTTTCCATACTCTCCCATCCCTCCTTTTTATTTTCGAGACAATCCAGTATCAGCATACATACGCCATCAAGCAACGCCTCCAGATAAGTACAGGCCAGAGGCAAGTCCAGATGGGCGGGAAGTTCTCCCCGCTCAATTGCCTCTTTCATCAAATTCATGTTTTCTTCCCTGCAACGGCGTTCCCAAAATTCCTTCAACTCCAATACGGGTCTGTTTTCTTCGCTCTCCTCACACTTGCGATACATGATTTCCAACACGCGCTGAAGAGATCCCGACTCCGTATAGCTTCTTAAAAACGCGAGATAAAGCGCCTTCAAGCGCAACAGGGGAGACTCCAGCTCCGCACTTTCATGTAAAAAAACAGACTCGTCCAATGCTCTGCGGCACATCGCGAGAGCTACCTCGATTTTGTTTTTGTAATGCCCGTAGATCGCTCCCCGCGAGACTCCCGCCCTATGGGCAATATCCGCCATGGCCGTGTTGGTAATTCCCTTTTCAGAAAAAACGAATTCAGCGGCATCCAAAATAAGATCTCGTGTTTTTTGCGTTTCTTCCTCCGTTTTTCTTGCCATGACAGAGAAAGAATAGCTTTTACTCCCCTGCCCCGCAAATAAATAATCATTCGTGATTGATTATTTATTTTACCTCTGGTAAGGATCGTCTCCACCCTTGAAAAAAACGCCCCAAAAACAACGGACTTATAAAAAATCATGAATCGTAGCACTCTTTTATCCGTTTGTCTCTTACCCCTGTTTTTCTGCTCCTCCTGTAAAAAAGCGCAAGCTCCGGCGAAGGCGCCCACCCTGCCCCCCGCAGAGGTCGATGTTATGACAGCCGTTTCCGAGCAACTCCCCGTGAACTCCAATCTGCCGGGGAGGCTGGAGCCTTACCGCCAGGCGGAAGTACGCGCCCGCGTCACCGGAATCGTCCAGAAAAGGGGCTATGAGGAAGGGCAGCATGTGAAGAAGGGGGAAGTCCTTTTCCAAATTGATCCCGCGCCCCTGAAGGCCGTTCTGGACGGCTGCGAGGCGAATGTCGCCCGGGCGGAAGCCGTCCTGGCGGACGCCAGGCACAAAATGAAGCAATACGGCGCTCTGGTCGATAAACAGGCCGTCAGCAAGCGGGAGCATACTCTCGCCATCGCCCAGGAGGCCCAGGCGAAAGCCGAGCTGGACTCCGCCCTCGCCGCCCGGAAAAAAGCCCAGCTCGAGCTGGGGTACGCGCAAGTCGAGTCGCCCATTGACGGGATTGCCCGGCGGGCGCTCGTCACGGAGGGGGCGTACGTCAATCAGAATGAATCCACCCATCTCACTACGGTAGAGCAGATTCATCCCATTTATGTCCGCTTCTCCCAGCCGGTCGCCGAATTGAGCGAACGTCAACGTTCTGTTCTGTCCGGAAAATGGGAAGGAATCGCCCTTGAAGACATAAAGGTACATTTGATTCTGCCGGACGGGAACACCTATCCCAGAGCGGGGAAGCTCTTCTTCTCAGACCGGGCGGTAGATCCCCAGACCGATACTGTGGAAATGCGGGCAGAGTTCCCCAATCCTCAAATGGAACTGCTGCCGGGTACCTATGTCCGGGTGTCCTTTGACAGCGCCATCCGGAAAAACATTTTCCGCGTTCCCCGCAACGCCGTCTCCCGCACTGCGCAGGGAGCGGTCGTGCTGACCGTCAATGACCGAAATCTCATTGAACCTGTCCCCGTACAAACGGAGCAGATGGACGGGAAAAGCTGGATCATCACGGGAGGTCTCAAAGGAGGCGAGCGTATTGTCACCAGCAAGGCGAGCAGACTTGCCCCCGGCAGCAGCGTACGCATAGCGGCTCCCCGGGCAAATCAGCAGGCCTCTCCCGGCGGAATTGTCTCAACTCATTAATTTCTCTCTCCCATGCCCTTTTTCTTTATCAACCGCCCGGTCTTCGCCTGGGTCGTCTCCCTGCTGATACTTCTGGGGGGGCTGCTGTCCCTGCGGCTCCTGCCCGTCGCCCAATATCCCGACATCGCGCCGCCCGTCATCAACATCAGAACGATGTATCCCGGAGCCTCCGCCAAAGTGGTGGAGGAAGCCGTCACCGCCATCATCGAGAAAGAGATGAACGGCGCGCCCGGTCTGATGTATATGGCGGCCACCAGCAGCTCTACGGGAGAGGTGCAGCTCGTCCTGACCTTTGAACAGGGAACTAATGCGGATCTCGCCGCGGTCGAAGTACAAAACCGCCTGAAGGTCATAGAATCCCGCCTGCCCGAAGTGGTGCGCCGCGAAGGGGTGCAGGTCGAAAAATCGTCGGATAACATCCAACTGCTGGTCGCGCTCTCCTCTGACGGCAGCAGGGATGAAATCGAATTGGGCGAATGGGCCTCCGCCCGAGTCGTCCAGGAGCTGAAACGTATCAAGGGCGTCGGAAGAATCCAGACTTTCGGGGCGGAAAAAGCCATGCGTATCTGGCCTGATACAAACAAACTGGAGGCTCTGAAGCTGACTCCCTCCGACATTGTCAATGCGGTGACCAGCCAGAGCGCGCGTATCATTATCGGAGATATCGGAGGCGCCGCCGTCCCGGACGCCTCCCCCATCAATGCGACCGTCATCGCCGAAGACGCCCTGCAAAC
>CAZNVW010000180.1:0-4877 GCA_964576595.1 uncultured Verrucomicrobiales bacterium
GAGAAGCGTTCTATCCGCAATCTTCTTCCGGATTTCCGCTCTATATTGTCTGGTTAGCTCCTCAAGACAGGATTCATCTTATTATTCTTCAAAAATGTCTTTAGCAAAAAATATCCTGTTTTTTTTACTATTCTTCTATTTACTGCCCTCTTTGATGTGGGTCATTCTTTTTCCTCTGGGAGATTGCGGGACGGTTGTCTATTTGCAGCTTTATTTCTGTTTTATTGCCGGGTTGTATTTTTTTCGTGAAAAAAGCATCCGTTTTCAATTTCCCTATTTTATTATACTGGCGCTATCGACTTTGCTTCCTTTTTTCCTCTCCAGGAAGATGCGGGATTTTTCCAGTGAGGTTCTCGTGTTAATTTCCCTGTCCGTTTATTTAATGCTTTTTTTCGATACTTTTTTAAAGAAGTCATCAAGTCTTCTTCCGTCACTTTGTTTTTCCGCATTTCAGGCGGTCACGCTGGTTATTGTGATTATATTCGCCACGGCAGATTTCATTCCTCTGCAATATTACGCGGCGATTCCTGTCATCTGTCTGTTGCCTTTTCTGATCTATCTGATTTATTTTTTGAGCGAAAGGCTAACGGACAAAAGGGGGTGATGGACTTCTCCTCTCTGGTTCAAATGCCCCAACTCAGGCGGATATTCCGAATGGCGCAGTCTGATTTATCGGTTTAGGGGGTCCCCGGGAGCTGCCCGCTGTTTTCACGCGCAAGCTCGGTAAGGTATTCCCTTTCTCGACCGGGCGCAGGCAATTTCGCGGGAAAGTACTCCAAGATGTTCTATGGATTTATATTATTTCCCTAGGGAGGGTATGGCTTGTATTCTGTTCGAGTTCGCCCGGGGAGGAATCTTTTCTCCCGCATTGTTTGCTCTTTTTCATCGACAGGATTTTTATTGATACTTTTTGTGAGGTTCATTTTGGGGTTGTAGTTGACGATTCTTTCGGTAGTCTTGCGTCCGATGTTTCACCGCCTGACTCTTTTGTTGTTGTGCGCCGCCGGAGTGTTTTTGCTGAATAGTTGTGGAGAGGGGCAGGACTCGGCCCCTGATAGGATTTTTTACGCTCCCGACGGGAAGCATGCGGCCCAGTTGAAGGGGGGGCGTGTTTACGCGCCCAAGGATGCGCCGCCTCAGGTAAAGCGGGCGATTGCCGCTGCCAACAGGATTGCCGGTATGCCGTATCGGCGCGGGGGCGGTCACAGGGCGCATGTTGATTCCGCCTATGATTGTTCCGGGGCGGTTTCTTATGTTTTAAAGGAGGCGGGGTTGATGACTTCCGGCCGGCATTCCCAGTTGTTTTTGAATTACGGCCGTCGCGGGCCGGGAGAGTGGATTACGGTGTATGCCAAAAACGGGCATGTTTTCATGACGATTTGCGGCGTGCGTTTTGATACGGGCGGCGGTGGTCGCGGGTATCGCGAGCGGGGGCCGAGCTGGCATACGTCTCCCCGTTCAGGCAAGGGGTTTGTGATGCGGCACCCGTATTGTCTCTGAGGTGTCCCGGAAGAGGGCGCGCCCCGTTCAGGCGGGCCAGAGTTGTCCGATCAGTTTTTCCTGAATGGCGAACATGTTTTTCCGGTCTTCGGGGAGGTAGTCCAGGTACCCGTGGAGGTGCAGGAGGCCGTGGATCATGTAGCGGAAGAGTTCCCGTTCGGGGGATTCTCCGTATTGTTTCGCCTGTTCCGCCGCCGTGTCGGAGCTGATGATGATTTCTCCGTGCTGGAAGGTGATTACGTCCGTGGCTCCTTCGATATTCATGAAGTCGCGGTGCAAGCGGGCGATGGCCGGGTCGTCCACCAGGGAGATTTCAATTTCGTCCAGGGTTGACAGGACGGGCTCAGGGCCTTCTTTTTCCTCCAGGATCAGGGGCAGCGCTTGCGAGAGGAGTGTCTCATAGTGCGCTTTGGCTGTCTCCGACAGGGGGGAGAGGGGGTGATGGTCGTAAAGGCCCAGTTCCATTATTGTTTTGCAGCGGGTTCTTCGGGACGGGGTTCTTCGGCGGCAGGGGCCGGGGAGCTACCTTCAAAGGTCAGGGGCAGTTGTACGGTGTCTTCTTCGGTTTCCGTCGCGCTCTTGGGGTAGCTGATGCGGCTGTGCAGCATGTTTTTGACCGTGGAGATAAAGCTTTGCCGGATGGTTTTGAGGTCGCCAAAGGTGAGTTTGCTGTCGTCGAGCTGGCCTTCGTTGACTCGATGGCGGATGATTCTGTCCACGAGTTCGTGGATTTCTTCCAGAGTGGGGTGGTTCAGGGAACGGGAGGCGCTTTCTACCGCGTCGGCCAGGCTGACGATACCGGTTTCACGGGATTGGGGGATGGGGCCGGGGTAGTGGAACTGGATTTCTTCCGGATAGACGACGTCTTCGGGGTTGGCGAGGCCTTTTTCTACTTTTTCCAGCATTTCATCGCGGATGACGAGGGCTTTTTGGTAGAGGAAGGAGACGGATGAGGTGCCGTGGTGCTCCCGGATTGTGGCGATGATATGGCGTTCGAGGTTGTGTTTTTGAGCCAGGGCGACGCCGTCCTCGACGTGTTTCATGAGTATTTTGGCGCTCATGAGGGGGGTGAGGGCATTGTGGGGCGAGTTTTGCTTGTCCGCCATGTTCTCGGTAAAGTATTCCGGTCTGGAGAGTTTGCCGATGTCGTGGTAGTAGGAGCAGACGCGGCATTCAAGGGCGTTGGCTCCGATTGCTTCTGCGGCGGTTTCCGCGAGCTGGGCGACCATCAGGGAGTGGTGAAAGGTGCCGGGCGCTTCCATTTGCAGGCGTCCGAGCAGTTTGTCGTTCAGGTCGCACCGTTCCAGCCATCCCGTGGCTGTCGTGATGGCGAACATGCCTTCCAGAAGGGGGAACAGGCCGCTGAGCAGGATGGCGACAAACAGGCTGCTACAGAAGGCAATGGTGCTTTCCTTGACCAGCATGGCCCAGTGTATGTCCGAGGCTCCGGCGATGAGTCCTACCCTCCCGTAGATGATGCCCATCAGCAGGACGGTCAGGCCCGTATAGCATCCCGCCCGGAGCAGCTGGCTGCGGCTTCTTGTTCTGTAGGTGGTGATGACGGTGACGCATCCCGTGATCAGGGAGATGATCAGCGTCGCTTCGACGTCATTCTGGGGTACCAGAGTGCAGGAGAGGAAGCTGACGGTCAGTACGGTGAAGATCCCCATCCGCTTGCCGAGCAGGACGGTGGTGATCATCGGCGCGAAGATGTAGGGGAGGATGAGCAGCAGGAAATGGGGGCCCGTTTTCAGGCTGGTCGTGCAGTAGATCGAGAGGGCGTAAAACAGAGCCAGGTGGCACAGTATGCTGCCCCAGATGACGAAGATGCGCTTGTTGGAGGGAGGGGCGCTTCTTCTCAGGATTTTAAAGGTGATGATGACCGTGCCGAAGATGCCGAGGCAGTAGGGGATGACGCGTTTCAGGTAATCCGGGTTGGAGTCCGAATCGACGCTGTTGAACGCCATGAGGAGGTAGGCGGCGAAGAAGGAGAGAACGAGCAGGGCGCGCAGTATGAGGCTGCGATCCGCCGTCGTTTTCCATGAGAGCGCTTTAAACGGGACGTCCGAGCCGGTATCGGCCGGGGAGGAGGTCAGAAGTTTTTTGATGGATTCTAAGCCCAAAACAGAAGGGGGTGGTTCGCCGGAATATCTTTACCTCCAGAGCGGAGGCGAGGGAGATGCTCCATTGAAATATTCTATCTTGTTTTGCCAGGATGGCAAGTGCGTGTTTTGCCGTTCCTATGCCGATGAAACGGCACTCCTGATGCCGAAAGGGACAGTTCCGGGGAGGGGGGGAGACAGTCCTGATGCGGGAGATAAAAAAGAGCACCTCGAGGTGAGGTGCTCTTGAAGGTATGAGAGGGGAACAGGCCCCAAGGGCATTTAGCGCTTGGAGAACTGGTAACGCTTGCGAGCGCCGGGCTGACCGGGCTTTTTGCGTTCTTTCATGCGCGGGTCGCGGGTCATGAGACCGTATTCGCGCAGCTGAGCGCGCAGAGCGGGGTCATGCTGAACCAGTGCACGAGCGATGGCCAGACGAATGGCGCCCACTTGGCCGTGGATGCCGCCGCCCTTGCAGACGACTTTCACGTCGAACTTGTTGACCGTATTGGTCACCTGGAAGGGTTGCAGGGTCTGGTTCTGAAGGGGGAGGGTAGGAAGGTATTCTTCGAAGATACGACGGTTGATCGTGATTCTTCCGGTACCTTCGGTAAGCCAGGCATGGGCGATCGCCGTTTTGCGGCGTCCGGTGGCATTGTATGTGGTTTCGCTCATATCGGAAAATTAGTCGATGGTGTAGGGAATCGGCTGCTGGGCTTCGTGCGGATGCGCGGAACCGGCATAGATTTTGCACTTGCCAAGCTGGGCGCGACCGAGACGGGTATGGGGAACCATGCCTTTGACTGCGAGTTCAACAAGCAGCTGGGGACGGCGCAGACGCATCTTGCGGGGGGTTTCCACTTTCTGGCCAGCGACGTATCCGGAGAAACGGGTGTAGATCTTGGCGTTTTCCTTGTTGCCGGTCAGGACGACTTTGTCGGCGTTGATGATTACGACGTAGTCGCCGCAATCAATATGGGATGTGAAAATGGGTTTGTTCTTGCCGCGCAGGAGGTTGGCCGCCTCTACTGCCACCTTGCCAAGCACTTTGCCGGCGGCGTCAATTACGTACCACTTGCGCTCAACTTCTTTCGGTTTGGCTGAGAAGGTCTTCATGGTTCAGTTTTCGTACTCTAGTTCCCGGCATACACTGCCGGTTGAAAATCGGGACGCAGAGGTATTCTGTTTTGAAGATTAAGTCAATTGATTTCTTTCTCTATCGCGATTTTTTCTTCAAAAACAGGCTTTTTGCCCCTTCCGGAAAACAATTCGCAC
>CAZNVW010000181.1:0-4801 GCA_964576595.1 uncultured Verrucomicrobiales bacterium
GCTTCCGCCTCCCTGGGGATCAGATTGCGCTCAAGCATGAGCTCGAGCATTTTCGTGTCCGCGCTTTGAGCCAGGCGGCCAATCGCCTGGGCAATGGCGCCGGGATCTTCCTCGACCCGGTTGAGAGCGTAACGGGCCATCAGCTGGGCGGAGGTCTCCTCCACCAATGTATCGGGCAGACGGCGGGGAGGGAGCTTTTCCCGGCTGGTCGCATCAGGCCTTTCTACGGGGTCAACCCCGATGGGGCGCACCACTTCCCCGGAGCCGGGCTTGGCATTCCAGAAAAAGAAGTAGGCCAAAGCCAGCAAGGCGCCGACAATGGCGCTGGTCAAAAAGACAATCAGGGTTCCGCGTTTATTCATGATATGCAGGAGAGGGTAAGGAGGGTTCGAAGGTCAGGGGGCAATATTGAACCGGATGCCGTTACTATTACGCTCCAATTCCTGCCTTTCGAGCAAGGAAAAAATGTCATCGGGAAGATCGCAAGACAAATCTTTGTTTACCAGCTCATTGAGAATGCCGGGGTCAATCCGCCCTCTCATTCCGCCGGGAGCGTTTTCAGCAAAATAGCCGGGCTGGCCCGCTTCATTGAAAGATGACTTGACCGCTTCAAAATGCAAATGCGCCCAGTAAAGCCCGTCCGCGGAGCCTACCAGCCCTATCTTCTGCCCCCGGGCAACCTGCTGGCGCAGGCTCACATCGATACGGCTCAAATGCGCGTACAGGGTTTGCACGATTTCCCCGTCGGGCAGGCGATGCGCCAGGACGACTACATTCCCCCACTCATCGGAGGGTCTGCCCTTGTAAATCACCATACCCCGGCCCGCCGCGTAAACGGGATCGCCAAAATCCGTATTCTCCCCCCCGATACCGTTCCAGTCCTGCCCGGCGTGAAGGCCGCCCCGGTCTTCATTTTTCGCGCCGAACGGCTGGGCGTCATAGACGAAAGCGCCCTTTTCCCCGCCCAGCGGAGATTCGAAGCGGTCTGCCACAGGAATCACGGCCCGATCCCAGGCGCGCATGACCAGACAGCGGGCGTCCAGCGCTTCCGCAGGGAGAGCTCTGGGGAGGTCGGCCTCATGCCGGTTGCGCGGCTGAGGGACAGAGGACGGGGAAACTTCCGCCGCAGGCGTTTTTTCCGTTCTCCCGCCCCACAAAAAACCGGCCGCCAGGAGCACCCCCGCAGTCAGCAGCAACCAAAAAACAACTTGGGCCGGTTTCATGAAATCAGCAGTTTGTCAAAAATGACCGGGATTCCCGTATCTCGTTGATCCAGCCATGCGCCGTTTCCCGGATGACTCCGGCGACATCCGCACGAGGCTTGATAAAGCCGGGCACAAACCAGGGAAAGGCGCCCACCAGATCGGAGATCACGACGACCGCCCCGTTGCAACTGTCCTTGCCGGAACCAATCCCTATCGTAGGCACGGGGCTTATCTCCGTCAACCGGCGGGCCACACGGGGAGAGACCCCCTCGACGACAATCATGCAGGCTCCCGCCCCGGCAATCGCCAGGACGTCCTTTTCCAACTGGGCGGCCTCTTCATCGGTCTTCCCCTTGATATGGTAGCCGCCCTCCTCCAGCACGCGCTGGGGCAACAGGCCTATATGGCCCACGACGGGGATTCCCTGACCGACCAGAAAGGCCACACGGGAGGCCAGCTCCACCCCGCCCTCAAGTTTGACGGCATGAACGCCCGTCTCCATCAACGCCAGAGAATTACGTAGCGCCTCCTCGTCGGTGCGATACGTGTTAATCGGGAGATCTCCGATCATAAACGCCGCCGCTTCGGAACGGGCGACCAGACGGCAATGGTGAATCATGTCCGCCAGAACGACATGAGTCGTATCGGGGTACCCCATGACCATCATGCCCAGAGAGTCTCCCACCAGCAGGGCATCCGCCCCCGCCTCGTCGAGGAGGCGCGCCGTAGGATAATCGTAGGCCGTCATCATGGCGATGGGCGCGCCGTCCCGGCGGGCTTTCAATATCCCGGCCTTTTCGCGCGAAACGGCCAAATGCTGCTCCATATTCATCATTACCAAATATCCGTTACGAGAGAGACCGCCGTCTGCCCCGGAGGCAGTACGGCAAGAAGCGAGGAAACCGTCCGCCCCGTTCCCGGGATGACGGCGTCCGGCACAATGTCAGCCAGAGGCCCAAGCACAAAAAGACGCTCCGTCAAGCGGGGATGGGGAAGAGTCAGCAGGGAGTCATCAGAGATTTCCTCTCCGACAAACAACACATCCAGATCTATCGGCCGGGGCGCGTTGCGAACGACTCTTTTTCCCCTGCCGAGAAAATTTTCTATCGTACAAGTCAGCTCCCACAGGGAGCGCCCCGACCTGGCCCACTCAAAAACCACAACGGCATTGTAGAAATCGGGAGAGCCCTCGGGGCAATCCACCGGGGCCGTCTCGTAAACCGGAGACTGGAGGAATGTTTCACGACTCCCCCGATGAAAGGGCAGGAGCATATCCCGGGCCTGTTTCAAATTCCGGAGGCGGTCTCCCGTATTGGAGCCCAAAGCGACGGCGGCAAGCATGATCGTAAGGGGAGTTTCCCGCCTGCCTACAGGCGGGAAAGGCCAAGTACGTCCTCCATGTCGTACAGACCGTTCGGACGGCCCTGCAGCCAGAGCGCGGCACGAACCGCGCCACGGGCAAAGGTCAACCGGCTGGAGGCCTTGTGGGTAAGCTCCACACGCTCGCCATCCGCCGCAAACATGACCGTATGGTCACCGACAACATCGCCGCCGCGCAGGGAGTGCATCCCGATCTGGGCGGCAGGGCGTGCGCCGGTAATCCCGTTTCTGCCATGGGCGACATCCTGCTCCAGGGAGAGCCCCTTCTCTTCGCAAAGAATCTCCAGCAGACGGCGGGCCGTCCCGGAAGGGGCGTCAATCTTGTGGCGGTGGTGCATTTCAATCACCTCTACATCAAAATCTTCATTCAACAGGCGCGCGGCCCGGCGTGTGAGCCAGAACAGGGCGTTGACCCCTACGGAGAAGTTGGACGCAAAAACAACGGGGATGCTTTGGGAGGCTTCCCGGATCAGATCCCGCTCTTCATCCGTCTGTCCCGTCGTACCGATTACCAGAGAAACCCCGGACTCCACCGCGCAGGAAACCAGCTCGCGAGTAAAGGAATGATGGGAAAAATCGATCACCGAGCGGGCGGAGGTCAGGGCCTGGGCAAAATCCTGCCCGGCGTCATGCGTCCCGGCGACAACCGCTCCGGGAGTCTGCTCCACGGATTGGAGAACGGCCTGGCCCATGCGGCCGGAAATACCTGTAATAAGAATGGGAAGCATCGTATCTGAGTGTGTGAGGGAATAAATCAGGCCAGTTCAAATTCACGCAGAAGCTCAAACAACTGTTCCCGCTTCTGGGCGGTAAGATTGACAAGGGGGAGGCGGAACTCGTCCGACATGCGGCCCAGCAGGGCCAGAGATTCCTTGATCGGCACGGGATTGACATCCAGGGACATCAACCCCTTCATCAGGGGGTAATACTTCTTCTGCAAGGCAAAAGCCTCGGCAAAATCGCCAGCAAGGCAGGCCGACACGATGCGCACCATCACGTCGGGCACGAGGTTGGAGGCCACGGAGACCACGCCCTTTGCCCCACAGGCCATGAACGGGAGCGTCAAGGGATCATCTCCGCTCAGAATGGTGAAATCATCGGGCAGAGCCTGCACGAGCTGGTTCACCCGTTCGACACTGCCGCCCGCCTCCTTGATCGTGCGGATGGTGGGGCAGTCGACGGCCAGACGAGCCACCGTCTCCACGGCGATTTCAATACCGCAGCGACCGGGGATGCTGTACAGCATAATGGGAAGGGGGGTAGCCTCGGCAATCGTGCGGAAATGGCGATAGACGCCCTCCTGGGAAGGCTTGTTGTAATAGGGGCAGACCTGCAATGTGCCGTCTGCGCCATAATCGGAGGCGGCGCGGGTCATCTCAATCGCTTCATCCGTCGAATTGGCGCCCGTCCCGGCAATTACCTGCGTCCGGCCTGCGGCCATTTCGACGGCAAGACGGATAATTTCCAAATGCTCCTGATGCGTAGTCGTGGGAGATTCTCCGGTCGTTCCCATCGGGACAATACCGTCCACCCCGGCAGCTACCTGACTGTCAATCAATGCAGCGAACGCCTCCTCATCTACCCTGCCGTTGCGGAAAGGAGTAACCAAAGCCGTGTATGTTCCTTGAAAGCTCATGAAAGTGGAGGCACGATACACGACTTTCTCCGCCCTGTCACGGGTGAAATAAGGCAGTAAAAAGGAGTATTTCTCTTTTACCTTGATTCCCTCTCCCGTTCATACGATAAGAATGAATCTATGAGCCCAGAAACAAAATCTACCCTCCTTGGGCTGTCTCCGCTGAGCAGTCTTGTCAGCGGAACCATTCCGGGATTGAATATCATCGTTCCCCTCGTTTTATGGCTCGTCTGGAAAGATGAAAATCCCCAGCTCGCCCAGATCGGAAAAAACATTCTGAACTCGCAGATCTCCTGGACTATCTGGATTATTATTGCCACTGCTATCTCTCTGGTACTGGTGCTCATCTTGATCGGCGTTGTCCTCATTTATGTAGCTCCCATTCTGTGGCTGATCTTCACCATCATCAACGCCGTCAAGGTATGTAATGGAGAGACGAATTACGTCATGCCGATGACCATCACATTTCTCAAATAACTTCCCGTTCCTCTCAGGCCGGAGCGTCACCCGCTCCGGCTTTTTTATGCCTGTCCCGTCCTAAAAAAGCGTTACAAGGTTAGGGTTGATCTCTAGCACGCTT
>CAZNVW010000182.1:0-4797 GCA_964576595.1 uncultured Verrucomicrobiales bacterium
CCCAGCACAAGATCTCCGGCATTTAACGTGGTGCCACCGCCGTAGGTATTGCCCAGATTGATGGTCAGCGACCCGGTGCCGCGCTTGGTCAGAGTGGCGTTGGTCCCGGAGATCTTCCCTCCATCAGGAGTATCTGCGGAGAAGGTGTAGGCGGTGTCGCTGTTGTCGACGAGGATGCTCCCGGGGGTTACTTCTCCCCCGATCCGGACGGTTTGCGCGCCGGAGCCGGCTATGTCAAGGAAGCGGACGTTGTCGGCCTGGTAGAAGGTATCGTTGCCCGTTACTATGTTATTGAGCGTCCAATGTTTGTCCGCTCCGACGGTCCACAATCCCGTATCCGTCTTCCATGTCAGGTCGCCAGATACTTTTTCTCCGATAATGGCTATGATGCTTTTGTTGTCATTCCCGAGCTTGACCTCCACTTCTCTGGCCCGGTAATTGGCGTCCTGTTCAAACGATAGATTGCCTGAGGTGAGAACGACGCCCGTCGTCGAGGTGATGAGGTCATGAGCACCGGCCTCCATGCTGTGCGTATCCAGATGGAATTTCAGATTTCCGCTCACCGTCACCGTTCCGGCCCACGAGAGCATATCCCCGTTATCCATGTACAGGGAGTTGTTGCTCAGCGTCACGCCTTCATTTAGAGAAGAGGTGATCTTGAGAGCGGTCTTTGAGCCTCCTACATCAAGCGAGGCTCCGGCGGACAGGGTCAGGAGATCCATCGTCAAGGTGCCGGTCGCTGCCGACAGTACCGGTACGCGCCCCTCCGGAGCGCCGGACAGCACCGTAACCTTTCGCCGACCGGCAAGCCCCAGTGAAGCGTCGGAGGCAAAACGAAGAGTGCCGTTTTGCAGTTCAATGCCCCCCTCTATCGTGTTTGTGCCGCTGAGAGTGAGCGTGCCATTGCCATTCAGTCTCAATTTGCCCGCTCCTTCCAAAATTCCCTTGAACTCCGTATCGAACGGGGTCGTCTCTCCCGCCTTGCCCGCGATGGTCAGAGATTTGCCGCCATCGACGGCGACTTTAGAGGAAGCTATGCTGGACGTGAGCGTCGTAATGGTCAGATCGGACTTGACCCGGGCGACGGAGTTATCGGCGATCAGCTCCAGACTGCCGGTCAGTGATTTTTCACTGCTGAAATCAACCGTGCCTCTGGCGACTTTTATGCCGGCCAGGCCGCTGTTGTCGCCCGTGAGAGTGACTGTGCCCATGCTGTGGATCTTCAAGGGCCCCAGACTCAGGATGCTGCCCGAGATGTTCCCTGACAGCGTGGCATTGGTTCCGGTACCTCCAATGCTGGCGCCCGCCCCCTCAATGAGGAAGGTGCCGCTGTAGTTGGCTCCTCCCAGGCGAAGGGCGCCCAGGCTTTCAGTTCCAATGACGTACCCGTCTCCTTCCAGTACCCAGTTGGCGGTGCGCTCAATGGAGGCGCTCCCGCTTTCATAAAACTGGGCGCCGTTGCGAACGATGATGGTCGCGCGTTCTCCATTCGTCAGCCCTCCGCCGACGATGCCCGGCTGGACACGCATGGGCTTGCCGTTGCCGTCCAGAATCAGCGTGCCTCCAAACTGGCTCCAGTCGCTGCCCAGAGTCTGCCCCTCCAGATCGAGTGTGGCTCCCGTCCCCAAGTTGGTCAGCGTGACGGTTCCCTTGCCCGACATGACTCCGCCGAGCAGCGCCCCTCTCGTCGTTGCTCCGATGGAGACGCTTGCCCCTTGCCCGAGAGCGAATCCCATGAGCCCCCCCTGCTTTAACGTCAGGGTACCCGTGTTGAAATGCAAAACACCCGAGCCAGGCAAAACGGCATCGCTGTAGTCCGCGGTGATGCTGTCCACATAAACATTGCCGTTAATGACTACTTTTTTCAGGTCAGGGGCCGTGCCCAAGTGGATCTCTCCGTTTCCGCCCAGGGAAATGAGGCCGGAGGAAGAGAGCGTGGCATTGATATGCAGGATGGAGCCTGCCATCGCGTTCAAGGCGGCGGGGCCGGTGAGGGTCAGCGTGTCTCCCGCCAGAGTCAAAGTGCCCTGTTTGAGGATAATTCCGTCTGTGGAAACAGTTGTGATATTCAGCGTCGATCCGTCCGCCGACGCGATAAAAGTCTGGGCGGTGCTGTCAGAGGGTACCGTATCGGCCCAGCTGACTGCTCCGGCAGCCAGCGTGTGAGTGGTCATGTTGCCGGCATAGGCATCGACGATCTGGATGCCGGCGATCGTGCCCCGTCCGCCATTGGTATCGGCGGTGACGTACAGGGTGCTCCCGGAAGTATTTGCCTTGAGGTAATTGACCCCCTCTTTCAAATTGCCTCCATTCGTATTGCGGCTTCCCCATGCCCCGCTTCCCGCGATCGTTTGCTCCCCGTCTCCCTTGTACGAGGTGCCGTTGATATTCATGGAGCTGTACTGTCCGCTGTCTCCTGACAATATAACATAAACCGTTGACATCAGATAGGGGACGTCCGTCAGATAGACTCCCGCATATTTTCCGCTCCCATCGTCAATGTAGCTGTTCGTCAGCTTGTTCGAGCCGCCGGGCCCCCACATGGCATTTCCAGTCAGCTTCATCGTCATGCCGCCGCCCACGTCCGTGCCGGTGTTGTCCCGGAGGACGCCCCCTACAACGCTGCTGGACATGCTCTCGTAAGTACCCCTGGTGTTTGTATTGACGTTATTCCAATAGGTATTGCTGATTACAAGACCGGCGAATTCCTGAGGCGCGTCAGTAGGAATATTGTTGCCCGAAGTACCGAAATTAATACTGATACTGTTTGCTGCCTGAATGGTAACGCTTGCAAATGAAAAAGCAGCGAGAACAGCGGCGGCGAGGGAGAGGGGGAGTCTCAGTTTCATGTTGATGGTGTGTTGTGCTATTCCGGTGAGTCGGAGCGACAAAAGGATGCGCCTCGACAATAATTTATTGCCCGGACGGTAGCGGATTCATAATCCGCAGGTCAAGGGTAAAATAAGATAAAAATAAAATAGGATAAGAAGTCTGATTAACAACTTTCCTAAAAGGACTAATAAAGAAAAATAATTTGAGAATAATTTTGGAGAAAATGGGGGAATTTATCCTTAAAAAAATCAAAATCAATTTTTTGATTATTCATAATCAACGTTTTTCTAAAAAACAATACGGATTATGAATCCGCAGGTCTCACGTCAATAAATTTATTTTTAATCTCAACTCCTCAAAAATACGCAAAAAATCAACCTGTAATACAGCTGCTCCCAATATAAAGAGCAGGATCGCGCCGAACGCTTTTCCCGGTTTTGTTTTCTGCGGCAGGCTTCCGGCTGAGCACCTTTCTTTCGGCGGTCTGACGAATGTGACAGTCATCTACAACGCAAGCGGAACAAGTCTAACAGGCGTGTATATTTTCCCTCTATAAAATTAAGCATAAGTATTTAGCGTAAATTTTTCCCTGTCTTGCCCCGAAGGGAGTATCATGCCGGAAAACGGGAAAGCATCAGGAACGGCAGAGGCAAAAACCGGAGGGCGGCGGCATGCGTCTGACAAACGCGTCATGATATATAATATATCATGACTTGTGAAAATAGAAGTCCCGGGACAATATGCCGCCCATAAATACAGCATATTTGTCTATCGAAAAATACTGTCTGACGTAGGGAAACTATCGAAAAACAGCATGACAAGGAAAAGAAAAAACGCAATTTATCACATACTCCCAAAATATATAACGGATTGCCTATCCGTATGAGAAAATCGCAATTTGTTAATGATAAGAATTCAGCAAACCTTTTTTGCTTTTTCTGTATGGGTGATTCCGCTTTTTCTCCAACCCGTTTTCAAAATAATTCTCTTCTCTGTTTAAGTCTTTCGCGTCAGGCTTAAATAGACTTTCTCTCCTATTTCATTTTTGCCCTTGACCTGCGGATAGGCAATCCGATACCTTTCCGGTAATAAAGTCCCTTGAAAAAGGCTTTGCCGCACCATTGCATACCATTCTGCATACATTCTTTTTCTGTTAACATGAAACTGAGACTCCCCCTCTCCCTCGCCGCCGCTGTCCTCGCTGCTTTCTCATTCGCAAGCGTTACCGTTGAGGCGGCGAACAGCATCAATATCAATTTCGGCAACGACGCCAACAAAATCACCGCCGCAGACGGTACCGCCGGCATTGTGCCCGTAGATGGAGCCAACTGGAACAACTTCAATGCCGATGTTTCCGGCACTCCGGGTATCAAGGACAGCCAGGGCAATGTTCTGTCGGATATTTCCATTACGATTACAAAAAATGGCGGAGGCGGCACTGGCATTTGGCAGGGGGGAACGGGCACGACGAGTAACGGCAAACTCGCGTCCGGCTATCTGGATTGCGGAGAGGCAGGTTCGACAGCCAACTGCGGCGTTAGTCTGACTCAAATTCCTTACCTGTTTTCCAGCGTTTACATCGTTTTTGGCGGGGATAGTGCAGGCCTCATCGGCTCTGTCAACGTCAACGGGATCTCCTACAAGGGAGAAGATGGCAAGACCGTCGTCGGAACTGGTGGCTGGGGGTCGCGCGCGCCTAACACGGGTGGCACTCTGACCGAAGGAACCAACTATCTTAATGTGGCGTGGATCGGCGGCGGAAATCTGAGGATCATGGGAGAGAATCAGTCTGGCGGGCGGGCCAACATTGCCGGCATCCAGATCGTAGACCGCTCCAATGAACTGCTGGTATATAATGCGGCAGACGGCGCGACGGCCGTGTGGACCGACAACATGACGGGCTGGACCATCGGAGGAACGGGCACCGCTGAAAACTGGTCGGACACGGGCAAGCCCGCCGGAGTG
>CAZNVW010000183.1:0-4710 GCA_964576595.1 uncultured Verrucomicrobiales bacterium
GAACAGCGCATCATGGATCGATATGTCGCCTTCGCCAAGATGGGTGCGGACGACAGCCAGACCACCATCGCTGCCCTGCCCGAAGACGCCATGTTCGTTCTGGGCAAAATCAAAACGGACGACAATGCCTGGGAAGCGGCCTCATCCACCATCCAGAAAATGATGAAGGGCTCTCCGACCCTGTGGCCCCTTGTCCTCAAGGACCTCAAGGACAACTACTCCAGCTACCTCCAGAAAGGATCGGCTCAAAAACTGCAGCGCCTCGTGTACTTCGTGGCGACGCAAAAGCCGGCTCCGGAAGGACTGCGGGAAGGCATGATCGATTTCTACAACTTCGCTCCCCCGGAATATAAGGAGGGACTGATCTACCAGATCCATCCCCTGTTCAAGGATAGCGACATCCCCTTCCTGATCGGCATCATCAACGACGGCGACGCCAGCGCGAGACTCAGGGGCAACGCGGAAAGAACCGTCAGCAAGGTCATGTCGCGAGCCACCGACAAGGCGGCCCTGTCCAAAATGATCATTGACGAGTACAACAAGGCGGACGAGAACCAGAAAAACGTTTACATCCGTCTGATGGGCAAGACCGGAGACGACTTCGGCCTCAAGTTCCTGGACGGCCTCGTCAACGGCAAGGACACCGGCAACATAGCCAGAAGAAACGCCCTGAAAGCCCTCGGCTCCTGGACAAATGACGACGCCATCGCCGTCCTCCTGAAAGTGAAGGACTCCCCCTACGGTCAGGACCCCGCCACCTCAGGATTCGTCACCGAAGAACTCTACAAATGCCTCGTCGCCCCCGGCCGCAAACGCGACATGGCCAAAGTGAAGCCACTCGTGGACTACCTGAAGACACTGAACAAAACCCAGATGGACAAACTCACCTTTATCGGCCATCTGAAAGGCAATGCCAAAACGGACCAGTGGGCGCTGGACCTGCTCAAGGAGTTCTATGACGACTCCGACGATAAAGTCAGCTACCAGGCGGAAAAAGCCATGGAGACCGTCACCAAGCGCAAGGCTCCGGAAGCGCCGAAACCTCAGGAAGACGAAGAGGCCGCCGCGCAATAAAACCCGGTTTTTTTCAAACCTCTTTTTGAAAAATCACTCCCCAGCCCCCCGTGCGAGAGTCTCCGCACGGGGGTTTTTGCGTCCGGAAGACGTAAAATTTTATTTCACAAAAAGACGCCGGAAGCGGCTATTTTGCTTCCCATTGCCGTTAATTAAGTGCTAACTTTCACCAACCAGTTTATTCAACCAAGACAAAATCATGATTAAACAAATCGACCACATCGGCATTGCCGTCAAGAGCCTGGAAGCCACTGTCCCCTACTACGAATCCGCCCTTGGCATCAAATGCGAACACGTGGAAGTTGTCGAATCCCAGAAGGTCAAAACGGCCTTTTTCAATGTAGGCGGCGTCCACCTCGAACTGCTGGAACCCACCTCTCCCGAAAGCCCCATCGCCAAGTTCCTTGAGACCAAGGGCGAGGGAGTCCATCACATCGCCTTTGCCGCAGATTGCGTCCAGAGCCAGCTCGACAACGCCAAGGAATCCGGCATCCGCCTCATCAATGAAACGCCGATGCCCGGCGCGCACGGCAAGCTCGTCGCTTTCCTGCACCCGAAGAGCACATTCGGCGTCCTGACCGAATTCTGCCAGGAACCGGAAGGCGCCTGCGGCTGCAAGCACTAATCCTTTCCCAAACAAAACAGCATCAAGCCAATCCCATATGGCCATCAAACCCGAATTATTGGAAGACCTTAAAAAGCGCCGGGAAAAAATCCTCAACGGCGGCGGTCTTGAAAAAATCCAGAAACGCCATGAAAAGGGCCTGATGACGGCCCGCGACCGTCTGGACGCCCTGTATCAGCAGCATTCCTTCCAGGAAATAGGAATGAATGTCCGTCACAACTGCCACAACTTCGGGCAGGAAAAGAAGGAAATCCCCGGTGACGGCGTCGTCGTCGGCACGGGTCTCGTGGACGGTCGTCATGTCGCCTGCTCCGCATCCGACTTTACCGTCGAAGGCGGCTCCCTGGGCCTTGCCCACGCCACCAAGATCTGTGACATGATGGACTTTGCCCTCAAGAACGGCATGCCCATCGTGACGGTCAACGACTCGGGCGGCGCCCGCATTCAGGAAGGCGTGTCCGCGCTCTCCGGCTACTCCCAGATTTTCTACCGCAACGTTCTGGCCTCCGGCGTCGTACCGCAGATCTCCCTGATCTCCGGCCCCTGCGCAGGCGGAGCCGCCTACTCCCCGGCCCTGATGGACTTCCTCATCATGAAGAAGTCCAACGCCCAGATGTTCATCACGGGCCCGGCCACCATCGAAGCCGTCCTCGGCCAGAAATGCACGATGGATGACATCGGCAGCGCGGCGGTACACGCCTCCGTCTCCGGCAACATCCACTTCGTCGCGGAAGACGACGCCCACTCGATCGAAATCCTGAAGAAGCTCCTCTCCTTCCTGCCCTCCAACAACATGGCGGAGCCGCCGCACAAGCTCGATACCCCCATCGACACGGCTCCCGACGCGGGCATGAACGACCTGATCCCGGACTCGAACAAGATGCCCCTGGATACGCACAAGGTCATCGCCCGCCTCGTGGATGACGGCGACTTCCTCGAAGTCCAGCGCGACTTCGCCAAGAACGTCATCATCGGCTTCGCCCGCATCGGCGGCGTGGTCGTCGGCATCATCGGCAACCAGCCGATGCAGAAAGCCGGCTGCCTCGACATCGACGCCTCCGACAAGGCCGCCCGCTTCGTCCGCTTCTGTAACGCCTTCAACATCGCCCTGGTCACCCTCACCGACGTTCCCGGATTCCTTCCCGGCATCCAGCAGGAACGCGGCGGCATCATCCGCCACGGCGCCAAGCTGCTCTTTGCCTACGCTCAATCGACCGTGCCGAAAATCACGCTCATCATGCGCAAGGCCTACGGCGGCGCCTACATCGCCATGTGCTCCCGCGACCTCGGCGCCGACGCCGTGCTCGCCTGGCCCTGCGCGGAAATCGCCGTCATGGGCGCGGAAGGTGCGGTCAACGTACTCTACGCCAAGCAGATCAAGGCCTCCGAAAACCCGGATGAAGAACGCGCCAAAATCATCGCCGACTACGAAGACAAGTTCTACAACCCGTATGTCGCCGCTGAAATGGGTCAGGTTACAGAAGTAATCGATCCGGCCGAATCCCGCGCCAAAATCGCCCTTCTTCTCCGCAGCCTGCTGAACAAGAAGGAACTGCGTCCCGCCAAGAAACACGGCAACATCCCCCTCTAAGCGCCATGCTCGCAACCATAAACAACCTTCACGATCTGGCGGAAATTACGAAGTCCGCGGCCATCACCCAAACCGTGGGTATGATTGTCGTCTTCTCCTGCCTTATTCTGATCGCGGTTGTGGTGTCGCTGATCGGCAAAATCATGGTCGCCATCGATAACCGCAAAAAAGCGGCTTCGGCGGCGGCCCAGTCTGCCGCAAAGCCCGCTCCCGCACCTGCCGCCAAGGCGGCGGCTCCCGCACCTCAGGGCGGTCTGACGCCCGAACTGGTAGCCGTGATCGCGGCTGCCGTCGATACGGCCCTTGACGGACGCGGCCACCGAATCCTGGACATCCGCCAAAGCGCATCCAGCCAATGGGCCCTGTCCGGTCGTACCGACATCTTCGCCTCGCACCGCATCCGCAAATAATCATCCCCTTACAACTCAAACCAAACCTTTTTTTACACCAATGAAAAACCTCCGCATTACCGTTGATGGCAAAGCATTCGACGTCTCTGTTGAACTCCTTGATGAACAGTGCTCCCGCCCGGCCGCTCCCGTAGCGTCCTCCTCTGTAGCCAGCGCTCCCGTAGCCGCCGCACCCGCTCCGGCTCCCGCCGCAGCCCCCGCTCCCTCCGCCGGAGGCGGCGACGTACTGAGCCCGCTCTCCGCCAAAGTCGTTTCGGTGGACGTCAAAGTCGGCGCCGTCGTCAAGGAAGGTGACCAGATCCTGACCATCGAAGCCATGAAGATGAACACTCTCATCTTCGCTCCCGCCAGCGGCACGGTGACAGCCATCCTCGTCTCCCCCGGCGAAGGCGTCCAGGAAGGCCAGCCCCTTTGCACGATTGCCTGAGATCTTTTGATCTCAGTCCCGTCGGAACCTCTCCCTTCATAAATTTATGTTGGAAAGTTTAGAAACATTCTTCGGCAATCTCGGCGTTTTCAGCGTCTCATGGCAAATGATGGTCATGTGGGTTGTAGCCTCCGTATTGCTTTACCTCGGCGTAGCCAAGGGCTTCGAACCGCTCCTGCTGGTTCCGATCGCCTTCGGCGCCCTGATCGCCAACATTCCCGACAACGGCATGCTGGTGACCAAGGTCCCCACCATCACGCAGAGCATGGAAGGCAAGCAGATCACAACGGAAACGATGTACCTGCGCGTCAAGCTCTCCCGTGACAGAAACGCCGGCCCCGAGACCTCCTCTCCCGAGGCTGTCTGGGACAAGGAAAACCACAACAAATCCGTCAAACTCGACAACAACGGGGACTATGTCCGCGCTGACCGGGTGACGGAGGAATTCCGCGTCGACGGCATTCACGGCGGCCTGTTCGACTTCATCGGCCTCGGTATCAAGGCGGAAATCTTCCCGCCCATTATCTTCCTTGGCGTAGGAGCCCTGACAGACTTCGGTCCCCTGATCGCAGCCCCCCGCACC
>CAZNVW010000184.1:0-4709 GCA_964576595.1 uncultured Verrucomicrobiales bacterium
CAGGACTCAATGCATGAGCGGACGCGGCTTGAGTAGGAACGGATTCTCTTTGGTTTGGAACAAACAGTGATGGAGTTCCTTTCGCTCCGTGTGGGAATGGTTTACGGCAGGGGGATTTTGATGATGGACGCCGCCCGATGGTTCGCAAAATACCGTCTGCTGGGGATATGGCGCAAGCCGACGTGGATACATCTTATTTCTACCGCCGATTTTCTCGAATCAGTCAGTCAGGCCATTTTGAAGGAGAATGTCTCCGGGATTTATCACTTGGGAGACAACGGGGTACAAACTCTGCAGGAGTTCCTCGACGAGGCGACGGCCTGGTGGGGGTATGGGAAACCATGGAGAATGAATGCCGGCGTGATTTTCTTTGCGGCTTCCTGTTTCGAATTTTTCTCGAAGATATTCGGGACGAGAAGTCCCCTGACGCGGGATTTCATCAAAATAGGCATGTCATCGTACTATGGCGATACCGCCAGAGCACGGGCGGAGCTTTACGATGACTTCAAGTACAGGACGTTTAGGGAGGGATTGGAGACGTTATAAGAAAAGGCTGAGAATAATGGCTCTTTTTTGGTGAGTCATCCTTCAAAGGCCTAACAGGGTTGAATAAAAAAATCCGCCCGCGCCCAACAGGGCGGAGCGGATTGTAGTTTCAGAAGGAATGCTTCCGACGGATCAGGACAGTTTAAGGCCGATTTTGTTCAGTTTTTCGTTGGCCTTGTCGGTCTGCTTTTGCTTGTTGGCTTCTCGTTTTGCCTTTGCGGCCTCCTTGTTGGCTTCGACTTTATTTTCTACGGCCTTTTTCTTGTCGGTGATTTTGTCCTCGATTTCCTTTTTCCTGGCGTCCGATTTTTCCTTGCGCTCCTTTTTGGATTGCTCGGCGGAGTCCTTCCATTGCTGTTTTGTCAGGGGGATGTCCTTGCCATCCTTTGTCTTGAGAGATTGCGCGTTCAGCGCGAGGGGCAGGCTCAGGAGAGCCGCGGCGGAGAGTATGAACAGAGATTTCATATTGTGAGTCGTTTTTGATTAAAACGGCGGAATGAACCGTTTTCCTGATACAATATGTATTGGCGGGGAATTCAAGGCTTTTTCCTGTCAGGGAAACGGGACAGGCAAGCCCGCCGCTAAAGAAAACTTGCTTTCGGAGCGTATTTCTTTAGCTTCTAGTCACGCAAAACAGTATTGACCCCTCTTTTTTATGTCCCACGGATCTCCTTTTCTTTATTCCATGATAGCGGCGGCGCTGTCTCTCTCTTCCCTGACTGCGGATGTGCCCGTCATTCCTCGCCCTGCCAGGGAGCTGGCCCCCGACGGCTCGCCCCTGACCTCTTATATGGAGCGGACAAAAAAGGCGAATGAAGTGTTTGTTCTGGGCAAGGCGACTCCGATAGAAGCTCCGGCCGGATTGAGCAATGAGGTTTCGTTTTTGAAGGAGATTCTGCAAAAGGCGGAATCCCCCGCGTCCCGTCTCAAGCCGTCTTCCGGTCGTATTGTATTGAAGGAAGACGCGTCTCTTCCCAAGGAAGGGTATGTGCTGAAATGCGGCGCGAACGGCATACAGATTTCGGGAGGAAGCGCCGCAGGCGTTTTTTATGGTCTCCAGAGTTTGCATCAGATGATGATGAAGGGCGGAGCCGCCATTCCCTTCCTGACTCTGGAAGATGCACCTTCCGTGGGCTGGCGCGGGGCCATGATGGACTCCGCCCGGCATTTCCAGAACAAGGAGTTTGTCAAAAAATTCATCGATCTGCTGTCCCTGCACAAGTTGAATCGCATGCACTGGCATTTGGTGGACTCGGAGGGATGGCGTCTTGAGATCAAAAAGTATCCCAAGCTGGTGGAAGTGGCGAAGGATTTCCCCGCGGTTTATCCCGGCGAGGACCCGACTGACAAGACGCGCCCGGCCAAATTCATGTACGGTCATTTCCATGGCGGCGGTTATTTCACCCAGGAGGACATCAGGGAGATTGTCGCCTTTGCGAAGTCCCGCCATGTGGAGATTATGCCGGAGATTGAGTTTCCCGGTCACGCGATGCTGGCTCTCACCGCTTACCCCGAGTTCGGTACGACCGGAAAGGTTCCGAACGTTCGTTCCAATATTTCCGTCGATTTGTTCGCGCCCAATGAAAAGGCGCTGGGATTCCTGAAGGATATTCTTGACGAGACCATGGAGCTCTTTCCCTTTGAGGTGATTCACTTCGGCGGGGACGAGTCGCCAAAGGGCCAGTGGAAAAACAGCCCGGAAGTGCAGGCCAAGATAAAGGAACTGGGCCTCAAGGACGAGAACCAGCTGCAGGCGTGGATGTTCAATGAGCTGGCCGGGCATATCGCCAAAAAGGGCCGCCGCCCGGCAGGATGGGAGGAGATCATGCACGGTCATAATATGGAGACTCTTACAAAGTCGGCCGTCGTGATGCCCTGGCTCTCGATGCAAAATGCCATCAAGTCCGCCAATGAGGGGCACGGGATTATTCATTCCCAGACGGGGACGTTTTATTTCGACTCGTGGCAGACCGACTCTCCGGCGGATAACTGGACGCTGTACAAGGGGCCGCTTACTCTCGAGCGGGTGTATAATTTCAATATGTTCCCTTCCGAGCTGACCGAAGAGGGGAAGAAGAATGTGTACGGCGCACAGGCCCAGCTGTGGAGCGAGCTGATGACCCGCCCCGAGCATGTCGAGTACCAGGCCTACCCCCGTTTGACGGCCCTGGCGGAAATGACCTGGACGCCGCAGGAACGGAAGGATTACAAGGATTTTTACAAGCGTCTGGTAGATCACGCCCGGGTGCTTGACGCCTACAAGGTCAATTACCGCTACATCAATCCTCTGCCCGTAGCCGAATGGAATCGCGATGTGCTGGAAGGCAAGGGGAGCTGGCTCATCCCGTTGACTCCCGACCAGGCGGTCGATATGGTGGCGCAGTTTGACTACAAGGGCGGGGCCTCCGGTTTTGAAATAAAGAAGGTGGAGCTTTTGCGCGACGGCAAGGTGATTTCCACCGACGAGCATGACGGTTTTACCGGGACGGAGAAGAAGGATCATTTTTACCGCTTGAAGGCCGGGAAAAAAGCACCCGGGAAGTATGCGCTCCGCGTGACCCATGCCAATCAGGCCGGGCAAAAGGCCGACTCCCGGGGAGAGGTGACTCTTTTCACCGGCAAGGGGCTGGAGTTATTCAATCCCCGCAATTTCGCCGGGGGCGATTATCCCTCGGCCATCTGGACCAGCGACGACACAAAGGGGCAGACGGTAGCGGCGATCAGGATACCTATGGACGGTCTGATCAAGACGCCGGGCATGTATGAGCTGGTCTTTGACTTGAAGCAGGGCAAATCGCCCGTGCTGTTAGGCGGCATTGAAGTGACGGGTACGGGAGGATCGGGCAGCGCATCCGCTGGGTCGGCCACTCTTCGGGAGAATGCCTCCCGCGCCATTCTCCCGCTGACGTTGAAAGAGGGGGATATCAGGGCGGGAAATTCCATTTCATTCAAGTTGAAGTCATCCGCCCCCTCGCAGCCGTCATCCGGAGAGGTGAGGGTGAGGCTGACCAAAGAGCTGCCTCGAACCGCGGACGGGAAATACGCGTGGAGTCCCGAAGTTCTCTCGGGCGGCTCCGTGGTGGCCTATGTCAGACAGGTTCCCCTTTCGGAAGAAGGACGGTTGACCGTGAACTTTGACTACAAGGGAGGCGGCAATGCTCTTGATATCAAGGGCGTGCAGGTGCTGAAGAAAGGCGTGGTCGTCGCCGCGGATGAGAAGGCGGGATTTGCCGGCTCCAATCCCAGGGACAATCACTATACGATAGAATCTCCCGCGTTGAAAAAAGGGGAGCGGTACGATCTGAGACTGGTCGTCGCCGGCTCCGGGGGCAATGACTCCCACGGGGAAGTAACGATAAAGTGAGACGCGGATGATTCCTCTGCTGACAGGAGTAGCCGGGACGTCGTTGAGCGCGGCGGAAAAAAAGTTGTTTCGCCGCATACAGCCCGCCGGGTATGTGCTGTTTGCCAGAAATGTGGAGACGGCCGCGCAAACGCGCGCCCTGACGGATGAGCTCCATGAGCTGAGCGAGTGCCCCCCCATTCTGTCGATTGATCAGGAAGGGGGCCGGGTGGTCAGAACCCGGGCGCTCGGCGTGGAGAGCCCGTCTGCCTGGACTCTGGGGCAGGCCCGCGATTATGATGCGATTGCACGGCACGGCTATTGGACGGCCTCGCTCTTGAAGCAGCTGGGGTTCAATATGAATCTGGCCCCCGTGCTGGATATCGCGCAGGAAGGCCAACGGGCGAACGCGCTGCCGGACCGCTGCTGGTCAACGGATGTAAATGAGGTAGTCTCTTGCGCCGGCGTTTATGTGCAGGCTCTTTTGCGCCGGGGCGTGGCGTCCTGCGGCAAGCATTTTCCGGGACTGGGCCGGGCAAGGGTGGATGCGCATTTCGAGCTGCCCGTCGTCGAAGCTTCGCTGGAGGATTTGCTGGAGAAAGATATTATCCCCTTTACCGCGCTGGGCGACGAGCTGCTCTCCGCCGTGATGTGCGCGCATGTCTTCTTCCCCAGGCTGGACCCCGATCACCCTTCATCCCTCAGCCGCAGGATACTGACGGATCTGCTCAGAAACCAGCTGGGCTACAGGGGGCTGCTGATGACGGACGATCTCGACATGGGCGCCATTGTAAGCCGTTACTCCCTGCCGGAGGCCTCC
>CAZNVW010000185.1:0-4691 GCA_964576595.1 uncultured Verrucomicrobiales bacterium
CCTCCCGGCAATCACATTGTCCCTCTGCTCCCGGAGCGACCACTTGCCGCCCAGATGCCCGGGATCAATCACAATCCGCATCCCCTCAAGCGGCTTGCGGAGATCCTTTATCGGGGGCAGCTCCGCCGCGGCCCGCCACAACTTCCCGCCCTTTCCCGGAGAATTCCAGGGAATAACACGCCCCTCCGCCACCAGCCCCCGCTCCTCCGCCCTTATCCAGGGCTCGCAAGACGCCTCATCCGCGTAAATCCCGTTCAGTACCCGGACAAATTCCTCTCGCGAATAGGGATTCCCCAAAGCGGCACACTCCTCCGCGGAAGGCCCCCCATAGGGAAAAAGACGATCGACAGAAGGCTCCGCCCCCCGTGAAACAAGAAAAAACGCGCCCAAAAACAGGAAATACAGCCCCCGGAAAACCATACTCACAAATACTCCTTTTTCGCGTCGGGCAGGGCGTTCAAAAAACGCTTGCCGTAAAACTTGGTGACAATGCGGGAATCCAGAATCGTCACGATCCCCTGATCCTTTTTCGTACGAATCAGCCGCCCCAACCCCTGCCTCATCTTCAAAATGGCCTCGGGAACGGAATAGTCGAAAAACGGCCGCCCGCCCTTCATCTCTATCATCTCCAGCCGGGACTGAACCAGCGGATGATCCGGAACATCAAACGGCAGACGCGTAATAATCACATGAGACAACGCCTCTCCCGGCACATCCACGCCCGTCCAGAAACTGTCCGTCCCAAACAGCACCCCATTGCCGCAGGCCTTGAATGCCTCCAGCATATGATGGCGGGACATCTCGCCGCCCTGCTGGAAAAAAGTCCATCCGCTCCTCTCGCAAAAAGGGCGGAGCTTGTCTCCCATCTCACGCATCAGGCGATAACTGGTAAACAGGACAAACGCCCGGCCATCCGACTCCTCAAGCGCGTATTCAATCCACTCGGCCAGCTTCTCCCGGTAATTTTCCGCCGTGGGGTCGGGCATACTCCCCGCCACCAGTATGCGCATCTGCTCCCTGAAATTAAAAGGACTCCCTATCTGCAGCGGAGTCGCCTCATCCGCCCCGGTGCGGGTGCGGAAGTAGCCGAGCCCGGTATCTCCCGTACTCAGCGTAGCGGAAGTCAAAATCGCCGCGCGCCCCCGCTGAAACAACATCTGCCTCAACTTGGGAGCGACCTCTATGGGCGCGGCGTTCAGCGTCACATTCTGCCCCTCCAGCCCGCTTCGCTCCACCCAGTAAACGGAGCCCTCCTCATCCTGCTCCAAAAAACGCTTCACCCCGGCATGATACTCCATCATGCGCCGGGCGGCGTCCTTGCGCTCCGCCCTCGTAATCTCGTTGTCCGTCTCCTCGGCCAGATCGGAAAGCGACTGGGCGAGAGCAATCAGCGGCTCCGACAAAATATTGTCCACCATCCCGGCCTCCCTGATCCGCAAAACGCTTCCGCGCGAATCAAAATCAGCCGCCTCCCGCACATGATCAAAAAACACATCCACGGCATCCAGCGCATCAATCGTCTCCTGCAGAGCCTTCACATTCCCTCCGGTGACCAGTATCCCCTTCCTCGTAGAAGGATTGAACAGCCTCCGCAGATCATAATGCATATCGTGACGCGACAACTTCAGCCCCAGCTGCTGGGCGGCGATATTCTCTATCGTATGCGCCTCATCCAGCACGACAAAATCATGGGGAAACAGAAACCCGTCCTCCTCCGCGTCTTCACTGTACGAGCCGCCCTGCCCCAGCAGGCCGAAAAAAAGCGTATGATTCAGCACCACCACACGGGCCTCCATCACCTTGCGCCGGGCCTCCTGATAAAAACAACCCGACTCCGGGCCGCATATCCTGGGCGTACAAACATGGGGCTCGCTGCATACCTGGGCCCACACCTTCGGATGGGGCGTAAACCCCAGATCGCTCAGCGTCCCGTCCTTCGTCTCACGGCTCCATTCAAAAATCCGCTTGAGCTCGGCCGTCTCCCCCTGCGTAAACAAATCTCCCGTCTGCTGCATGGCGCGGCGCAGGCGGCCGGAACACAAATAATTCTGCCGCCCCTTAAGCAGCGCCGCCGAAAAATCCTCCCCCCATATCTTCCGCACCAGAGGAATGTCCTTGCGCATCAACTGCTCCTGCAAATTGATCGTATGCGTGGAAATAACGGCCTTGCGCCCATGATCCAGGGCAAAACGCACGGCGGGGATCAAATAGGCCAGAGACTTCCCCACGCCCGTACCGGCCTCCACCACCAGCGCGCTCCCGGCCTCCAGCGCCTCCGCGACAGCCGCGGCCATCGTCTGCTGCTCCTGCCGGAACTCAAAGTCGGGAGCCTTGGAGAGTAATCCGGTCGGAGAAAAAACGCCGCCGATCATCTCCACCCAGGCGGAAGGCGCAGGCAGCTCGTTGACAAAGGAAATCACAACGATTTACTACGTCAAATCCCTCCGACAAACAACTACAAAGGAAGTCTTGCAAAAAGAAACATCCGTTTCAAAAAAGCTCTTTTCCCCTTTTGCAAAAAGGATTCGAAAAGTACGCAGAAATCCCGCCTTTTCTTGCACCCTGCCGCAAAAAAATGGGGCAAGGCTAAAATTGATTCTTGCCATGTTCAAAAAGTTGGACAGAATGAGCCGTATCTCAATTGTAACTGTGCAATAATATGACCAAATTCCTTGTTTCCCGCAGTGCGAAATTTTCCGCAATGGCAATGGCAGCCCTTGTAGCGCTGAGTTCGAGCGCATTCGCCCAAGAAGCCGCCGCCGCTGCGGCCCAAGACAAAAACATGCTCGACAAATGGGTGATCGACGGGGGATGGACCATGATTCCCATCGTTGTCATTCTGTTCTTCATCCTTTTCCTCGTCGTATTCAACGCGACCGCCCTGAAGCGCAGCCATTACTGCCCGGACGACCTCAAGGACTCCCTGATGCAGCTCATGGTCGAATGCCGCGTGCGCTCCGCCATCGAACTGGCCTCCTCCAGCCCGAGCTATCTTGGCCGCCTCGCCGCCTACGCCCTGCCGAACATTGACGCAACCCGCCCGGAAGACCTCGGCAAAGACGCCATTGAAGACTCCATCGCCGACTTCACCGCCAACGAAAGCCGCCGCATCTTCAAGTGGATCAACGTTCTCTCCCTCTGCGGACAAATCTCCCCGATGCTCGGTCTCTTCGGTACGGTACAGGGGATGGTCATGGCCTTCGGCGTGCTCGCCGCCACCGGACAGGCCGACCCGGCACAGCTCGCAGGCTCTATCTCCGTCGCTCTCTTGACGACCTTCTGGGGACTGATCAACGCCATTATCGCCGTGCCCAGCTTCTTCATGCAGAAAGCCGTCGCCAACGGTCACATCGCCGAGTGCGTCGGAGCCGTTGAAGAAATGGTCAACCTGTCCATCAACACGGTCAACGCAGAAGCCCAGCTGGCCCGCATCCCCGAAGGCCTGGCCTAATGCCAGCCGCGGTCTCCCCGGAAGAAGTCCTTCCGGGGAAATTTACTCGTCATTTTACCACCAAAATCATTTAAATGGGTAAAAAAAAGGGATTCCAAATTCCGGAAGAAAGCGGAGAACTGGACATGTCGCCCATGATCGACATGGTCTTCCTCCTCCTTATCTTCTTCATCGTTAACGCGACGGCCATCACCGTGAAAAAGGACATGTCGGTCAGAATGCCGACGGCCTCCAACGCGGGCGACATCAAGTCCGCCAACGGCTGCATCGTTGTCAACGTGTACGGCGGCCCCAGCGGAGGCACCTTCGGCCCCAACGTCTTCTGGGGCACGGATGAACCCAAGCCGCTCAAAACCGAGCAGGAACTCCAGGAATACGTCACCAAAAAGGCCAAGGAATTCGAAGCCTACAAGACGGACCCCGGACTCTCCCTCTACCTTCGCGGCGACAAGGAAGCGATCTACAAGAACACGAAGACGGCTATCAAGGTGGCGGGAACCGCCGGCGTCGCCAACATCATGTTCGCAACCGTCCCCTCCAACTAACCCCTTCGCTGCAGTTCCCCTCATGAAAAGGGAACTGCGGCCTCACCCCTTCCCCCCTTACTCTCATGGCGAGACACAAGAAAATGGAAATCGAAGAGCAGGAAGATCCGGCTCTCGACATCTCCTCCCTTATTGACGTCTGCTTCCTCCTCCTGATCTACTTCATCGTAGCTACCTCTCTGGTACGGGAACAGAAGCTGGACATGAACATGCCCGGCGGAGCCAGCGAAGGCCCCAAACCGGAACTCGACCCGGCCTTCATCAAAGTAGATACGGCAGGCGTCGTTTACTGGGGCATGCCTCCGGCCCAGATGGCTCTGGAAACAGACCCCGAAAAACATGACCTCAATACGCTTTACGAAAAGCTTGATGACCTCCGCATCACGGCGGAAGGCATGAACCAGAAGCCCATCGTTCAGCTTTACGTCGAAGGCGGCGCGCACAACCAGCGCGTCGTGGACGTCATCAACGCCCTCGCCAAAGCGAAAATCAAAACCGTCGGCCTGTCCGACGTCAGCGAAGGCGGAGAATAAACATGCTCTTCCTTTCCGGCACGCGTCCCCGGCGGCGCGTGCCGGAAAAAATTCCCGCTTTTTTTGCCAGCGGAAAAGGAGTATAAAAATAAAAAACTCCGGCTCTCGCTTTACTTCCATAAAAGCTTTTTATTTTTCACCCCATGAACTCTCGATATCTCC
>CAZNVW010000186.1:0-4681 GCA_964576595.1 uncultured Verrucomicrobiales bacterium
AACACAGGAGAGAACATTCGTTTTTCCCGTGAAGTTCTGGCGGCGAACGGTCTCTCGCCCTCCCGCGTGCTGGCTTTGCAAAAGCCCTATATGGAGCGGAGGACGCTGGCGACTCTTGAGGCCCAGTGGCCCGAGGTCGCGGTGCGGGTCAGCTCCCCCCCTTGTACGTTCCGGGAATATCTTTCCGAGGAACTCCCGGAGTCTTTGGTCATTTCGGCCATGGTGGGTGATTTTCAGAGGATACTGGAGTATCCCAAACTCGGTTTTTCCTCGGTACAACCGGTGACGGAGGAGGCCCGGGAGGCCTTCCGGGTATTGGTAGAGGCGGGCTATGTCTCCCAGCTGCTGGATGGCGTGCCCGTGTGAGTCGGCTCCCTTTTCATGACTTCTTCTGTGGAACATACGGGCCGGGTCGAATGGGTGGACGCCTCCCGCTGTATCGCCATGTTTTTTATCGTGGCGTTCCATTGCTCCCTGAGTCCCGGGGCAAAAGCCTGTATTGAGCCTTTTTTTCTGACGGCGTGGGTGCAGTTTTTCTTTTTCCTGTCGGGATATTTTTATGCGAAGAGACCTCCGGTATCCGGTCTGGATACGAGGCGGTTCTGGCTGCTTTTCCGCCCCTATCTCGCCTGGTGCCTGATCTATCTATTGCTCAATTGCCTGCCCGACGTGGCGCAGGCCTGGCGGCAGGACGGATGGCGGGGAGGTTTGCTCTGGATCGTATCGGACGGATTTGGCCTCGGGAGGCCTCCGGCGAATCTGCCCTTGTGGTTTTTGCGTGACCTGTCCCTGTTTACTTTGTTTTCTCCCCTGTTTTTACGGTGTCCTCTGGCGGTTCGCTGGCTGATTACGGCTGCTTTGATTTGCTTTCCCGCTCATTTGTTCATTTCGGAGGAATATCGGCATGTGTTCCCTCTGGTGCCGGGATTGCGCGTCTTTTGTCTCGGCATGGTGCTGGCTCCCGTTTCTCTGGAGCGGGCGAGACGGACTCTGTTCGCCGCGCCTGGGGCTCTCCTGTCTGTTTGCCTGGCTTTTTCCCTGTTATGGTATATCCACCCGGAGCATTACGGCGAAGTAGCCACCTGGATGGGGATAGCGGGAATCGGCGCGGCCGGAGTCCTGACGGAGAAGCGCCTGCCGGGGGCGGCGCGCTTCCTGGCGTCCCTGGCTCCGATGATGTTTTTGATTTACGCCTCCCACGTTACTTTGATCACGTTGATTTTCAAGATCGCCATTCCCCTGGGATTTCCGGTTTTGCCAGACTGGTTCTGGTTTGTTGTCGTGATCCCCTTGCTGTTTTATCTGCCGTATAAACTGTTTTTTGTTCTGGAGCGGTGTTGTCCGGGACTTTTGCCCTGGCTTGCCGCGACCCGCGTAGAGAGGAAGACGATATAAAAATCCCCTGTTCCCGCAGGGCGGAAACAGGGGAGAGATTCCGTTTGAATGGGTGTCCTATTTGGACGGGCAGCTGGCTGTGCAGCCGGTCGCCTTGATTTGCTGGAAGAAGTCGTTGCCCTTGTCATCGACGAGGATGTAGGCGGGGAAGTCCTGGACTTCAATCTTCCAGATGGCTTCCATGCCGAGTTCGGGGTATTCGACAAGTTCCACCTTCTTGATGTTTTCCTTGGCGAGGACGGCGGCGGGGCCGCCGATGGAGCCGAGGTAGAAGCCGCCGTGTTTTTTGCATGCGTCTGTAACGACCTGGGAGCGGTTGCCCTTGGCGATCATGATCATGGAGCCGCCGTTTTCCTGGAACAGATCCACATAGGAGTCCATGCGTCCCGCCGTGGTCGGGCCAAAGGAGCCGGAGGGGTAGCCTTCCGGAGTTTTTGCCGGGCCTGCGTAGTAAACGGGGTGATCCTTGATGTACTGGGGCAGGCCTTCGCCCTTGTCGATGCGCTCTTTCAGCTTGGCGTGGGCAATGTCGCGGCCGACGATGATTGTGCCGTTGAGGGAGAGGCGGGTGGTGACGGGATACTTGCTCAGCTCTGCCAGAATTTCATTCATGGGACGGTTCAGGTCGATGCTGACCGCCGTCGCTCCGGTGGAGACTTCGCGGAGTTCTTCGGGGATGTACTGGCCGGGATTGGTTTCCAGTTGTTCGATGAAGATGCCGTCCGGGGTGATTTTGGCTTTGCAGTTGCGGTCGGCCGAGCAGGAGACGCCCATGCCGACGGGGCAGGAGGCCCCATGGCGGGGCAGGCGGATGACGCGCACGTCGAGGGCGTACCATTTGCCGCCGAACTGGGCGCCGAGGCCGAGTTTGCAAGCTTCTTCGAGGAGTTCCTGTTCAAGCTGGACGTCGCGGAACGCCCGGCCGTGGTCGTTGCCGGTGGTGGGCAGCTCGTCGAGATATTTTGTAGAGGCGAGTTTGACCGTTTTGAGGCAGAGTTCGGCGGAAGTGCCTCCGATGACAAAGGCGACGTGGTAGGGCGGGCAGGCCGCGGTGCCGAGCGTCGCCATTTTGGACACGAGGAACTTTTTGAGGCTGTCCGGGTTCAGTAGGGCTTTGGTTTCCTGATAGAGGTAGGTTTTGTTGGCCGAACCGCCGCCCTTGGCGACAAAGAGGAACGAATATTTCAGCCCTTCCACGGCCGCGATATCGATCTGGGCCGGGAGGTTGGTGCCGGTGTTCTTCTCGGTGTACATGTCGAGAGCGACAGTCTGGGAGTAGCGGAGGTTGTTTTCGGTATAAGCCTGGTACACGCCCTTGCTGAGAGCCTCGCAGTCATTGGCCCCGGTCCAGACCTGCTGGCCCTTTTTGCCGACGATATTGGCCGTGCCGGTGTCCTGGCAGAAGGGGAGGACGCCCGCGGAAGCGACTTGCGCGTTGCGGAGCATCGTCAGGGCGACCGCCTTGTCGTTGTCGCTGGCTTCCGGGTCGGACAGAATGGCCGCCACCTGCTTCAAGTGGGCCGGACGGAGGAAAAAGGCGATGTCGTGAAATGCCTGGTTTGCCAGGAGGGTAAGGCCCTCGGGGGCTACTTTCAAAACGGGCTTGCCTTCAAATTCGGAGACACTGACAAAGTCTTTTGTCAGGAGGCGGTACTGCGTCTTGTCTTCTCCAAGGGGAAAGGGATCTTGATAATGAAACTCGGGAGTTGCCATAACGCCCCTTTTTTAATCTTCGGGCGGGTAAAAGCCGATAAAAAAATACCGGATTTTCCTCTTTTGAAGCAGGCGCCGGGGCTGGAATGGGACGGCCCCTTCCGGAAGATGCGTCCGAAAGGGGCCGGGAGAGGGAGACCGGGCGGGGTCAGCGGAGGCCTCTCAGGAGGATTTCCGCGTTATTCTGGGTCTTTTCGATATTGTTCAGGAGCATTTCAAGGGCTTCTTCCGCCGGTTGGGCGGCCATTTGGCGGCGTATTTCCATGACGCGGGTGAGCTCTGCCGGATGGTACAGGCGATCGTCGTTGCGCGTCGCGCTCTGGGTGACGTGGATGGCGGGGAAGATGCGCCGTTCCGCAAGCTCCCGGTCGAGGCGTATTTCCATATTGCCCGTTCCCTTGAATTCTTCGAAGATGACTTCATCCATGCGGGACTCCGTTTCGACCAGGCAGGTGGCGATGATGGTCAGGCTGCCGCCTTCTTCTACATTGCGCGCGGCCCCAAAGAATTTGCGGGGTTTTTCCAGAGCGCCGGAGCCGAGGCCGCCGGACATGATTTTGCCTCCGGTCTGGTTTGCGTTATAACCGCGTGCGAGGCGGGTCAGGGAGTCAAGCAGGATGACGACGTCCTTTTTCTGTTCTACGAGCCGCTTGGCGCGTTCGATGACGAGGTCGGAGACCTGGGCGTGCCGTTTGCTCGGCTCGTCAAAGGTCGAGGCGTACACGGGCGCATCGACGTTGTCCTCGAAGTCGGAGACTTCTTCCGGGCGTTCGTCCAGCAGGAGAATGATGAGTTGTGTGTCGGGAGAGTTGGCCCGGATGGCGCGGGCAACCTGCTTGAGCAGGACGGTTTTGCCTCCCCGGGGGGGGGCGACGATCAGCCCTCGCTGGCCTTTGCCGAACGGGGCGACCAGGTCGATGACCCGCATGGCGGCGCAATGCTCCTCCTTGTTTTCCAGAATGATGCGTTCTTTGGGGAACAGGGGGGTGAGGCGGTCAAAGGGCGTGCCGGGGGCGAAGTCTCCAGCCGGGATGTTCTCGACGGCGATGACTTCAACGGCGGAGAGGTATTTGTCGTGGGGACGGAGCTTGCGAAGTCTGACTTTGACTTTATGCCCGACCCGTATTTTGTACTGACGGATCAGTTCTCCGGGCAGATAGATATCGTCGATTGAGGTGCGGAAGCTTTTGTCGGGGTCGCGGAGCATGCCGTAGTTGTCCTTGGCCTGTTCCAGTATGCCTTCTCCCTCGACTGTCCGGCCATCCGAGAGCATGAAGCGGATGAGTTCAAAGACGAGTTGAGCCCGGGTCAGCCCGCTTTGCTGGCGAATGGGCAGCACCTCGTACATGGCTTGCAGTTCCCCTGTGGACTTCCGGCGGAATTCGTTGAGGTCAATAGCCGGGATATCCTGCTCGGGGGCAGGGGCGGGCGGAGTATCCGTAAGTTCTTCCGTCATAGAAAATAATGGTGATAAAAGAGATCGATTTGGGCTTCGAGCAGGGAGCGTTCCCCTTCGTTCCAGAGAAGGATGTCGGCCCGGGCTTCCTTTTCTTCCAGAGGGAGTTGTGAGCTC
>CAZNVW010000187.1:0-4672 GCA_964576595.1 uncultured Verrucomicrobiales bacterium
TGTACTTGCGCTTGTTGTTGGGGTTGATCAGCTACGATTCAAGCTTGTGCTTGGTCCACTTTTGTTCGATGGGTCCCGAGGGAATCTTGGAATCGGGCATCCACGGATCGGTAGGAAATTGAATCATGGGAATGAAAAACTAAAGGGTTTAATCCGGTTGAAACTTATTTGATGATACCGGTCAGAACGGCCACGGGGATGGAGATCATGCCCAGGCAGATAACGGCGGCGTACAGATTGGAGAAAATCACCCAAACCTTGCTCAGTTTTTTGGTGGAGAGACCAACTGTCTGGAAGACGGACTGAACCCCGTGCTTGAGGTGGGAGAAAAGGAGGAGCATCGCGACGATGTAAATACCGGAGACGATCGGGCTACCGAAGCCAAGATGCGGGTCGAGGATGACCTTGTACACGTTGGTTACCTGCACGCCGTCGAGCATGACCTTGTAGTTTGCCATGTCATAGCCCACATGAACGGTGTAGTTCAGGATGTGGAAAACGATGAAGCAGAACAGCAACAGGCCGGTCACCACCATCGTGCGGGAGGAGAGAGTGGCCTTGAGCGTATTCTTGTACTCGTACTGCTGCCTGGCGGACATGTTCTCCATCTTCAGTTTCAGCGTCAGGATGACGTGTACCGCGATGATGGCGAGCATAGCCACACGGAAGCCCCAAAGGAACGGCCAAGGCAATCCCTGAAGGTGGTGAGCATAGGCGTTCAGGGCTTCAGGCCCCCAGAATACCGTCATATTCCCGGCCAGGTGACCTGCCAGGAACAGAAACAACATCGTTCCCGTCACGGCAACAATCATCTTGCGGCCAATAGAGGAAGTGATGAACGAACAGATGGATTTGACTATGGGGTTCATATTCGACGTGGCAACTTGAGTAGAATGACGCACTATAATTTGCAAGACTCTTTTATCCCGGGGCGTTAAATTTCCCCTTTCATTTAGAATCAATATAAAATAAACGCATTTTCGCGCTTGATCTCCCCTCTTTTTTCCCTGTCATACAACAGGTTCCCCATACCGCTCCGGGCAAGTCACCCTTCTACGCCCGCTTCAGATTCCCCGGCAACGTTCCAGGAAACCAGCTCCAATTTCCCCCGCGACGAGGGGTCTCCCTTCAGCATCATCCTGCCGAGGGGATATTTGAACCGGGGTTTTCTGAGATATCTTGCCACGATTTCCCCCGTATCCTTCCTCCTGAGCGCATAACGGTATGCGGGGCTATCCCCCGTCAGAGGCCCTGTGGCGGCACAGCGGCAAGGAGAGGCTCCGATAAAACGGCACCATTTTTTCCAGTGAACGCCATGCCCCCTCTCCCCGTCATTGGCATAGGCCAGAGCGTGGGCGATCTCGTGCAGGAGCGTATCCCACAGCTCGGGATGCTCCCGCCCGTCCTCGATCAGGTACCGGGACAGACTGATGCGGCGCTTCAAGTACCAGCAGGCACCGAGACGGCGGCGCGCCCTGTCCCAGTAAAACGTCCACCCCGAGAGGCCCCAGCGGCGCAGCTCCGCCCGTATGCGAATCTCCATCCCCTCTTTCCAGAACGGCGCGGGACTTCCTTCCGAAGGGTCGGAGGCGTCAGGGGAAGGAATCATGCGCGTATTGTATGAATGAGGAGAGGGGAGAGCAAGGCCTTCTCCCGTCTTTTTCCCGGCCTGTTCTGTTTCTCCGAACTTTTCTTATTGACATTCAGTCTCAATAATGAGAAGACTTTCCTGAACATGTCCGGGGAATTTCAAAACATTTTCGTCATCGCCATTCTGTCCCTCTGCGTGCTGTTTCTCCTCGTCCGCCTGGGGAAAAAATGGCGGCACAGGCGCCGCCCCGCCTGCCACTGCTCCTCCTGCCCGGCAAAGCCCGACCTTCCGAAGGAGAAAAAGAGCCGCCGCGGCTAATCTGCCGCCCTTGCCATTCCCGCGCTTTTTTCTCCGCCCAGTTTTCCCGGAGGAAATTTTCCCCGGAGAAAAAACGTAGAGTTTCCATATATGAGACTCTCCCTTCTCTCCGCCCTGCTTCTCTGCTGCACGACAAGCTCTTTTTCCGGCAGCCTGCCCTCCCCTGCGGAAAAGCAGAAAGTCGCCTTCACGCACAATGAGAAGGATTTTCTTCTGAACGGGACGCCCCTGCGCCTCCTCTCTGGAGAGCTGCACTACCCCCGCGTTCCCCGGGAATACTGGCGGGACCGCATCCGGCGGGCCAAAGCCATGGGGTTGAATACTATCTGCACCTATATCTTCTGGAATCTGCATGAGCCCAAACCCGGCCAGTGGGACTTCAGCGGCAATCTCGACATTGTCGAGTTTTGCCGCATCGCCCAGGAGGAGGGCATGTGGGTCATCGTGCGCCCCGGTCCCTATGTCTGCGCGGAGTGGGAGTGGGGCGGCTACCCGGCGTGGCTGCTCAAGTCGCCCGACATCGAGGTCAGATCCACCGATCCCCGGTTCATGGAGCCGGCCGTCCGCTACCTCAAAAAAGTCTCCGGGCTTCTCGCTCCCCTCCAGTCGTCGAAGGGCGGCCCCATCATCATGGCGCAGGTAGAGAATGAATACGGCTCCTTCGGCGGCGACAAGGAATTTTTAAAAGCCCACGAACAGGCCATGAAGGACGGCGGACTCGACGCCACCCTGCTCTTCACCGCCGACGGCCCGAACGACGGCATGATCGCCAACGGCACCCTCCCGCACCTGTTCTCGGCCATGAACTTCGGCGGCGGCGCAAAGGAAGCCTTCGCCAATTACAAAAAACACCGCCCAAACGCGCCCCTGATGTGCGGAGAGTTCTGGTGCGGCTGGTTCGACCACTGGGGCGCGCCCCACAGCACCGGTAATACGGAGAGTCAGGCCCAAAGCCTGGAATGGATGATGGACAACAACGCCTCGGTCAACTTTTACATGGTTCACGGCGGCACCTCCTTCGGCTTTATGAACGGCGCGAACTGGACGGGCAAACACACTCCCGACGTCACCTCCTACGACTACGGCGCACCCATCGGGGAAGACGGCCGCCTGACTCCCCGCTACTATCGGTTCCGCGACATCATCCAAAAGCATCTCGACGCGCCCCTGCCGCAGCCCCCCGCCCCCCTGCCGTCGATCTCCATTCCCTCCATTTCCTTCGCCCGGGCGGAACAGGCGCCCCTGATGGGTAACCTGCCCCGGGCCGTGCGGTCAGAGGCTCCGGTCCGCATGGAAGCGCTCGGACAGTCCTACGGCTTCATCCTCTACAGGACGGAGGTCACAGGCCCCGTCAAGGGGACTTTGAAAATGCCCGGCATGCAGGACAGGGTCATCGCCAGCCTGGACGGCAAAAAACAGGGCGTAGCCGACCGCAGACACAACAGGGACTCCCTCGAGCTGGACGTCCCGGCAGGCAAACACACCCTCGACCTGCTTGTTGAGAATCTGGGCCGCATCAACTTCAGCACCGCCATGCGGGGAGAGCGCAAGGGACTGGGGCCGACCGTCACTCTGGCGGGCAAGCCTCTGTCGGGCTTCGACATATACCCCCTGCCCTGCGACGACCTCTCCGCCCTCAAATTCGGACAAACCCCGCCCTCTGGAGAAAAACAGCCCGTCTTCTATAAAACGGAGTTCCTCCTCGACGAGACGGGAGACGCCTTCCTCGACATGCAGGACGGCTGGGAAAAAGGCGTCGTCTGGGTCAACGGCCGCAACCTTGGCCGCTTCTGGAAGATAGGCGCCCAGCAGACGCTCTTCTGCCCCGGCCCCTGGCTAAAAAAGGGGCGCAATGAAATCGTCGTCCTCGATCTCGACGGCGCGAAGGGCGATATACGCGGAGTGACCGACCAGATATGGAAAACCAATCCCGAAGAACTCGGGAGCAAACACCGCCAGCCCGGAGAAACCGTCACCGTCGGAGGCCTGACTCCCGTCCACAAGGCCTCGTTCGCCGAGGGAGAGACGCGGCAGCTCGTTACCTTCCCCGCTCCGGCGCAGGGCCGCTACGTCGCCTTTGAACTGTACAGCGCACACGACGGCTCCCCCTTCGCCAGCATGGCGGAACTCGTCCTCAGGGACACCGAGGGCAACAACATCCCCCAGGAGGAATGCAAAGTCATCTATGCCGACAGCGAGGAAACATCCTCGGAGGCCGCCTCAGCCGATTATCTCTTCGACAACCAGCCCACGACCCACTGGCATACGGAGTGGTCATCCGCCAAACCGCCCTACCCGCACCTGATCGTCATCGACATGGGCAAAGGGCGCACTCTGGGCGGCTTCCACTACATCCCCCGGCAGGACAGGCCCAACGGCCGAGTCAAAGACTACGCCGTCTTCACCAGCTGCAACCCCTTCCCGGGACAGAAAAAATAGCAAATCATTTCCGGCGCTTCCGGACACGCTGCCGGAAGCGCCGGGGCATTTTAAAAAACCTCACTTGACCCCGCCCCTGCTGTCCAGCAGGGGCAAATAACGGCCATAGCCCTCCTTCTCCATCTCCTCCGCGGGGATGAAGCGCAGGGACGCGCTGTTGATGCAGTAGCGCAGCCCGCCCCTGTCCCGGGGGCCATCGTCAAAAACATGCCCGAGATGAGCGTCGCCGGCGCGGCTGAGCACCTCGGTGCGCACCATTCCGTGGGAGAAATCCCGCTTTTCCTCTACCAGCTTGTCCTCAATCGGACGGGAAAAGCTCGGCCA
>CAZNVW010000188.1:0-4660 GCA_964576595.1 uncultured Verrucomicrobiales bacterium
CTGCCGCCCGACGGCATCGATCTCGTCGACGAAGACGATGCAGGGCGCGCTCTTCTTGGCCTGTTCGAACATGTCGCGGACGCGGCTCGCACCGACGCCGACAAACATTTCAACAAAGTCGGAGCCGCTGATGCTGAAGAAGGGCACGTCGGCTTCACCCGCAATGGCGCGGGCGATCAGGGTCTTGCCGGTACCGGGAGGTCCGACCATCAGGACGCCTTTGGGGATGGTGCCGCCAAGGGCCTGGAATTTTTCCGGTTCCCGCAGGAAATCGACGATTTCCCAGACTTCTTCCTTGGCTTCGGTGACGCCGGCGACGTCCTTGAAGGTGACTTTCTTCTGGCGGTTGGAGTCCATCATGCGGGCGCGGCTCTTGCCGAAGTTCATCGCACTGCGTCCGGCGGAGCGCATTTGATTGCGGAACAGGACAAAGAGGATGATCAGGACGATGATGATGGGCAGAAGCTGTAAGAAGAACTTCATCAGGGAGTCCGTCTTGGTGACGAAGTCCGCGCTGTCGCCGAGCATGTCTTTGACTTTGTCCCGCTCAAAGGAGGCGTTGAAGGGGGCCTGGAAGGCGAGGCGGGGGGCCAGTTTGCCGCCGTCCGCATTTTGGGGCCAGGTGCGCTCGATGTACGTTCCCGTCAGGATGGAGTTGTGTTCTCCGGCGTAGAGGGTCAGCGGCGTTTTTTCCGTGACGGCAATGGCCGCCTGGCCCAGCAGTGAGTTGATTTTTTCCAGGGAAAGGCTCTGCGACCCCAGCTCCAGATGCTGGCGGTTGATTTGAGCCCTTTCCGTCGTCTGCATGATGTTCGAGTCCACGATGGACAGGTTGCCGTCCACGGAGACGATGCGGACGCCGGCGGCGACAAGGCGTTCCTTGAGCTGGGGAGTCAGGAGGAGGTTGCTGAATTCGACAAAGAACGGCACGTCTTTTGCCGTAATGCCCGTCGGTTTGCTGGAGGACGAGGCGTCTATCATCGTGCCGGTGATGAGAGCCTCGGTCGTTCCGTCCGCAATGAGCACTTTCAGGGGCGCGTTTTTCGGATCGTCGAGAATGACCAGGCCTTTTTTGTAGGCGGATTCGAAGTCACGCAGGGAGAGTTCTTTTGTGCTGAAAGGAGAAAACCCGTTTCCAAAGAAGGAAATTCCAATGACGGCGGCAATAAGGGCTATAAGCAGGGCAAAACCCCAGTTGAAGCCTCCGTCTTCGTTTGGTTTGTTGGGTCTGAAGTTATTCGGTGTTTTTTCGTCACTCATGTTATGAATAATGGACAGGAAATCCAATGATTGCAGGGACAGGCTATCTTCCTTTGAAAAAAAAGAAATTAAAAAGCACCGGACTGTCTTAAAAAGTTCCTCCAAATGGCGCTGTTTGCCTGTTTTTGCGTGGAAATAACAATAAGTTTCCCTTATTTTGAAGGATGGTCGGCTCTTCCCTCTTGCCTCCTCCGGGGAAAATCCCTAGGATGTGCCGCGACATGAAAAGCATGACCGGATTTGGCCGGGGCGAGGCCCGCAGCGAAGAGTACCGTTTGACTATTGAGTTATCCGGGGTAAACAGGAAGCAGGCGGAGCTGGCGTTGAATATGCCCCGCGTTCTGGTCGAATTCGAACCCGCTGTGCGGCAGGCTATTTTGGACAGGGTCTCCCGGGGGCGCGTCAATGTATCTGTCACGATGGAACGGCTGTCCGGCTCGTTTGAGGCATTGAAGCTGGACGAGGAAAAGGTGCGCTCCTATGCCGCCCTGTTCCGGGATCTGGCCCGCTTGTCCGGCTTCTCCGACATGCAGCCCGCGGTTTCCGACTTTATGCGGGTCAATGATATTCTGGTCTCTGGCGGGCAGCCTGAGGCGGAGCCGGGAGAGTGGCAGCCCCTTCTGACGGAGGCGCTGGAGCAGGCTCTGGACGAGTTTCTTGCCATGCGAGGCAGGGAGGGCGATCATATCAAGGCGGATCTTCTGGAGCGTCTTGACCGGATTGAAGATGCCGTCAATGAGATGAAGGCTTACGCCCCCCAGGTGGTAGTCCGTTTCAGGGAGTCCCTGCACAGGAGGTTGAACGAAGCGGGGATACCTCTTGATTTGAATGATGAGCGTCTAGTTCGCGAGCTGGGGATTTTTGCCGAGCGTTGCGATGTCGCCGAGGAGTTTACCCGGCTGGCTTCGCACTTCGGCCAGTTCCGCCTGAAGTGCGCTTTGGATGAGGCGGTGGGGCGGCCTCTGGATTTCCTCTGCCAGGAAATTTTCCGCGAGTTCAATACGATAGGCAGCAAGGCGAATGACGCCTCTCTGGCGCATTTTGTCGTGGCCTCCAAGACGGAGCTGGAGAAGATCCGCGAGCAGGTTCAAAATATAGAATGATTTTATGAGTACGGGTATTCTCCTGATTGTGTCCGGGCCCTCCGGCTCCGGCAAGACGACATTGTGCCGCCGCCTGACCGAGGCGTCGCAGGGGCGGGTTTGCTACTCCGTCTCCTGCACGACCCGCGCTCCCCGCGAAGGAGAGCGGAATGGGGTGGACTACTACTTCCTGACCCGTGAGGACTTTCAGAGTCGCCGGGATCGGGGCGAGTTTCTGGAATGGGCGGAGGTGCACGGCAATTTTTACGGGACGCTCAAGTCGGAGGTGATCGACAAACTGGAGCAGGGCAAAGATGTCATTATGGATATAGATGTGCAGGGAGCCGCCGTCATACGCGCCTGCGATGATCCGGAGATCCGCCGCGCCTATGTCGATTTGTTCATCAATGTTCCGATGCAGGAGCTTGAGGCCCGCCTCAGAGGGCGTGAAACGGACAGTGAGGAGGTCATCCGCCTGAGGCTGCATAACGCGGAGGAGGAAAACCGCTCCCGCTCCCTTTATCTTCATACGTTCGATTCTTCCGACCGGGAGACGGACTACGCCCGCTTCCTCTCCCTTGTGGAGGAGGAGCGCAGGAAACGCGCCTGATTATTTACATACTCTTCCCTCTTTTTTGCCCGTTCTTTTTATGGATACGTTTCTCCCTATTGTTTCCAGGCTCTTCATCATTATGGACCCCATCGGGTTGATTCCGGTGATTCATGGTCTGTTGAAAGGGTTTTCCCCCGAGGAGCGACGCCGTATCATGTTGCGCGAGCTCGTCTTTGCCCTGCTGATTCTGCTTCTGTTTTTTCTCACCGGCGATTTTCTGATGCGGTTCCTGGGGCTGGACTCGGCCACGCTGAGGCTTTCCGGGAGTGTTCTTTTGTTTTTGGTCGCTCTGGGAATGGTTTTTCCGGCTCTGGCCGTGACCGGGGGCGGGAAGGAAGGGGGCAAGGTTGATCCGTTCATCGTGCCCATTGCCGTTCCTCTGATCTCCGGGCCGTCCTGCATTGCCATGATCATGCTTTATGCGGCGCAGGCTCCCGAGATAAGCGACAAGGTTGTGACGGGGAGCGCGATTTTTTCCGCCTGGGTGCTGTGCGTGATCGTGCTGATGCTTTCGCAATTTTTCATGCGCTTCCTCGGCCAAAAGGGTATGGGGGCGCTGGAACGGCTGATGGGGATGCTGCTGATTCTGATCTCTATCCAGATGTTCCTTGACGGCCTGAGCGATTACGGCTCCCACTGATCTTATATCAGCCGCGGAAGTCGAGGCTGGCCGCCGCCGCATCGGCGCATCGGCGGCCGTCTATGGCCGCGCTGGCAATGCCGCCGGCATATCCCGCGCCTTCTCCGGCGGGGAAAAGCCCCTGTATGTCCAGGTGCTGGAGCGTCTCCGGATGGCGGGGAATGCGTAGCGGAGAGCTGGTACGAGTTTCGAATCCGAGCAGGAGGGCGTCGTTGGTGACATAGCCTCTCATTTTTTGCTCGAATTCGCGGAGTCCCGTTTTCATGCGGCTGACGATGAAGGAGGGGAGTATCTCGTGCAGGGGCGCGGATGTGCCGCCGGGATGATAGGAGGTCTCCGGCAATGTGGTTGAAATGCGCCCGTCCAGAAAGTCGATGACGCGCTGCCCCGGCGCTTTTTGTTTGCCGCCTCCGGTCTGGGATGCCTTGATTTCCAGGTCTTTCTGGAAGGCAATGCCGGACAGGATGCCATGCTCGCGTTCGAAGGAGAGGGTGTCCTCCGGCTCCACGGTGACGACGAATCCGGCATTGGCGAAGGGGGAGTCGCGCCGGGACAGGGACATGCCGTTGACGACGACTTCATCGTTTTCGGTCGCCGCCGGGACAATGAATCCACCGGGACACATGCAAAAGGAGTGTACTCCCCGGTTCTCCACTTTGGTGGCGAGAGAGTAGCGCGCCGCGGGCAGGGCGTCGGGCCGTTTCTGGCCGGAGGAGAGGTGGTACTGCTTGGCGTCGATGAATTGCTGGGAGTGCTCGATACGCACTCCTACGGCAAAGGGCTTGCGCTCCATACGGATGCCCTGGCGATGGAGCAGGCCGTACACGTCGCGCGCGCTGTGGCCTGTCGCCAGGATGACGCCCCTGCCGCGAAATTCGCGCCCGTCTTCCGTGACGACTCCGAGGAGTTTTTTTTGCGAGGCGTCGAGCACCAGGCCGTTCATTTTGGCCCGGAAGTGGATTTCTCCTCCCGCCGCCAAAACGGAGCAGCGTATCGCCTTGACGACGTTGGGGAGGAGGTTTGATCCGATATGGGGGTGAGCCTCCGTCAGTATTTCCGCCGGTG
>CAZNVW010000189.1:0-4645 GCA_964576595.1 uncultured Verrucomicrobiales bacterium
GATTTCCGCATTAACGTTATCGACACCCCCGGACACGTGGACTTCACTGCTGAAGTAGAACGTTCCCTCCGCGTGCTTGATGGCGCTATCGTTGTTTTCTGTGGTGTGGCCGGTGTACAGCCTCAGACTGAAACCGTCTGGCGCCAGGCGACGAAGTACAACGTGCCCCGTATGTGCTTTGTGAACAAGATGGACCGCGTCGGAGCCAACTTCGACAACGTCGTCAACGACATCCGCACCAAACTGGGCGCTACCGCCGCTCCGATTCTCATCCCCATCGGCGCCGAAGACAACCTTCGCGGCCAGATCGACGTGGTCAACCAGAAGGCGATCATGTACTCCGACAACGACAAGTGGGGCTCCACCTACCAGATCGTTGACCTCGAAGGAGAACTCAAGGAAATCGGTCAAGCTGCCTACGAAGACCTCGTCAGCACCGTGTGTGACGTGGATGACGAACTCGGCATGATGTTCCTGGAAGAACAGGAAATCACCGTCAAGGACGTCAAGGCTGCCATTCGCCGCGCTACCATCGCCAACAAGTTCATCCCGATTGCAGGCGGCTCCGCCTTCAAAAACAAGGGTGTTCAGTACCTGATGGACGCGGTCATCGACTACTTGCCCTCTCCTCTGGACGTGGCCGACTGCATCGCCGTTGACCCGGACGAAACCTCCGACGCCAAGACGGTCGTCGTGCCCTCTGACCACGAGAAGCCCATGGCTCTTGCGTTCAAAATGTGGGCTGACAAATTCGTCGGCAAGCTCGTTTTCATCCGCATGTACTCCGGCATCATCCGCAAGGGCGACACCGTGTACAATCCCCGTACCCGCAAGACTGAGCGCGTAGGACGTCTGATTCAGATCCAGGCCAACCAGCACACCGATGTTGATACGGTTTACGCCGGTGACATCGCTGCTATCGTCGGCATCCGCAACGTGACCACGGGCGACACCCTGACCTGCGACGACAACGACTGGGTGCTTGAACCCCCGTCCTTCCCGGAAACCGTTATCTCCATGGCTGTCGAGCCGAAGACCAAGGGTGACCAGGAAAAAATGTCCATCGCTCTCCAGCGTCTCTCGGAAGAAGACCCGACCTTCGTCGTCAAAACCGATGAAGAAACCGGTCAGACCATTATCGCCGGCATGGGTGAACTTCACCTGGAAATCATCATCGACCGTCTCGTTCGCGAATTCAAGGTAGAAGCCAACATCGGCAAACCTCAGATCGCGTACCGCGAAGCCATCTCCCAGGCGGCTCACGGCGACGGCAAACTGGCCAAGCAGTCCGGTGGTCGCGGCCAGTACGGTCACGTCATCATCGACATCAAGCCGAACGAACGCGGCAAGGGCCTCACGATCGAAAACAAGGTCGTCGGCGGTTCCATTCCGAAGGAATACATGAACGCCGTTTTCTCCGGCATTCGTGAAGCCATGACCACGGGTGTGGTCGCCGGATACCCGGTTGTGGACGTACACGTTGACGTTGTTGACGGTTCCTACCACGAAGTGGACTCCAACGAAAACGCCTTCAAAATGGCCGCCATCTTCGCGATGAAGGACGCCTTCAAAAAAGGCAAGCCGATCCTCCTCGAACCCATCATGTCTGTGGAATGCTCCACTCCCCTTGACTATCAGGGCGACATCATGGGTGACCTCAACCGCCGTCGCGGCCTCATCTCCAACATGGAAAACAAGGGTGCCATCTGTATCCTCAAGGCTCATGTGCCCCTTGCTGAAATGTTCGGTTACTCCACCGCCATCCGTACCTTGTCCAGCGGACGCGCCTCCTACTCCATGGAGCCCGCCCACTTCGAACAAGTTCCCAACAACATCGTTGAACAAATCGTTTCCGAACGCGGGTCCAAGTAAATCCGTTTCTACGACCAATTAACTACTGCACGTCATGCAAAGCCAAAGAATTCGCATCCGACTCCGGGCCTATGACAACCGTGCCATCGATCGCTCCGCTCAGGAGATCGTGGAAACGGCCAAGCGCACCGGCGCCAAAGTCGCCGGGCCCGTCCCCATGCCCACCCGCATTGAAAAGTTCTCCGTGAACCGTTCCGTTCACGTTAACAAGAAGTCTGCGGAACAATTCGAAATCCGTACCCACAAGCGTCTGCTCGACATCGTCGACCCGACTGCCCGCACGGTGGACGAGCTCAAGAAGCTCAACCTCCCCGCTGGCGTGGACATCACCATCCGCATCTAGTCCCGGATATAAACCAACCCTTTACGTATTTAGAATCACATGGCTCTAGGACTTATTGGAAAGAAAATCGGCATGACCCGAGTATTTGACCAGGAAGCGGGTATTTCCATCCCCGTGACCGTCATCGACGTCGCCGATAATTCGATCGTTCAAATCAAGACCGCTGACAAGCACGGCTACTCCGCCGTTCAGGTTGGCTTCGACTCTCAGAAGGAATCCCGCCTTAGCCGTCCGGTTGCCGGACACCTCAAGGCCAACGGCGCCCAGCCTGTCAGAAAACTCAAGGAATTCCGTCTCAACTCCGATGCCGAGCTTCCCGAAGCCGGCGCCGCCCACCCGGGCATGGACACCTTTGCCGTCGGCGCTTTTGTCGATGTCATCGGCACCACGAAGGGCAAAGGCTTCCAGGGTGTTGTCAAACGCTTCCACTTCCAGGGACAGTGCGACACGCACGGTTCCATGATGCACCGCCGTCCCGGCTCCATCGGATGTAGCTCCACTCCCGGACGCGTCTGGAAGAACCGCAAGATGCCCGGACGTCACGGCAACTTCAGCCGCACCGTGCAGAACCTCAAGGTTGTGCAGGTTCGTTCCGAAGACAAAGTCATCCTTGTTTCCGGGGCAGTTCCCGGAGCCCGCGGATCGTACCTGGTGATCCGTCCGGCCATCAAGAAGCAGGCCAAGTAACCATAGGAGAACCTGACCATGTCCGCAAAGACTTTTACAGCAGAAGCAGCCAAGGCTGCCAACATCACGCTGGTCGGCAGCGATAAGGGCGCTCAGGCCGTACACGATCTGATCGTCGCCTATCAAGCCAACCGCCGCACCGGCTCCGCCAACTCCAAGACCCGTGGCGAAGTCAAGGGTAACAACAAGAAGATCTTCCGCCAGAAGGGCACGGGTAATGCCCGTCACGGCGACAAGCGCGCTCCCATCTTTGTCGGTGGTGGTGTCGTCTTCGGCCCCCGTCCCCGCGACTATTCCCAGAAGGTGAACAAGAGCACTCGCCGTCTCGCCCTCCGCCGTATCCTCGGTGACGCGATCGAAGCCGGCAAGATCTCTACCATCCCTTCTTTTGCCATCGCTGACGGCAAGACCAAGTCCTTTGTCTCCACCATGACCGAACTGACGCCCCTGGCTCAGAGCAAGAGAGTCATGGTGATCGCCGAGTCCTTCGATGAACTCACCTTCCGCGCCGCCCGCAACGTACAAAACGTTTTGCTCATGTCTGCCGCTGAAGTGAACATCGAACAAATCCTCAACGCCAAGGCCATCATTCTCGTTGACAGCGCCCTGGAAACTCTTGCCAAACGCACCGCCTAATCACAGCCATGAAAGATACCCATCAGGTCATCCGCAAGGTTCGCATCAGCGAAAAGGCGACCATGCTCAAAGAAAAGCAGAACCAGGTCGTGTTCGTTGTCTCCCGCGAAGCCAACAAGATTGAAATCAAGCAGGCTGTGGAAAAGGCTTTCGGCAAGAAAGTTGTTTCCGTCCGCACCGCGAACTACGACGGCAAGCTGAAGCGTCAGCGCCGTTCCGACGCCGGTCGCACCGCCCACTGGAAGAAGGCTATCGTTAGCCTGGCTGAAGGTGAAACCCTTGATCTCGTTTAACGTCCAAATTTAATTAAAGGAGCGTTTACATGTCCCTTAAAACATTCAAGCCCGTCACTCCCTCGAACCGCTACAAGGTTTGGTCTTCGTTTGAAGAGATCACCAAGAGCACTCCCGAGAAGAGCCTTTGCGAAGCCCTTAAGAAATCCGGCGGACGCAACAACAACGGTCGCATCACCACCCGCCACATCGGCGGCGGTCACAAGCGCCAGTATCGTCTCGTTGACTTCAAGCGCAGCAAGCAGGATATCCCCGCCACGGTAAACGCGATCGAATACGATCCGAACCGCAGCTGCCGCATCGCCCTGATCACTTACACCGACGGTGTAAAGTCCTACATCCTGGCCCCCGTGGGCCTCGAAGTCGGTGCCGCCGTAGTATCCGGTCAGAAGGTCGCCCCCAAAGTAGGCAACGCCATGCCGCTCAAGAGCGTGCCCCTCGGCACGTCGGTACACAACATCGAAGTGCGTCCCGGATGCGGCGGCAAAGTCGCCCGCGCCGCTGGTCAGCAGGCCATCGTGAGCAACCGTGAAAGCGGCTACGCTCTCGTTAAAATGCCCTCCGGTGAAATCCGCAAGTTCCACGAAGACTGCTTCTGCACAATCGGTCAGGTAGGCAACACGCAGCACATGAACGAATCCTCCGGCAAGGCGGGACGTTCTCGCTGGAAGGGCATCCGCCCGACCGTCCGCGGTATGTGTATGAACCCTGTTGATCACCCGAACGGTGGTGGTGAAGGCAAGTCCAAGTCCGGTGGTGGTCGTCAGCACCTTAGCTCCCCCTGGGGTCATGTTAAGGGTCAGAAGACGCGTCG
>CAZNVW010000190.1:0-4582 GCA_964576595.1 uncultured Verrucomicrobiales bacterium
TCATGTTAAAGAATGTGAATATCGGTTCAATCATAGAGGAGAAGACCTTTATACGTTTATTTTAACCAACCCGCGAAATTCACCCTTAAACTAGTCATGAGCCTTCCTCGGTAGCGTCGATATTCTCTTTTACCGTTGGCGCTTGATTGCCGAGGGAGGGCGGTTTTCGAAAATAAAAGCGGACAAGGAGGTTCGGTCAGGCTATAGTACGGGGCAAACCATTCGGGCAGGAGTGTGCCGCTGTTCTGTTGCGGTATGTTTGTCCGGGATGTCATGAGAAGTGTTTTTTCTTGACGAAAGGTTCAATTTATTTAGAATAATTCCAGATTATGGAACAAGTGATTATTATAGGCTCCGGCTGCGCCGGTTATACTGCCGCCATTTATACGGCGCGGGCCAGTATGTCCCCGCTTCTTTTGACAGGTCCCCAGTTGGGCGGTCAGCTTACGACGACGACAGAGGTAGAGAATTTCCCCGGTTTTCCGGAAGGGATCATGGGGCCTGATCTCATGTTTCGTATGCAGCAGCAGGCAGAGAGGTTCGGGACGCGTATTGCCTACGAGCATGTGGAGAGTGTGACTCGTCATGAGGACGGCCATTTTACTGTCAAGACGGGAGCCGGGGCGTACGACACGCAGACGGTTATTGTGGCGACGGGAGCTTCTGCCCGTTATCTCGGGATTCCCGGCGAGGAAAAGCTTATCGGGCGCGGGTTGACGGCCTGCGCGACGTGCGATGGCGCGTTTTATCGCGATGTGCCCGTTTGCGTGGTGGGCGGCGGCGACAGTGCGTGTGAGGAGGCTTCTTTCCTGACGCGTTTTGCGAGCAAGGTGTATTTGATTCATCGCCGGGGAGAGCTTCGCGCTTCCAAGGTGATGGCGGAGCGCGCTCTGGCGAATCCCAAAATCGAGCCTGTCTGGGATTCTACGATTTCGGAGTATTTGACTGATGAGAAGGGTGATGTGCGTGCCGTCATGGTCAAGAATCTGTTGACGGGTGCGGAGCATGAGCTTCCTCTCGCCTGTGTTTTCATGGCGATTGGTCATACGCCCAACAGCTCGTTCCTCGGCGATCTTGTTGATCGCGATGAGGCCGGTTATGTGCTGTCTCTTCCGGGAGTCACGGCTACCAAAACGCCCGGTTTGTTTGCTGCCGGGGATGTGGCGGATACGCTGTACCGGCAGGCGATTACTGCGGCCGGGCGGGGGTGTGCCGCCGCTCTGGAGGCGGAGAGGTATCTTCTCGGGCACGAGTAATTGGTTCCCGGCGATTTTTACAGGTTATTTCTTTTTACGGCTCCGTTCTCCCTTTCGAGTGCGGAGCCGGTCTTTTTTAGGGACGCCCGATTGGCGGGCGGTGGGCGGCGTGTTTTTTCTTGTTCGTCAGCCGGGTGGTTTTGCCTTTTCGTTTGGGAGGAAATCTCTATTATAGGCGCATTATGGTTCAACTGAGTGTTCTGGATCTTTTTACCATAGGTATAGGCCCGTCGTCTTCCCATACTGTGGGGCCGATGCGGGCGGCACGGGCGTTTGTCAAGGGGCTTGAGGGACGGTCGGACCGGGACTCCATCCGCCAGTTGAAGGTGGCCTGTTATGGTTCTCTCGCCGCGACAGGGCTGGGGCACGGGACGCATAGGGCGATTATTCTGGGGCTGACGGGCGATGAGCCGGAGACGGTGGATGTGGATATGGTGGAGTACAGGCTGGAGACGATCGCCCGGACCGGGGAGTTGACGCTTCCCTGGGGGATGGCGGTCGCGTTTGATTCCGGCAAGGATGTGGATTTAAGTAATCATCTTCCTTTGAAGCTTCATCCCAACGGGATGCATTTTGCGGCTCTGGATGAGGCGGGAGGGATTCTTTGCGAGCAGGTGTATTATTCTACAGGCGGCGGGTTTGTCGCGACAGAGCAGGAGATGTTGGCGGCCGGCGCGGAGTCGCCCGAGGCGGTCGAGGTGCTTCTTCCCCACCGTTATTCTTCCGCCAGCGAGCTGGTGGCGTTGTGCGATGAGCATCATTGCCAGATTTCCGATATTACGCTGGAGAATGAGTTGTTGTTCCGCCCCGAGGCCGAGTTGAGGACTCGTTTGCATGCGATTTGGCAGGCGATGGAAAAGTGTGTTCACCGGGGGTTGTCGCGCAAGGGGGCTCTGCCAGGGCCTCTCAATGTGCAGAGGCGCGCCCGGAGTATGTACAAGTCTCTTATTCAGAGGGGTGAGGCCGTTCTTCGCGATCCGCTGACGATATTGGACTGGGTGAATCTTTACGCTCTGGCGGTGAATGAGGAGAATGCCGCCGGCGGACGGGTGGTGACGGCCCCGACGAATGGCGCCGCAGGTATTGTGCCTGCCGTGCTGCATTATGCGACTCGTTTTTGTCATTCTCCCTATGCTGATGCGGTGGATCGGTTTTTGTTGACGGCGGGGACGATTGCCTTGCTTTACAAGTCTAATGCGTCTATTTCCGGGGCGGATGTGGGGTGCCAGGGAGAGGTGGGGGTTGCCTGTTCGATGGCAGCCGGAGCTTTGACGGAGTATTTGGGCGGTAATGTGCACCAGGTGGAGAATGCGGCTGAGATCGGTATGGAGCATAATCTGGGGCTGACTTGCGATCCCGTCGGCGGGCTGGTTCAGATTCCCTGTATTGAGCGCAATGCCATGGCCGCGGTGAAGGCGATCAACGCCGCCCGTATGGCGCTGAGCGGTAACGGCAGGCATTTTGTGCCGCTGGACAAGGTGATGCGCACGATGCTGGAGACCGGGCGGGATATGCAGTCCAAGTACAAGGAGACGGCTCTGGGCGGGTTGGCCGTGAATGTTGTCGAGTGTTGATTTTTGCGTATGGCCGGATTTTTCCTTTTCCGTTTTTTTCGTCCCCTGCTTTTGATGGTAATGGGGGTGTCGTTGCTCCCGGATGCGCCTGGGAGGGAGCCGTTTATTGTTGATGAGGCCGCGATAGCCCGTGAGTTTGAGCATGAGATGGACCGGGCGATAAAGAAGGGGGAGGTGCCCACCGGGCAGGCGTTGATGAAGCAGGCGATTTCTGTGGATGGCAGGACGGTGGCGGTGCCTCCTGTCAAGGCGCCCCGGTCATTTAGTTATGAGCGAGCCAAGGATTCTATTGGTGTTGTGAGTTCCCTGTTCAAGTGCGGCAAGTGCGATTCGTGGCACCGGGGGGGCGTTTCTACGGCGTGGGTGGCTTCCGCGGATGGTCTGATTGTGACGAATTTGCATGTGGTTACGAGTTCGGCAGACAAGAGCGCGCTGGGTCTGTGGCTGCCCGACGGCAGGACTTATCCGGTGCTGGAGGTGGTGGCTGCCGACGCGCTGCAGGATATTGCGGTGTTGCGGGTAAAGGCTTCGGGGCTCAAGCCCCTGCCGCTGGGGAGTGTGCCGGAGGTTGGTGATTCGATAAGGGTGATCAGTCATCCGGAGAGCCGTTATTATGTGTACACGCAGGGGGTGGTTTCCCGTTTTTACCGGACGACGTATAATTCGACGATTATGAATGATGCGTTGAAGGGGATGCTGGCGGCGGAGACTACTCATTCGACGGCGGCGTCCGGCGGGCCCGGGGCGGAATCGGTCCCGGGGGCTTGCGAGGGGGGTAAGGTTCCCGCCGACAAGGGGCCGGAGCGGCGTCAGATGTGGATGAATATAACGGCGGAGTATGCCAAGGGTTCAAGCGGCGCGCCTGTGTTTGATTCCAGAGGCCGGGTCGTCGGGATGGTTTCTTCTACTCAGTCCATTTATACCGGGGCAAGTTTCCGGCCGGAGAATCCCGCGGCAAGCCGCCCGGGCGTGTTTCAGATGTGTCTTCGCAATTGTGTGCCTCTCGATTCGTTGAAGGCCGTTTTGAGGGGACGTTGAGTTTTTGAGGTTTTTTCGGGAGCGGGGGTGTTTTGACTGTTTCAGGAATGGTTAGAGGTCATGCCGTGAACTTCATTTGACAGGCCGGGGGAGGAGCTTTACATTGTCGCTGTCGTCAAAAGAGGCGGTTGTCAATCTGAGCAGATGAATGCGGCAAATACCGAATTTGTTTCCCCTTCCAGAGGGCCATGGGCCGGAGTTCCTTCCGACGTGTGGGAGAATTATTCGTGGCAGTTGAAGCACCGGATTACGACTTTGTCCGAGCTGGAGCAGCTGCTGAATTTGAGCCGGGAGGAGAGGGCCGGGATTTTGCTGGCCGGGCAAAGCAAGCTGGCGATGGCGATTACGCCCTATTTTTTTAATTTGATTGATCCCGACGATCCCGACTGTCCGATTCGCCGCCAGATTATTCCCCGGGTGGAGGAGTCTTACGTCAGTCCTGATGAGTTTGCCGATCCCTGCGGCGAGGAGCCGGATGTGGTGGTGCCCGGGCTGGTGCACCGCTATCCCGACCGGGTGCTTTTTCTGGTGACCGACCGTTGCGCCTCCTACTGTCGTTATTGTACCCGCTCCCGTATTGTGTCTGGCGCGGGAGAGATGCATCTTATTCCCCAGTGGAAGGGCGTGTTCGAGTATTTGGAGGCGCATACGGAGGTGCGGGATGTGCTTCTTTCCGGGGGAGATCCTCTTTTGTTGTCCGACGAGCGGCTGGAT
>CAZNVW010000191.1:0-4559 GCA_964576595.1 uncultured Verrucomicrobiales bacterium
TCGGGCTCTACCACTCCTGGCGGCTCTCCCGCGACTCGATGCCCGACTGCCTGGCGGTCACCTCAGCAGACAGGGAGGGCCACATCCTTTCCTTCAAACACAAAACAAAAAACATGCGCGGGGTCCAGTTCCACCCCGAGTCGTTCCTGACCGCGCAAGGCGCGGCCATCATGCAAAACTGCCTCGACCTGGCGCGGCGTCAGTACATATAACTCATCCAGACCCCGGCATAAACGCGAGTCCTGTCATCCCGCTGCCCCTGCTGATTGGACACGCCGACAAAAGGCTCCACATTCCACGCGGCAGTCACCCTGACCGGAACGGACACGCGGGAAAAAAACTCATTGACCCCGCGCGTCTCAAAATAATCATACCCGCTCCCCGTCCCCACAGTCACACGCAAACCGACATCATCCGTAATCAGCGGAAAATAATGAATGCGGGCCGAACCATAACTCCCCTGCTGCCCCGTATCATATAAACCGTAAACCTCCCACTTCCACGATTTCGAGATCTCCTGACGAATCGCCAGCCCCCAGTCCGCCCCCGACTCAAAATCGCAATAACGGTACTCATTCAACGCGCCGAACGGCACAAGATGAAACCCCGCCGGCAAATAAAAATCAAACTCGCCGTACACGCCGACATTGCCGAAACCATACCGCTCCAACTTCTGATAAACATACCCCGAGAAATTGAAATCGCAATAACTGCACAACGCCAGCCCTGCCGAAAACTGAACCTCCGACACATTGCTCCCGACATGGCGGCCCCTGTAAATATAATCGCTGCGATACCCGGCCCTCAACTCGGTGCCGCCGAATATAAGAGGGGAGTCGATCTCCGACGCCTCGAGCTGAGGCAGCAGCAAGGCGGGCAGAAACAAGAAAAAAGTCTTCCTCATGGCGTCTTTACTCATCCCGGTACCAATTCATAAAACGACCATACAAAAACAAAGCCAGCTCATAAAGAACATACATCGCCAGCCCCCATAAAAGCATCTTCCCGATATCCCCCGGAGCCAGCAGGGACGCAACCATGGAAATCAGGGCAATGGCGACAATCTTTTTACTCATGAGTTGCGGGAAGAGTTGTCCTCGGCACCGGAAGGCTGATAGGGAGTCAGGCCCTTTTCCCATTCCTCGGCAGTCCGGGAATTCTCCTCCCTCTCCATGGCCTTGCGCCTCTTGTCCTCCCGCCAGGCCATGATAATACAGATCTCATACAACAAATACATGGGAATCCCCATCAACACCATCGACAGAACATCCGCCGGAGTCAGAACGGCGGCCAGCACGGCAATAATAACAATAGCATATCGCCGGGTAATCTTCATCATGTCGTAGTTCAATATCCCGAGCTTCACAAACGGCATCACAATAACGGGAAGCTCGAACGCAAGACCGAACAACATCACGAACTGAATGGCGAAATTCAGATAAAACCCAATACGCCAGTCATTCGAAATCCCCATATCCATCGAATAGGAGAAAAAGAAATCCAGTATCCCCGGCAGCACGACATAATAGGCAAAAGCAACGCCCGTCAAAAACAGGCCGAAACCTATGAACATCGCGCCAAACAAAGTCTTGCGCTCATTCTGCTTCAACCCGGGCAGCACAAACTCGAGTACGAACAGCACCACCAGAGGAAAAGAAACAACCAGCCCCGCGTAAAAAGCAAGCTTCAGCGACAAATTGAACCCCTCCGTCGGCTGCAAAGTGGACATCATCTTGACCCCCGAAGCCGTATCACCCACCTGCAAAAGAGCCTTGCTCTCCTGTAGCGAAACCACCATATCGGCAACCTTTGCCCCGGAGGCCCCCTCCTTCAAAAAGCCCTCCCGGTCCTTTTCCGGTAAAGTACGCATCGCCCGCAGCAGCAGGGCAGCCTCCGCCAGATCCTTCATCTCGGCAGTCTCGCGCGCCAGCAAAGCCTTTTGAGCCTTCTCCGGCAGCCCGGGCAACGCCTCGGCCAGACGCTTCGCGTCCACCCAGCGGGCGGCTGAAATACCGGACGGCAAATGACTGCGCTCATATCCTGTCCAGACATTCTCCACCGGAGCGCGCAAAAAATCCAGAATCTGCCCGGAAAAATTGAGACACACCAGCATGGCGACAATCAACGTCCCCGCGACCTTGAACAACGTCTTGCGCAGATCCTCCAGGTGACTCAAAAAAGGCTTTTCCTCATCCGCGACGGAGCGCTCGCGCAAACCGAATATGTACTTCAGGAAAAACATCTCGCTCCAAAAAACACAAACCGCCCCCAATAGGCAATCCTGAAAACATATTTCCCTGTCAAATAAAGAAATATCGGCACATTTTTTTTCCTCCCTCCACAGCACTTGACAGGGCCAGTCCATTCTGCCCATACTCCCCCCGTGGCCAATAAGAACATTCCTTCCATCACCATAGAAACAACGGATTACGAGTATCTCTCCAAAATGAGCAACCACTCTGTCGTTCACGTTTTCCTGAGATATGAGGAATCCAACCGCCATACCTCCCTGCCGGCCAGCTCCTCGTACAGCAGCTACATCGTCCGGCGGTACCCGAACCGGGTCATCCTGGGCCTTGTCAAAGAAGCCTCGGAAATATTCCGGGTGATCTTTGTCCCCTCCCAATCCTACTGATTTCCCCCTGTCCCCGGTTTCCCATAACCGGGGGCACCGGCTCTTTCTGCTCCCTCCTCTGGCTGGCGCGACATGTCCCCCCTTTCCAAAACGAACAGCCTCCCCGGAAAAATCGTTTACGGATCAATCGCCGTAGTCTTCGCCTCGCTCATTTACGATCTGGGCTGGCCGATAGACTCGGCCCAACGAATAGTCGTCGGCGCCATTTACCAGTCGGCTCTCGTCATACACCTCCTCTCCCTGATCTGGCTGTTCTTTTGCCGCAAACAGACCATCCTGAGCAAACGGCAGCTCATCACCCAGCTTATCCTCTCGACCCTGATCCTGGGCGTCATCCACTACGGCGACATCTTCGCATATCAGGAAGACCTCTTCTCCAAACGGCAGGCGAGCCTCACCCTGACCGGGATACTCATCGGCATCCCTCTCTTTTCCTCCATCTCCTACCTGATGGAATGGCTCGCCGGCGGCGGCGTCAAAAAAACGAGCCTGCCTCCCGCCCTGCTCTTCCTCCTGACCCTGATATGCCTGGCTTTCAGCGGCGCGCTCCTCCTGCTGATGCCCAACTGCACCTTCAAGCATGACCTCAGCTTCATAGACGCCCTGTTTACCAGCACCAGCGCGGTTTGCGTCACCGGACTCTCCCCGATCAACATCCACGACACGCTGACCCCGCTCGGGCAGCTCGTCCTGCTGGTACTGATCCAGCTTGGCGGCTTCGGCATCATGACCTTTGCCTACTTCATCGCCATGATGCTGGGCCAGGGCATCTCCCTGCGGGACAAAGTACTCATCCGCGACCTGCTGAACGAAGAAACCCTGAACTCGACCACAAGCTTCCTGCGCAACCTGATCCTGTTCACCTTTATCATCGAACTGACGGGAGCGGCCCTCCTCTACCTCTTCTGGGAAAACATCGCCATCCCCGGAGACCAGCCCCTGTTCTGGCACGCCCTGTTCCATGCCGTATCGGCCTTCTGCAACGCCGGCTTCTCCACCTTCCAGGACGGCCTGGGGAGCGACTTCATCGTTTACAACAGAGCCGGGGAAGCCGTCATCATGTGCCTGATCGTCTTCGGCGGGCTGGGATTCGTCATTTTCAAGGAATTCGGCCAGCACATCAAACACCGCTTCGACGGCAGGCGGCATCACCATAAACTCCGCTGGACAACCCACTTCTCCCTGGCAACGCAGACCACATTCTACCTGATCGCCGGGGGCATGCTCTGCATCTTCATCAGCTCCGCCTCCACCCCGGCCTTCGGCAGCCAGCCCTGGACAACCACCTTGTGGAACTCCCTCTTCTACAGCGTCTCAAGCCGGACGGCGGGATTCAACATAGACAACCTGGCGGAATACTCCAGCGCGGCGGCCCTCGTCATGTGTGCCCTGATGATGATCGGGGGCAGCCCGGGAGGTACGGCAGGCGGCGTCAGAACAACAACATTTGCCGTCGTCCTGGGAGAACTCTCCCGCATCGTCCGGGGACGCCGGGACGTCGAATTCAACGGCCGGAGCATCGCGCATGAAGTCGTGGAGAGAAGCGTCGCCGTCGTCATCCTGTCGGGCGCATGGGTGGGAGCTACCACCATGCTGTGCTGCTACCTTGAGCCGGGCCTCAGTTCCCTTGATTTATTCTTTGAAAACGTCAGCGCATTTACTACAACTGGCCTGTCGCGGAACCTCACCCCCATGCTGACTGCCGAGACAAAAGCCGTACTGATCCTGAACATGATCGCCGGCCGCGTCGGCATCTTCTCCTTTGTTCTCGCCCTGGCGGGCACCCCCAGCCCCAGGCACTACCGCTACCCCAGCACAAAACTGCCGCTCAATTAACCTCTCCTCCTTATGAAATTTATCGTTATCGGACTAGGACAATTCGGGAAAGCCCTCGCACTGGCCCTCTCCCGCGACGGGCATGAAG
>CAZNVW010000192.1:0-4558 GCA_964576595.1 uncultured Verrucomicrobiales bacterium
AGTCTGTTTTCAGGTAGATGGTGGGGATGGGGTCCGTTTCTTTTTCTTTTTCGGTCTGGAGTATCCAGGGGGCGATGTTGCCTAGTTTGAAGCGGGCCAGGGAGTGCTCTTTTTTATCTTTTATGATGACTTCGACAGGCGCGTTTTCGACGCCGAATTCGCGCATGTTGCCTTTGACTGTGTCTGTCATCGGGAGCATGTCCACAACTTTTGTGCCTATGGCGAATTGGAGGATGGCTTCCGCGGCCCGGGGGTCCATGCGGTCGCCCCGTGCGCCTTCTTCGCGCCAGATGCCCTTGTCGTTTTTAAAGAAGGTGACGCTTTTGTCTCCGTTGCGGACGAGGATAAGGTCGGCCTTGGAGGGTTTGAAGGAGAAGAGGTTTTCCCCTTCCTTGAAGGAGGCGCGACCAAAGAGACGGGCCAGTGAGCCGTCCCGGGTCTGGAAAACGGCAGCCGTGATCGCAAGGAGGGCCAGCAGGCCCAGCAGGATGGTGCGAAGGAGTCTCATGGGAGAGCGTGTGTCAGGAGCGGCGGACGCGCCAGAGGATAAAGGCGATGAGCAGGGCAAGGCCCGGCAGCAGGATGGTGGCGAAGAGTTCGATCCACGATTTGGTGTTTTCATCCCAGTCCAGTTTGACGGTGAGGTCGTTGCGGCTGCCTATGCCCGCCAGTTCTTCCCGGTTTGTGATCCAGAAGAGGGCTGATTTCAGGAAGTCTCTCTGGTCGGGGCGGACTTTTCGGGGGTTGAGCATGTCCATATTGGTGGTGACGGTCATGCGGGAGGTGTTTTTCGAGTAGTTGACGTCATTGCCGTTGCCTCGTTCTACGCCTGCCGCGATGGTCAGGTCGTCGGCATAGTCTTCTTTGGCGTCGAATTTGGGGTTGGGGCCGTCGAATTTGGTTTCTCCGTAATACCCGGTGCCTGCCTGGAGGAGGGGGAAGGGGTTGATGCGCTGGATGTTCAGGCGGTCGCTGCCTTCTTCTACTTTCAGGGAGGAGCTTTGTCCTTCAAGGGCGGTGCTCGAGTTCCAGAAGTCTCTGGTGAAGAGGGGACCCGGGGTGAAAATGGCGTTCGTTTCGAAGAGGGTGCGGCCGGCGTTTTGTTTCAGGATTCTGTCGGCGCGAGGGCGTATGCCGTTTTCTCTCAGGAAGCGGTAGAGGTTGTTCAGTTGACCGGAGGCGGGGTCGAGCATGATGAAGAGTCCCGCGTTGGGCTTGGCCCAGTATTGGCGGAGTATTTCCGTTTCTGCGGGTTCCAGGTCGTATTGGGGGCCGATCAGCATGACGCCCGAGGCGTTTTCGGGGATTTCCCTGACTTCCGAGATACGGGTGGGGATGAGCTGGAGGTTGAGGGGACGGGTTATTTTTTCGACTGTGGCGAAGAGGGAGTTGGGGTCGGTCATGTCCTCACGCCCGATGCGGCTTTTGTCAACGATCAGGTACAGGGGGCGGGATTTGCCTTCCATGGCTCCGATGAGGCCCGAGGTGACGACGTCTTCCATCTGCAGCGCGACGGCTTTTTGGGTTTTGCCGTCGGGCGCCGTTCCGTAAACGATGAAGGAGCTGCCCGGCAGGAAGCGGAAGCGGGCTTCGGCGTTGTCTTTGTTGCCGGACTGGTTGAGGGAGCGTTTCTGGTCTTCCCGGGCGTCGATGATGACCATGTTTTCGGAGAATTCGATGCCGTAGGTGTTGGCTATTTCACGCGCCCGGTTCGGGGAGCGGAGCGGATCGACGCATTCAAGTTCTATTTTGTTGTCGGAGAAGCGGACGTAGTCTTCCAGCAGGCTCCGCATGCGGGGGTAGTTCTCCGTGTTCCGGCGGAAGGCGAAGATCATTTTGATGGGCGTCTTGCGTTCGCTCATCGCTCCCGAGGAGAGGAGATGGATGGTTTGTTGAGAGAGTGTGTAGCGCTGGTCCTGCGTAAGGTCCTTGCGTTCGAAGCGGGAGCAGCTGATGTAGTTGACGGCCATGACGATGATCGCCAGGAAGATCAGGTTCAGGAGCAGTTTGAGGGACTGGCGGTGGCGTTTGGGTTTCACCGTTGGGGGGGCGGTGGAGTCGTTCATCGCCGAGCGGGGGGGAAGGAACGGGGGAGAGAGCGAGGGCTGGGAGGCTGAGGGGCTCGGTTAGTGTTTCCAGCGTCTGTGGTCGACGATGCGGGCGGTCACGGCCAGGGTCAGTACGGTGGCGCTCAGGTAAAAGACGACGGGGCGGGTATCGACCAGCCCCTGGGAGAAGCTGTCGAGGTGCTCCATGCAGGAGACGTAATGGAAGATGGCCGAGGCGGGGAAGTCGCCCCAGACGATGGGGACGAGGCCGAGGAAGAAGGTAAGGATGAGCAGGCCTATGGTGATGATGCCCGCGATGATCTGGCTGTTGGTCAGGGAGGAGGCGAAGACGCCCAGGGCCGTGAACCATGCCCCCATGAGGAGGAGGATGCCGTAGGCCCCGATGATGTCGGACGGCCTGTAGCTCAGGAGCATTGGGGAGTCGTAGCCGTGGACGCTCGAGACCAGGGCATTGGCGCCGTCGGAGAGCAGGGGGTACAGCAGCAGCGGGAGCCAGAGGACGATGTAGAAGGAGTAGGCCGCCAGGAATTTGGAGATGACGACTTGTCCCGTTTTGACGGGAGCGGTCAGGAGGGTTTCCAGGGTGCCTGTTTTTTCTTCTTCCGCGAAGCTCCTCATGGTCAGGAGGGGGAAGATGAACAGGAAGTAGAACCAGAAGACGGGCGCATGGAGGATGCCGTAGAGCAGTCCTTCGTTTTGCGGGGCGTCCTTGAAGAGTTTCAGGGAGTACGAGAGGGAAATGCCCTGGAGGACCAGCACAAAGGCCAGGATGACCCAGCCGAACGGCGTGGAGAAGTAGGTGCGCAGTTCCTTTCGGTACAGGGTGGGGATGACGGACATGGGGGAAGGGGGTTAGTCTTTGCGCGTGAGTTCTACGAAGACGTCTTCGAGGGTGGGGGTATGACGGTAGAGGTGGCGTATTTTCCAGCCTTTGTCGTTGCAGATGGTGGCGATATGCTCCCGGGTATCGGTGCCCGGCTCGGCACGGACGGTCAGGTTTATCCAGCCTTCCCTGTTTTCGGAGGGCGTGACCTGGAGTTCTTCGAGGAAGACTTTTTTGACGTGAGGCAGTCCCGACAGGCAGGCGATGACTTCTTCTTCGTTGTCGTGCTTGAGTTCGAGAGAGATTTTTCCGGCGGCGCGGAGCTGGTCGGTGAGGTTCGCGGGGGAGTCGGAGGCCTTGACCTGTCCCTGGTCGATGATGATGACTTTGTTGGCGATCATTTCCACTTCGCTGAGTATGTGAGTGGAGATGATGATGGTGTGCTCCTGCGAGAGGTTTTTGATGAGTTCCCGGATTTGACGTATTTGGTTCGGGTCGAGGCCGTTGGTCGGTTCGTCGAGGATGAGCAGGTCGGGAGAGCCGAGCAGGGCGTCTGCGAGGCCGACGCGCTGGCGGTAGCCTTTGGACAGGGTGCGGATCAGACGGCGGCGCATGTGGTCGAGGCCGCAGAGTTCCGTGACGCGGGAGACGGCGCTCCAGAGTTTTTTCCCGCTGATGCCCTTGAGTCTCGCGCGGAATTTAAGGTATTCGGTGACGCGCTGGTCGTCGTAGAGGGGTACCTGCTCCGGCATGTAGCCGAGGTGTTCCCTTACTTTGAGAGGTTCCCTGACGATGTCGTATCCGGCGATGGAGGCTGAGCCGGAGGTCGGCGGCAGATATCCCGTCAGCATTCTGAGCGTCGTGGTTTTACCCGCTCCGTTCGGCCCGAGGAATCCGACGATGTCTCCCTTGGCTACCTCGAAGGAGATGTCGTTCACGGCGGTGAACCGGCCAAAGGTTTTTGTGAGATGGTCAACGGAGATCATGGAACAAGTTGGAAATCCCCGGAAGTACACATTACTTTATGGTTCCATTCAAGCTAGAAAAATGCTATGTATGTATTAATCTCATAAGAAGGAGTATTCATGAGCGTTTCTCTGCCTTTTCGACTTCCGCCGTCCGTGTTTGAGGAGAATTATTCCCGGTGGAGGGTTGATCCCGCGTCCGTCGATCCCTTGTTTGCCGCTTTTTTTGACGGGTTTGAATTGGGTGGGGGAGCCGAGGGGGCTTCCCCGGTTTCCGGCGGGCCGGAGATGGGGCGGGAGTCTTCCTGTTTGAGGGACGGGCTGGTTGATTCCGAGCGTTCCGAGTTTCGGGGCAGGGTGGCGCTGATGATTTTTGCCTACAGGGCGTTGGGGCATCGGCTGGCGTGGTTCAATCCCTTGTTGGAGAAGGCGCCGAATCCCTCCCGGTTGTCTCCTGCCCGTTTCGGGTTTACGGGGGAGGATTTGCAGGCTCTGGTCAATATTCATTCCCACCGTCCCGGTCAGACGAATACGCTGCAGGAGATTGTGGATGATTTGAGGGCTTGTTATTGCGGATATACCGGGTTCGAGTTCATGCACATTAATAATACCAAGGTGCGGAACTGGATACAGGGGAGGATTGAGGAGCGTGACCGGGGGGTGGATTTTGGGCCGGAGAAGGCCTGCCAGGCGATGAAGTG
>CAZNVW010000193.1:0-4544 GCA_964576595.1 uncultured Verrucomicrobiales bacterium
AGTAGAGACCTTCGACGGTCACCACCTGACGACCCCGATAACTGCCGCACTGAGGGCAAGCGGTATGACCGGGAACGCTGCTGCCGCAGTTGGAGCAGGTGTTGAGCTTGGGAGCACGCCAGCGGTTGGCGCCGCGGCGCATGCGTTGTTTCATCTTGGAGGTTCGACGCTTGGGTACTGCCATGATCGTTTATGGTTGATGTGAATCGTTAGGGTTCTGCTGGAGGGAGTCAAGGGCATCCCATACTCCCGGGTTTCCGTCAGTGCGGGAGGTGTTTAACCTTTCTTGAGGGTATTTGTCCATCCCTAAATATGAAGAATTTATTTCACAAGGCATGGGATTGTCCGCCATGTCGCATCTGGGGTAAGGAGGGAAGTTCAACAGCACTTCCTCTCTAAGATCATCCGTCATATCTATAACAGACTTATCTCCAATCTCTATTGAAGCAGAATAATCATCCAGGGAAATCGTTTTGACAAAAGGCTGGAGCGTACGGACGCATTCAAAACGAAAGGACGCGGAAATTTTGCCACTGACAAATAATTCTCCCTCAAACTTCTGCACATCCAGATCATAGGACAGGGGGCCCGCCGGCTGGGCGTCTCCCTTTGGCAGATCAAACAGGGAGGCATCCAGCTCTCCGGAAAGATGCCTGCCCTCTTCAGGGAGATTTTCCAAATGAATAAGAAGTCGTTCCATGCCTCTTTCCTACCATTCTACCGAAAAAAATCCATCCTTTTGCGACCTTTTCGCACCTTTTCCTGTCTTCACAACCTGTCCTGCATAAAACCCGCCAAAGAACCTTCCCCTTTGACGAGCGGGCTCCCGGCAGGCTATATTCCCCCCATGACCCTCCCTGAAGAACTGCAGCCGGAATTCCTCCTCCAGGCCTATGCTCAGGGATATTTCCCCATGGGCGGCTACGAAGACGGCGAAATACGCTGGTTCTCTCCGGAGTCTCGGGGAGTCATTCCTCTCGACGGCAGCTTCCACATCCCCCACGGGTTAAAAAAAACGCTGAAAAAGGGACGTTTTGAAATCCGCATGGATACCGCCTTTCCGGAAGTCATCGCCGCCTGCGCCGCCCGGGAGGAAGTCTGGATCGACGAGCAGATCCGGGCGGCCTATATCGGCCTGCACACGCTGGGATTCGCCCACTCCGTCGAAACCTGGGACGAAGAGGGCCTGCAGGGCGGCCTGTATGGCGTCGCCCTGGGACGGGCGTTTTTTGGCGAAAGCATGTTCAGCCGCAAATCGGACGCCTCCAAGGTAGCCCTGGTCGCTCTCGTAAGACTCCTGGAGGCTGAGGGCTATACCCTTCTTGACTCTCAATGGCTTGCCGACCATCTGCGTCAATTCGGAGCCAGCGAAATTCCCCGCAGGGAATATATGAAAAGACTTCGGGACGCCTTGAGCGACCTCATGCCTCCGCAGACAAACCGCCCTGCCGGTTCCTGAGCCGTATTTTCGCGGCGCAACATGATCTCCTTTTTACCCCCAGGTATAAATATCGCTTTATACAAAAGCGCTTTTTTGATATTCAGTCCGTACCAATTTTCCCCTGCAAACAGGCCGGGGACACCCGCAACGCACAATGGATTACGCATCTCTTATTGAAAAACGGCGCGGCCGTCTGGAAGAACTGGAAACGCTTATCGCCGACCCCGGTCTCTTCAATGATCAGAAACGCGCCTCGGAAACAATGAGGGAGCACCGTCGTTTGAAAGAACTGATGCAGTGGTGGGACGAGTTTCTGGAAACCGACAAACAAATCGCCGAAAACCAGGAGCTCGTCAAAGGCGACGACCCGGAGCTGGCGGAAATGGCGGAAATGGAACTGCCGGAACTGCAGGCGGGCAGAGACCGCCTCAACGAAAGCATCCAGTATGCCCTGCTGCCTCGCGACGAGACGGAAGACCGCGACGCGTTGCTTGAAATACGGGCAGGAACGGGCGGCGACGAAGCCTCCCTCTTTGCCGGAGATCTCCTCCGCATGTACCAGCGTTACGCGGAAGACCACGGCATGAAGTTCGAGCACCTTGAGTCCACTCCGTCGGAAGTCGGCGGCTTCAAGGAAGTCGTCTGTAAAATTTCGGGAGAAGAAGTCTTCCGCTTCCTCAAGTACGAGAGCGGCGTCCACCGCGTCCAGCGCGTCCCGGCAACGGAAACCCAGGGGCGCATCCATACCTCGACGGCAACCGTAGCCGTCATGCCCGAGGCGGAAGAAGTCGATATCGACATCCGCCCGGACGACCTGCGCATAGAAGTCTGCCGCTCCGGCGGCGCAGGCGGCCAGCACGTCAACAAAACGGAATCCGCCGTCCAAATCACCCACCTGCCGACCGGGCTCATGGTGCGATGCGAGCAGGAGCGCAGCCAGACCAAAAACAAGGACCTCGGCATGAAAATCCTCCGGGCCAAACTCTTTGAACGCAAACAGAGGGAAGAAGCGGAAAAATACTCCGCCCAGCGCCGCTCCCTGATCGGCTCCGGCGGGCGGGAAGAAAAAATCCGCACCTACAACTTCCCCCAAAGCCGGCTGACCGATCACCGCATCGGCTATACCTCCTACAACCTCGAAGGCCTCCTCAACGGGCAGCTCGACGAGCTTATCGCCGGACTCCAGCACGCAGAAATGCAGGAACGCATGGAAGAAGCCGGAATGCAGTAATCGAACAGCCTGATGAACACCCTGCTCGAAGTCCTGAACAAAGGCGCGGACTATCTGGAGAAACGCCGGATAGAGTCCCCGCGCCGCGTCATGGAGCTCCTCCTGTGCCATCTCTTGCACTGCGACCGGCTGGGCCTGTACATGCGGCACGAAGACATCCTGCCGGAGGAATCTCTGGCTCTCCTGCGCGACCTGATGAAAAGAAAGGCGGACGGAGAACCCATCCAGCACCTCATCGGCTCTACCGAGTTCTTCGGCAGACCATTCCGTACGGACGAACGCGCCCTTATTCCCCGCCCCGAGACGGAAGAACTGATCGACCTGGTACTGAAAAAACTCCCGGCGAAAAAAAACCTCCGCCTCCTCGACATGGGAACAGGCTCCGGAGCCATCGGCATCACCCTGGCCCTGGAGCTGGGAGACCGGGCCGACATCACCGTCACCGACATCTCGGACAAGGCCCTCACCCTGGCTCTGGAAAACGCGCTTGCCCACCGTATCAAAACCACCGCCTACAAGGGAGACCTCTTCCATGCCTTCGGACGCTGCGAGCAGCCGCCCGTCTTTGACGCCATCATCGCCAACCTCCCCTATATCGCCCTCTCCGAAAAAGAAACACTCAGCCCGGAAGTGCGCCGCGACCCGGCCTCTGCCCTGTACGGCGGCCCCAAAGGCGATGAAATCATCCTCCGCTTTCTGGAACAGGCCCCGATCTATCTCGCCCATGGCGGCTTCATCGCTCTGGAAATAGGCTGGGATCAAGCCGATACCGTAGAGCGCAAAATGAAAGACCTGGGCTACACCTCTCCTCAAATCCTCTCCGACCTGGCCGGCATACGACGATTCCCCCTGGCCTACTCCCCCTCACTCTGACCTCCCTCTTTTATGGACAAACTCATCGTTCACGGCGGCTGTACCCTTCGCGGGTCCGTCAACATCAGCGGCTCAAAAAATGCGTCCCTTCCCATCCTGGCCGCCGCACTCCTTACAGATGAACCCGTCATCATCCGCCACGTCCCCGACGTCTCCGACACCAACTACATGATCCAGATCATGGGGCAGCTCGGCGCGGACGTGGAACGCTCCAGCGGCACCGTCCGGGTTGAAGCCAAAAACATCCACCACAAAGCCTCCTACGAGCAAGTGCGCAAAATGCGCGCCTCCATCTGCCTGATGGGGCCGCTCATGGGCCGCCTGCACGAATGCCTGATCCCCCTGCCCGGCGGCTGCGTCATCGGGGACCGCCCGGTGGACCTCCATGTCCGGGCCATAGAGGCCCTGGGCGCCAGCGTCTCCTTTGAACGGGGCGACCTCTACATACAAGCTGCCGACGGCCTGCAAGGCGCGGAAATCGAACTAAGGGGCGAACACGGGCCGACCGTACTCGGCACCGACAACCTCCTGATGGCCGCCGTCCTCGCCAGGGGCACAACCATCATCGAATCGGCCGCCTGCGAACCCGAAGTAGAAGACCTCGCGAACTTCCTGATCAAAATGGGCGCAAAAATAGAGGGCGCGGGCACCAGCCGCATCATTGTCGAGGGAGTGGAAAAACTGCACGGCTGCGAGCACACCGTCATCCCCGACCGCATTGAGGCCGGCACCTTCATGGTCGCCGCCGCGCTCAAGGGAGACGGCGTCACCCTGCGCCGCGTCTGCCGCGACCACCTCAAACCCATCACCAAGGCGCTCAAAGACTGCGGGCACAACGTCGAGTTCAACGACAGCGGCGACATAGTCACCATCCATCGCAACCCCGACTGCACCGGCTGCGACATCACTACGGCCCCCTACCCCGGGTTCCCCACCGACATGCAGGCTCAGCTGACCGCCCTCTTTGCCCTCACCCCGGGGCGCAGCGTCGTCAAGGAC
>CAZNVW010000194.1:0-4465 GCA_964576595.1 uncultured Verrucomicrobiales bacterium
ATAGACAATCCGCATTCTTTTTTCCGCAGAGAAAAGTCCCTGTCACAACAAAAATGAAACTCAAATTACCCCTCCTGCTTTTACAGGCAGTTATGGCAGCCTCTTTAATCAACGCGGAAGAGACTATTAACTACGACCCGCAGGCTCAACAGAACCTGACCTCCGACTATTCCCCGACAATAGACAAAAATATGTCCTATTCTCATGGGAATAATGCTATCTCCATAGATGGGAGCAATACCTACAACATCACCCTCTCGGGCCAGAAAAGTACGGAGTGCCTTCTTTTCGAAAACAGCCAAACAGCCTTGAAAGGGAAAATAGGAAACTTCAACTCTCTGAATTCAGTGATTTTCCGAAACCTTGGCTTCAACGCAGTCATAATGGATGCCAATGACTATCAAAATCGTGCGGTCATTGGTCTGGACATGTCTCTACTGAATCATTTGGAATTCTCCCACAACGATGGCAACACAAACGGCGGCGGAGCCGTATTGGTACGTAACGGCAGTGCCGTCTTTCATGATATAAAAACGGTTCTGATTAATGACAATTCAGGCACTTATAATGGAGGAGCCCTCTCCGTGGGAGGAAATCTCCTCTTCTATAACGTAGGCTTCCTGCAGGCCAATAATAACATCCTCAATTCTCGCAACAACAGCTCGGCAGAAGGAGGCGGGGCCTTGGGAATCGCCAATTCAAGCAATGCCAGTGCGACGCGCTTTGTCAACAATGGCAAAATTGAATTCAAAGGCAATCAGGCAGTCTCCGGAGGATTTGCCCAATACCTGGGGGGAGGAGCCATTTCAGCCCGGTGCGAACTCTCTTTTCTGGGAAACGGCGATATAACCTTCCATGACAATATAGCAGACGGCCGACAAGTCAAAGGCACGCCTCAATACGATGCGAACGGAGGAGCCATACGGGTACTTAACAGGGTTTATCTTGATGCCACAGATCCCAATTCCCACAGAGTGGACTTTTCCGCAGACAAGGGAAACATCGAATTCCGGGGAAACCGCGTCTATAGAAAAGCATGGGGAGACCTGCCGCGTATGAATAGCGTCTCGGCTCAGGCACACCAATTCAATGTCCGGGCGCAGGACGGCTATGAAGTACGCTTCTACGACCCCATAGACGTTTCCCTCGTTCTCGCTCACGGCATTGGGAACAGTCAACTTCTGGACGGAGTCTATTTTAACGCTCCTGAACAAAATGGAGAAATCAACCAGCAAGTATATGGGGGAGCCTCTCCTGACTTTAACGGCGCCATCCGGTTCTCGGGACTATACACCGGCGACGTAATCAAACAGGCAGAAGGCGAAGACGACGACTCATTCGCCAATCGGCTGTTCCGCTCGCGGTACAGCCAAATCAACGCCGACTTGCATATGCAAAACGGAACGCTGATTGTCGAATCCCACGCCGTACTGGGCCTTATCATGGAGGGATTTCACTACACGACCTATGCCCCCGTCACGGTGGAAAATGACATCGTCTTTGCCGATGCCATCAAAACAAGGAAACAAAACTTTCTTAACGGGCGAATCCAACTGACGACCGAAGGCGTCATCATGGGACCAAACATAACTGTCGGAGGCCCCGTGATCTGGCGCTCGGACGGTAGCGGCCACCTCATCTCGGAAACCGTGGACTGGTCTCAAGGCACGGTGTACGATTTTGACTACAGCCTCAAAAACTCATTGACGCCCTTTTCTTTGAGCGGGGAAAACAACATGCCTGCCTATACGGAAATAGCCAATGGCGTACGAGTCTATGCGAATACCATCTCATTGGGAGGAGACCTTCAAGTAGCCGATAATGAAAGAACCTATGCCAACTCGGCATGGAAAGGGAACAAAAAATTCCTCGTTATCTCTGACGTAAAAGGTACGCGCAACGACACCCAATTTGACCACATCCTCTCTTCCGTAACAGGGAGCGCCCAAGTGAGCAGCCCCTATGCCTATAAGGGCACATGGTCGCTGGATTGGGAAGGCAATGACCTTTACGCCTACTGGACCTATCTGAACACAGACGACGACGGAGATGGAAAAGACGATGGAGATATAGAAGAAATAGACCCAGAACTCATGGGCTCGCTCACGGAAAATTCATTATGGATGACCGGGAGCAACATGAAATCATTGAGCCGCACCAACCATCGTCAAATGGGCACTTATCGACTCCTTGACAAAAAATGCAGCAACTTCTGGGCTACGGGACTGGGTGATTTTATCAACCAGCGAAACAAGGGAGGCATTCAGGGATTCGACTACAATGGCGGAGGATACGCAGTCGGCTACGACACCAGACTGTGCCCGGCATCCGGCTTGTTCGGCATCAGCTTCGGACAACTGGCAGGAACCGGGAAAAAACGCCGCACTACTGACAACATGACTGGCTCCGTTGACCAAAATACGCTCATGGGACAACTCTATGGCGGCTACATCAAAGAATGGAACCGGGAATGGACTTACAACCTCTCATGGACTTGCGGATACGGGCGCTCCCATAACAAAATGCACTCAACATTCTCTTCGAATGCCAGCACCTTTGCAGACTGGAACAATGACGCCTTCCTTGCAGACATTATATCCACCTGGGACTATAAATGGCAGGAGCACTGGACCGTCTCGCCCTTTATAGGACTCGAGTATATGAAAACATCATACGGGAGCTTTGCCGAATGGGGAGCCCCGGATTATCAACGACGCTTCGGAGCGGCAAATATGAGTTACCTCAGAATGCCTGTCGGCCTCACCTTCAAACACCAAAAACAGCTGGAAAATACCCGTTTTTGGATAAATAGCCTTTCCGTCAGCTATCTGCCCGACATATACAGGAAAGATCCTGACGGAATGGCTCAAACCATCAGCAATGATTTCATTTGGGACGTAAAATCAGCCAGCCCGGCAAGAAATGCCGTACGCATGGACGCAAATAGCTACTATCGCTTTACCGAAAGCTGGGGCGTCTATGCGGGATACTCCATTGAAGCCAGAACCGGCTCTACCTACCAGCAGGTCAATCTGGGAATGAACAAGACCTTTTAGCCGATGGCCAAAAAGGACCAACCATAAGACCGAATAGAAATCAGGGAACAGCCCGCTGTCAATCCCCCCCCGGCCTGGGGGGGGATTTTTTTTATTTATACTTTCACACAAATAATAAATAAAAAAAGAACTTCATCCCCCCGCCCGATCCCTCCAACTCGCCTCCAGAATCTCCGCCTAATTTTTCCGCCGGCTCCATTTGGTACAACACCATCATTTTTCCGCCGCGGTCAAATAAGACTTTCCCCCCGGAGATATTTCTCTATGATGCCCTGCAACCAAGAACTTGTTTATGAAAATTTGGATTGACGGTAATTTCGTGGCGAAGGAGGACGCTCAGATTTCAGTATATGACCACGGCATGCTCTATGGAGACGGCGTTTTTGAAGGCATTCGCTTCTACAACAAAAAAGTCTTCAAACTCCAGGAACACGTTGACCGCCTCTTCTTCTCGGCCCGCTACATCATGCTGGAAATCGGCATGACCCCCGAAGAAATCTCAAACGCCATCGTTCGAACCGTTGAAGAAGACACACTGGTAGATGGCTACCTCCGCGTCGTCGTCACTCGCGGACAGGGCAGCCTGGGGCTCAACCCCTCCTCCTGCCCAAAGTCCCGCGTCATCATCATCTCCGACAAAATCGCCCTCTACCCGCAGGAGCACTACGACAACGGCCTCGCCATCATCACCAGCTCCGTACGCCGCCCCACCCCGGCCGCGCTTTGCCCCCAGGTCAAATCCCTGAACTACCTGAACAACATCATGGCAAAAATGGAGGCGACCCGCGCAGGAGTACTCGAAGCCCTGATGCTCAATGAACAGGGCAATGTCGCAGAATGCACGGGAGACAACATCTTCATCGTCAAAAAAGGCATCGTGTACACCCCCTTTGTCGCCGACGGCTGCCTGGACGGCATCACGCGCCAGGTCGTACTCGACATCTGCGCCGAACTGGGAATCACTGCCATTGAAAAAACCCTGAACCGCTACGACCTCCTCTGCTCTGACGAATGCTTCCTGACCGGCACGGCCGCCGAAGTCGTCCCGGTCACCAAACTCGACGGCTACGAAATCGGCGACGGCAGGCCCGGCCCCGTCATGGCCCGCATCCTCGAGCGCTACCAGACCCACACCAAGGCCTGAGCAGGCGGCTTTGCCCCGCTCTCCCCATCTCGGCCCCCCTTTCCTGCTGGAACTGGGGGTCCTTTCATTTCCGCCAACCCCGGCGCAAAAACCATCACCCGGCCTCCATAAGCCTCCTCTCCCATTCCCTCAATTCGGAACGAAAATGAATGATTTTGAAGAAATTTTCGCCTCAGAGGAAGAAATCATTTGACTTAACTGCCAAAACAGAATACCTCTGCGTCCCGATTTTCAACCAGCTGAGGATGCTGGGAACTAGAGTACG
>CAZNVW010000195.1:0-4420 GCA_964576595.1 uncultured Verrucomicrobiales bacterium
GAAGGCGGCTTCCGGGTTGATTTCCGGCACGACGAGAGGTACTTCGCTGTCCATGCGGAAGGCGGAGGAGTTGTCCACGACGACGCATCCCGCCGCGGCGGCGATGGGGGCGAACTTGAGGGAAATGGAGCCGCCCGCGCTGAACAGGGCGATGTCAACTCCGGCGAAGGAATCTTCCGTCAGTTCTTCGACGGTGAGTTCCTGACCGCGAAACATTACTTTTTTCCCGGCGGAACGAGCGGAGGCGAGAAGTTTGAGAGACTTGACCGGGAAGTTGCGTTGCTCCAGGCAGTTCAGGATTTCCACACCGACTGCGCCGGTGGCTCCTACGATGGCAATGTTTGCGGGTTGTGTCATGGAAGGTTCCGTGTGAGTTGATTCCAACGCGCGCAGTGTAGTTCTTTATGAGCCGTTGGCAATGGGATTTTGGGGCATGGGTGAAAAAAATGGCGTTAACAGGGAGAATGTGAGGGGTTAGTGCGAACTATTTTGATGTTTTTATCAATAATAATGGAAATTAAATATCTTCTTGTGTTTTTTTGAAATATAACATAATAAGTCTATTGCGAATGTTGAAAATATGAACCCAGAAGTCATTGCTGAAAAAATATACATCAAATATCCTGAAATGCAGCCTTATGTGGGAGAGCAATACCGTCCCGCGGCTCCTTGGAGTATTTTGTTGATCGGAGAGAATTTTTATCAGGAAAATGGGCAGGGAATCACGCAGCACTTATCTCCAGATACTTGGTATGAAGGAGATTATACCGGAAGGCTTCAAAATGGTTGGATTAATACACAAGAAATTATTTCAAAAGAAACCTCTGCAGGGTTTCCCAATAAAGCGCATTTAACTTACAAGAGACCTTTTCTTGAAATAAATAATGCCGGACCTGGGTTTCAAGATTGGAGAGAAATTGCTCAATATCTTACTTTCGTTAATTATTTTCATCGACCTGCAGAAGAACAAGGCGGATCCATCTGCGTTTATCCGATTGATAGAGAAGTTGCTGAATTAATACTATTACGCAATATTGAGAGACTTAGGCCCAAGCTTGTCGCCTTCATCTCCAGGAAAGCCTTTCGACATTTTAATGTGGATAAACTGAAGGAGTAAGACTGTTCTATCATTTCTACGCCTCATCCGACATGCCGATGGTGGAATCGAAAATCAAAGAATTGGGGCGGAATAAAGGGGCATGAGGCCTTGAGCAGAGCGGTAAGCCTTTTAGATTGGTCTGAGCTCAAAAAAGCACACCGAAAACTCGAAATAACACGGGTGTTTCAACATAGAGATTACTGAAATAGTGGAGGGTCATTTTAGTTGAGCGTTTTATTGGGTTATAGTAAACGATATAGGAACGTCCATGTCATTATGAAGTCTCTCTCTTTTATTTTCCTTCTATTTGTAGTGATGGGGAATGTGCGAATGCAGGCGGATGAGTCTGTACGTTTTTACGCGCATGATTTTCCTCATCGGGATGCGTTAAACAGACGGATTGATTCTTCCAGTAGAGGAGATGTTCTTGAGATTGATGTGGAAAAGGCCAGGCTTGATACGGCGGGCTTTCTAGCGGTTCTGGGGTATGTGTATAGTCACAAGTCAGGCGATCTTGATGTGCAGTTGAGCAAGGGGAAATGTTCATTCAGTTTCCAGTTCAACGAACGTTTGGCTGACCCTCTTGAGGTCGTGGTGGGGAGTATGTCGTCGGAGCCGGAGAAGAAGGAGGCTGACTCCGATGAACGCAAGAAGTGGATTTGGCCCGTGACCGATACAGTGAAGCATCAATGGATTTTCTGCGAATGGAGAAAGGGAGAGGTTTATTTGCTTAAGCGGAATATTTTATTGCACCGTTTCCTGGAGATAACCGACAGGGACAAGATTATTGTCTCATTGTACGAGGGTGGGTTACCTCAGGATCTTAAAGATTTTTTTGCGATAGTGGAGCGTATCAGATCTCAGAAAAAGGTGGTTGATATGACCTTCTCAATGAAGGTATGAGGAGGAAAAGGGGTAGGTTGTGGCTGGTTTCTCGAGTTTGTTATGAGGTTACTTGATGGAAATTGTTTTTTGTTTATTTTTTGATAAAAATGTTCTATCTAATGTATAGAAAGGCCTTATTCGTGATAAACAGATTTTTTCCCCAAAGTTATTTTTAAATTTTTGCATTATTGTTATTTTTATTGCAATTGTTTTATCGTTCGTTTTGGCGTTTATTGTCTTCTTCCCTTGTTATACCGAGGCTGTTTTAAGCAAATGGCCGTCGATTGCCAATGGGTGTCATGACAATAGGGTAACGGATTGCACTGTGGGTAATTTTTATGCCTGTATACTTACAGCCATTTTTACGGGCGTAGGGTCCGGTGTCTTGATTCGTACATTATATTCTCAAATGAAGGCATCTGATTTTGTTCAAAAGAGTGCATTTGATACAGTATTTTTTACTTTGTTCAATCAGTACAAAAAAGAAATTTCTTCTTTGACCTTGAAGAGAAAATGGAGATCGTCCTTGAAAGGAACAGAAGTGATTGATTTTTTGGCAAAAATATCAGGTTATAACTACGCAGTCTATGAGACTGAAGCGACAAAATTTGGCTGGTATGAAAAATCTGATGGAGAAGTTTCAAGGGAAGGTTTTTTAAAGCCTGAATATATTAATGAATTCAGGAGAGTGTCCGATTCTGTCAAATTGGAGCAGGCGGCAAATGTGCTATTTTCCATTTTTCATAAGATTTTAAATTCTGAAATGCCTGATTATATGAAAGAATATAAAAATATGCTTAAATCTCTTTTGTCTCCTGAGGAGAGGTATGTTTTTGGTAATTACAGGTATATAAAATATAAGCTTTTTGAGGAAAATCCGCCTAAAAATGTGGCGGATGAGGTTTTGTGTAGTAATGAAAATTGATTTGTTTTGGAGAGTTCTGCTTCCCGTCATTCCCATTCCCCGCGTTTGACAAGGAGAGAGACGGGTATTACTCTTTGCGGCAATGCGAAAGTACCTTCTCACGGCGTTGTTGGGCGTGCTGGCCGGGTTGTCGGCCGGGGCGAAGGCGGAGCATGTGATTTTGACGGGCGGGCCCGCTCTCATGCAGCATGAGGGGTACCGCGTGGCTCCCGAGCGGCATGACCGCTGGTGGGCCAATTTTGTGCGGGCGGCGACGCTGAGGATGGAGTTGTTGAGGAAGGAAGGGAGCCGGGAGCCGATTACCTGGATGGTGTACAAAAAGGGGTACGAGATGCGGGGGCGCGAGGACGGCAAGCCGTATGTGCAGTATATCTCCGATTTGGCGAAGAAGCACAAGGCCCGCCTTGTGTGGGTGGGGAGTTCCAAACAGATTTTTGACACGTTGAATGCGTTTGCCCGCAAGTCGGACAAGATTTCGACATTCGATTATTTCGGGCATTCGAATCCCCATGCGTTCATGATCGACTACAGCAGCGATATTCTGGGGACTTCCACGTTTTGGATTCACGAGCAGGAGCTGGCCGCTCTGGACGCCCGCGCCTTCCGCCCGGGGGCAAGGTGTTACAGTTACGGCTGTTATACGGCCAATAGCATGAGTTCCTACTGGCACGGGCAGACCGGGATTCCGTTGTACGGTTCGACGGAGAAGACCGATTATTCGGAGATTACGCATGGCCGGCTCCCCATTCCGTCGTCGGGAGGCGTCTGGAATTATTGAGGCGGGTGTCCGGAATGGTTTTGAGAGAGAAGGAAGACGCGAGAGGATGACGGAACGGGTTGCAATCAGGGGGCTGGGGATGATGTCCGGCCTGGGGGAAGGCGGTGAGGCGCATGTGCGGGCGGTCTGCCGGGATGCAAGTCCTTTCCGCCCTTTGGGAGCGCTTTTGGGCGAGGATTCTCCGTGGGCGTTCGTGCCCGCCTCCTGGATTGAACCGCGAGCGTTGCTGGGCAAGAGGAAGTACGGCCCCGCCAGCAATTTGTCTCTCTGTCTGGCTCGCGCCGCGGCCGCCGATGCCGGCTGGGGCGAGGCGGAGTTGCGGGATGCCGCTCTGTTTGTCGGATCCTCCCGGGGGAACGCTGCCGGCTGGCTTGATCCCTGGCCGGGGAGGAGGCCTGTGAAGTTGCTGGCCGCGAGCAATTCCCTGCATAGTGAGCTGGCCGCCGCCGTGACGATAGAGCTGGGCATTCGCGGGCCGTATCATGTGCTGGCGAATGGTTGTTCCGCCGGGCTGGACGCGCTGGGGATGGCGTTTCTTTTTTTACGCTCGGGGATGGTTCGCCGGGCATTGGTCGTTGGGCTGGATTTGCCCTTGTCCCCGACTTTGCTGGCAACGTACGGGCGTACGGGGATGTTGTCTTCCAACGGGGTCAATGATCCCTACGGGCCTGAGGCCTCCGGGCTGCTGCCCGGAGAGGGCGGCGCGGCCTTCGCCCTGGAGCTGACGGGGGGC
>CAZNVW010000196.1:0-4329 GCA_964576595.1 uncultured Verrucomicrobiales bacterium
GAATACGGGTGCTGGCGCGCCCAATAGTTCCGAAAACGCCGTCGGTTCGTACAAATGCTGGGTGCATAATCCGCAGGGCAGCGCGCCGCCGCCTTTCTCCGCCAGCAGACGGGAGGCCTCAAAGGCCGCCCAGGACTGCCCCACCGGGTGATCCATGTACGAAGTGACGGCCCAGTGACGGGCCGCGATACCCGCTCCGCTTTGGAGGGCCGGTTTTATGATACGCACGGGAGGTTCGTATGCGAGAGTTCCCTCCGGCGCGCGATCCAGCGGGAGAGTCACCACCTTGTTTTCCCATTTTTTCCAGGCGTTCGGCGAGTAGGGAAACGGGTCTTCGTAAAACTCAATCCGGCCTCCGCAGGCCGCGTGCAAGCGTCCCTCGGCTTCGATGAATTCTCTCTCCGTCAGCACTTCGTTGAAGTCAATCCTCCAGCTCCATTGAGGGAACTCCGCGGACAATCGCGCCAAGCGCCCGCAAAGGAGGGGAATGTCGCAGCCCCCCTTGATTTTGGCGCACCGGAATCCGGCCTCTCTCCAAAATTCCTTCTCCCATTCGGAGAGGACGGCAGGAAGCGACGCATGGCTTTCCGGGACAGGGCGGCAAGCCGTAAACAGACTGACGCCCGCCTCCCGGGCCAGCGCATCCTCCCGGGCGCAGTCGAGCGTGCGCCGGCCCAGCGGGAGAGGGCGTCCTCCCGCGAGAGAGGATAATTCCTCTTCCAGGGTGGCGTCGCCCAATTCGGGCCAGGGGTGGAGGCAGCCGACGCCGCCGCGCGTCGTACGCAGCAGAGCCCCCCGTCGGGGGCGGCCACAGCTCCGCGCATTCAGCACGCCGCGAGGCGACAGTTCGTAAAAGGCGATGTATAATTTTTCTCCGCGCATGGGGCGACTTCCTGCCGACGGGTTCTCTCGCGCCTTATACTCCGGGTTTGTTGCCCCAGAGACGGATATGCAGGCGATCCGTCAGACGATAGCCGCGGTTCAGACATTCCTGAGCCAGCCAGCCGTCCACTTTGTCCATTTCTCCCGTACTCGTCCCCCGGGGCATCAGCAGGATGCGCTCGTGAGGCAGGCCGTGCTCTTGTTCCAGCCGGGCGACTTCATCCACATCCTCCCTCTCCCCGATCACAAATTTGAACCAGGCCTTGGGAGAGCGGGAGTACCACTTGAGAGCCTCAGGATTGATTCCCAAAGGCGCGGGGTTGCCCGAATGGGCAAGTTTGGGAGAGACATTGTACTGTACGGCCCGGGAATCCAGTTTGTCGGAAGGAATCAGGGTCCCGTTCGTCTCTATTTCAAAGGTATGCAGAGGCAGGCATTCGGCCAGCTCCACGATCTTTGCGTCCTGCAGCAGCGGCTCCCCGCCCGTAATGACCACATGCCGGGAAGGAAAGGTCTTGATGATCTCCGCTACCTCCCGGGGAGTAATTTTGACGACGGGGCGATCCTTGTCTGCCGGCGACCACTTCCAGGTATAGGCGGTATCGCACCATTCGCAACGGAGGTTGCAAAAGGCGAGACGCAGAAAAACGGCGGGAATCCCCATGGAAACGCCTTCTCCCTGAAGGGAGTGAAAGATTTCGGGCTTGTCGCCCAGTTTTGCAATTTTCATGACGACGGAGGATTTGGCTTGATTTGAGGAGCTGTTGGAGGCCCCATACGGATATGAGCATCACGACAAAGCGAGGCGACGACGGCCACACCGATCTTATGTTCGGTAGGAGAGTAGCAAAGAATTTTCCCCGTGTCGAAGCTTATGGCACGGTTGACGAACTTAACTCCCTGCTCGGAGTCGTCCGTCATTCCGGTATCAGCGACAAGGCGTCCGCCCTGATTGGGGAGGTGCAGAAGCGGCTGATTCCCATCATGGGCGAGCTGGCTACTATGGAAGAGGATATGCCCAAATACGATGAGAAAGGCTATGACCGCATCAGCGAAAAGGATGTGCAATGGCTGGAATCAACGGCAAAGCAGTGGGAGGAAGAGTGTGATCTGCGCTTCCGGGGCTGGGCTATCCCCGGCAAGGAGGGGTCCCTCGGCTCCGCCCAGACGGATCTCGCCCGCTCGGTCTGCCGCCGCGCGGAACGCAGGGTAGCCGGGCTGCGTCTGGAAGGCGCGCTCGCCAATACAAGCGTCTCCCTGTTTTTGAACCGCCTCTCCGATCTTCTCTGGATTCTGGCGCGTCACGAGGCGCTCGCCTACGTTCCCGAAGCGAGAACTCACAGAGACTGAGCCGGTCCATTCAGCCGGCACAAAAAGAGGGGCGGGGATGGCCGCCTATTTCGCCTTCCGGGAGAGGTACCATTTCATGGACAGGGCGAAAAAGACTCCGCCGGCGCACCAAATCAACAAAGACACTCCCCAGGGATTTTTTCCGAACTCTCCTTTCATCAGGGGGAGTATGATTTCTACCAGCAGAAACATCGCGAGCCAGAAAAAGAGCCCCAGTTTCCAAAACAGGTATTGAGGTTCAGGCTCCGGCGTATTTCCCGTTGAAAACCGTTTTTGCTGCCACTTCAGCCATCCCCGGTAAAGCGGCCGGCGGAAAAAATACCACAGGGGAGATGTCAGCCCCAGAAAGGCAAGACTCGTTATATTCCACAGGCAGGGAATCGTTCCTCCGCAGCAGGGGCAATAAAGGCCGAACCAGTTGCCAAATGCTCTGGATCTCGCCCAGAGATCTCCCGAGTGGACAGCCCCGCAATGAGGACAGGGCACTTCGTATCCCCTTTTCCTATCCATTCCTTTACGCAACAAAGAAAGGGAGGGAATCCTCTGACCCAATAGAATTTCATTGATCGCCAGCGGAGGGAAAAAACGCCAAAAAAGCATCAAGGGATCTTTCCCTGTGACGACTTTATAGAAAAACGGGCCGTACTCCTGCACGCAGGCATACTATTACTTATACGCGAGGGGAAAAGAAAAAAGCCGCCGCTCCCCAAAAGAGGAACGGCGGTTTGAAGTTACAGAGGCAAGAGCCTTTTTACAGGGCGGCTTCCGCAGCCAGGGCGATGGCGTAGTCGCGATTCAGCTTGGCGATGTTTTCGCAGCTGATGCCCTTCGGGCAGGCGGCCTCGCACTCGTACTGGTTGGTGCAGTTGCCGAAGCCTTCGGCGTCCATCTGACGAACCATGGCCAGCACGCGCTTGTTCTTTTCAGGCGCGCCCTGGGGCAGGTAGTTCAGGTGAGCGGCCTTGGCCGAGGTGAAGAGCATGGCCGACGCGTTCTTACAGGCGGCGACACAGGCTCCGCAGCCGATGCAGGCGGCGGCGTCAAAGGCTTTGTCGGAGGTCTTCTTCGCAATCGGCAGGTTGTTCGCATTCGGAGCGGAACCGGTGCGGATGTCGATGAAGCCGCCGGCGGCTACGATGCGGTCCAGCGCGCTGCGGTCCACCATCACGTCGCGGAGGAGCGGGAAGGCCTTGGCGCGGAAGGGTTCGATCCAGACGGTATCACCGTCGCGGAACTTGCGCATGTAGAGCTGGCAGGTAGTCGCCTGGCGTTCGGGGCCGTGAGGCTCGCCGTTGATGGTCAGGGAGCACATGCCGCAGATACCTTCACGGCAGTCGTGGTCGAAGTGAACGGGTTCCTTGCCGTCGTTGACGAGGCCTTCGTTCACGATATCGAGCATTTCCAGGAAGGAGCAGTCAACGGGGATGTCCCTGGCCTGGATCGTTTCGATATAGCCCTTGTCGGTGGAGCTGTTCTGCCGCCACACCTTCAACGTAAGATTGAGATTGTTGCCCATGGATGAGTAAAAGTGAGAGTTACGGGTTAATGGTGTGGTTTACTTGTAACTGCGGACGGCAAGATGCACGTTGTCGAACGTCAGCGGTTCCTTGTGGAGAACGGGGAGCTCTCCTACGCCCTTGTATTCCCAGCAGCCGACATAAGCATAATCTTCGTCGTGACGCAAGGCTTCGCCGTCGTCGGTCTGGTGCTCCACGCGGAAGTGACCGCCGCAGGATTCGGCACGGTTGAGCGCGTCGTAGCACATGACTTCGGCGAACTCGAGGAAGTCGGCCACACGGGAGGCTTTTTCCAATTCGGCGTTGATGCCGGAGGCGCTGCCCGGTACGCGGACATTCTGCCAGAATTCTTCGCGGATCTGGGGGATGCGTTCAATGGCCTTCATCAGGCTGGCTTCGGAGCGGGCCATGCCGCAGTTTTCCCACAGAAGGAGACCCAATTCACGGTGGAAGGAGTCAACCGTGCGGTTGCCCTTCACGGAAAGGAGTTTTTCCAGTCTGGCGCGGGATTCGTCTTCCGCCGTCTTGAATTCGATACGGTCGGTCGTGACGGAGCCGGGCTTCTGGGTCGCGAGGTAAA
>CAZNVW010000197.1:0-4272 GCA_964576595.1 uncultured Verrucomicrobiales bacterium
GAACCTAGAAATACTGAACCAAAATCAGGTGTGTTACCAATTACACTATGGGGCTACAAGACGCTTGTTTTTCTCTTTGGGGAGAACTGTCGGCGTGCGCGGATTTAATATGATCGGAACGGTTTTGACAAGTTAAAAATGAGGGTTGGCCCAAGTTGAGGTGAGACGGTTGCAGGATCTTTTTTACGGGGATCTGATTTTCTGAGGAATGAGGGATTGTTCCGCGCTCTTTTTTAGGGTAATGGTCAGGTTGTATCGGAGACGAGTCCGGCATGGTTCCCGGGGAAAGGCACGGGAGGTTGAAGGCCGGGACGCGGCTCCCCTGTTTTTATTTATATGCGCATATGACGGGAGAGGCCTTGTTTTGTAAATGGGATCGTTCTACATGGGCGAGAGCGGAGCATTTTGATTATTATTATCATCAGATACGCTGTCGTTATACGTTGGGGGCGGAGATGGATGTTACGGAGCTTGTTTCCGCGCACCGGTCGCGGGGCAGCCGTTTTTACGCCCTGTTTCTTTATGCGGTTTTGCGGGTCGTCAATGAGATGCCGGAGTTTCGCATGGCATTTGACGGGGAGGGGAACCCGGGGTATTGGAATTTTGTGAATCCGTCGTTTACGGTGTTTCATCCGGACGACAGGACGTTTTCCGATGTTTGGAGCGAGTGGGACGAGGATTTTTCCTCGTTTGAGCGCAATATGGAGCAGGCTATCGCCCGGTACGGTAGGGTGAAGGGGGTAAAGGCCCGGCCTCACACTCCGCCCAATTTTTGCCCCGTGTCGTCTATTCCCTGGTTGAGTTATACGACGTTTTCGCAGGATACGTACGGGGAGTCTTCGTTTCTGCTGCCTTTGATAAAGTTCGGCAGGTACGTTTCAAGGGAAGGGCGGGTGATGATGCCTTTTTCTGTTTTTGTTCATCATGCGGCGGCGGACGGGTATCACACGTGCGCGCTGATAAACGCGATTCAGGAGCTGGCGCTGTATCCCGGGCGGTGGCTTGGGAGCTGAGCCGCCCGGGAGGTCGCGCCGGATTCCTCCTTAGTCCGCTTTGGCGTCCCCTGACTGAAGCAGCTGCAGGGGGGAGCGGCGGGACAGGGTAAAGGCGGGCCACAGGGCCGCCAGCAGGCACAGGCCCAATGTCATGGAGAAGCCCAGGGCCAGGTGCAGCCATGGGATGACCAGCGAGGGGGTGATGCCGCCGAAGACATAGCCGAAGCGGCACAGGTTGATGCTGCCCCACGCGGCCACGAGGCCAAAGCTCAGGCTGAGCAGGATGGCGGCCAGACCGATCAGGAAGGATTCCCCCAGGATCAGGCGGGCCAGGCCGAAGCGGGTGACGCCCAGCGCCCGCAGCAGGCCGAACTCCCGGCTGCGGGTGCGTACGGAGGCCATCAGGGTATTGATCAGCGCCAGAGTGGTGAGGGCCAGGCCGATCAGGGGGAGTTTGCTGGTTTCCGTGATGACCTGGTCGGCTCGCTCTTGTACCCGGCTGTTGATGTTGCGGGCTCCGTTGACTTTGGCGTAGGGTTTTTGCGCCCGTACTTCTCCGCGGTTGGCGATGTCGATGAGTTGTCCGGCGTTTTGTTCCGCGATGGTCTGCATGGCCAGTTCCAGTTCGCCCGAGTAGGAGGGGGCGGGGCCTCGTCCCCTGCTTCTGCCTGTTTCGGGTGAGGGGGCTCCCGGTTTGCCCGTTTTGGGAGACGGGGTCTGATTGCCCGTTCTGAGGTCGGTGCCGGGTTCTACGTTCATCCAGAAGAATTGGAGGTTTTGCAGTTCGTAATCTTTTCGGGCGGTGTCAAAGTCGGTCAGCAGGAGGCCTGCCGTGAAGCCGCCCTCCTGGCGGCGCATGCCCGATGTTTTGGTGAGCCAGTGCCAGCCCGGGAAGTCGATGACTCCCGCGACGGTGTAGGTGAGGGAGGTTTCCGGATGTTTGGGCGGGACGACGCGCAGGGTGTCTCCCGTTTTCAGGCCTGTGGCGACGCTGAGGCTTTCCGGTAGCAGGACATGGCGGCCCTGTTTCAGTTTGGCGAGGGCTTCTTCCCTGGTGCCGTCGATGAAGCGGAAGTTCATGAGCGGAGCGGGGCCGGCAAAGGCCTTGTCGGGGTCAATGCCGGCGATCAGGACGTTATCCTGTTGTACCAGAGCGAAGTGGGCGGAGTTTTTTTCCGTTTTTTCGATTTTGGTCTGTTCCAGGGCGAGGGGCAGGAAGGAGTCCGGTTTGACTCCTTTTGTGTGTTTGAGGGCGTCCCACTGGCTGTCCGGGATGCCTGTGGGGAGGAAGGAGACGAGGACATCCGGTATGGAGTCGGTCGGTTTGAAGGGGACGACCATGGAGTATCCCCAGCACTGGACGGCGACGAACAGGCCCAGGCCTATGCTCAGGCAGACGGTGGTGCCTACGGTGCGGGACATTTGTCTCGTCAGCTGGCTGGCGAGGAGGGGGGCCTTGAGTCCCAGCAGCCGGGCGACGGGAGCGGAGAAGAGTTTCTCCGCGAGATGGATCAGCGCGGGAGCCAGGCAGATGATGCCGATGAACAGGGCGAGGTAGCCGACGCTGGCGTACAGGTCTTTTCTGGTCTCGGGGGAGAGCCCGGGGATGGTCAGGATCAGGGGGCAGAGGCTCAGCAGGATCAGGCCGGCGAGGGCGGACCGCAGGGGGAAGCGCGCCTGGGCGGCGTCTGCTTTTTCCGCTTCGGGGAAGACTTCGAGAGGCGCGACCCGGGTCGCCCTCCAGGCGGGAACGATGGAGGCGACGAGTCCGCCTCCCAGCGCGCAGGCTCCCGACAGGAGGAAGGTGAGTCCCGTGATTTGCGGGCCGGAAGGGTAGGCGGCCGGCAGGGCCGTGTGCAGGACGAGCAATAGCATGTACCCGAAGCCCAGTCCGCCCAGCCAGGCCGGGATGCTGAGGAGGAAGCTTTCTCCGATGATTTGCCCGGCCACTTGTCCTTTGCCCAGTCCGAGGGCGCGGAGCAGGGCCAGCTGGCGGACGCGCTCGTTCACTCCCATGTTCAGGGTGGTGAAGATGATGAAGATGCAGCAGATGAGCACCATGCCCGCCGCGGAGAAGGCCTGGCTTTTGCTGCTTCTGACGCTCCGGTTGTCATTCAGGCGGAAGTGGAGGGTCTCTATGTCCGAGATGCCGGCATCGAAGGATTTTTCTTCGAACAGGGTTTTCAGTTTGTTTTTGAAGTCCGCCGTGTTGACTCCCGACGCGAGGCGGATGTTCAACAGGTTTATCCGGGTCGCTTCTCCGGTCATTTTATCGGACAGGGACTGGGGGACAAACAGGGTGGCAAAGGCGGGCCCCGCGCCTTGTCCCAGCCCGGAGCTTATGTCCGGGGTGGACTGGGCCTGTTTGACAAGTCCGACGATTTTGATCGGGAATTGCCCGGCTTCGGTGAAGACGATCAGGGTTTCTCCCACGTTGATGCGGAAGAGTTTTGCGGAGCCTTCCCCGAGGACGCCGACGGCTTCTTCCGTAGAGGACATGTCGGGCCAGACGCCCGCCTCCATTTCATAGGGGGCGTGTTTGATGCGGGAGCCCGCCAGGATGGGGTTCTGGGGCGGTATGCCCATCCGGTCGCGCATGGGCTGGTCGCCCGGTTTGAATCGTTTTTCCGGGACGACGACGATCAGGCGCGACTGCTGGACTGCGTCGAGTCTGGCGACTTCGGGAGATTGGGCAAGTAGCCGCACCAGTTCGTCGGGCAGGGCCGCGTTTGAGGAGAGCGGTTTGCGAGGAGAGATAAACAGGGAGTACTCCCCCATGTATTCCCCGGCCTTGTCGTCGAATTGTCCGCGCAGGGTTTCGAAGCTGCCGACGAGCCAGACGACGAGGCAGACGCACGCCATCATGGAGAGGAAGGCCAGCAGCATGCGCGACCGATAGACGCCGAACTGGGATTTGGTGAGGAGCCAGACGAGTTTCATGATCGGCGGCGGAGTTAGTCAACGAGAGACTGGTAATGCTCGGCGAGTTCCGCCGCGCTGGAGAACCGGGAGGCGGGTTCGTCCGAGATCAGGCGGCCGTCTTTCAGGATAATGATGCGCTCCGCCCTGAGCGCGACCAGCGGCTCGTGCGTGACGAGCAGGATGGTTCTTTTCTGCGTTTTGTGCAGGTCTGTCAGGATGTCGCAGATACGCTTGCTGTTGAGGGAGTCGAGGTTGCCGGTCGGTTCGTCCGCGAGGAGCAGGGTGGGGTTGGTGACGAGGGCGCGGGCGATGGCGACGCGCTGCTGCTCGCCTCCGCTCAGGGCGGCGGGCCTGT
>CAZNVW010000198.1:0-4252 GCA_964576595.1 uncultured Verrucomicrobiales bacterium
TATAAATCGTAGAGTCATGCGTTATTTTGCTCTCAATCACCTTCATAAGAATCTGACTTTTAACGTTCCTGACTATTCTCGCGTAAACCTTTCGGGAAAGTCGTTCATAGAGACCGAAAAGAATGGTTTTGCCTTTGGCTCCTCTCCCTCGTTTCCCTCTTACTCTTCGTGCCCCCAAATAACACTCATCCAACTCAAAGACACCAGATTGTGGCTTCTTTTCTTGCTCGCAACACTTTGCCAACCGAATGCGTATCAACAGGAGAATCCGGTTAACTGTATTTCGATTCAGGCCTGTCAGAGCTGTGATTTTGGTAGCTTCCATATCAATAACGAACAGCCGGATAAGCTCTCTAAATTTCTTTTCTGAAATATGGGAATGGAAAATATATTTGTTGCGCACTAATAGAGAATATGTTAACGCACTCTCAAAATCGCTAAACTAGTCATGAGCCTTATTAAAAATAATTTCATCATTCCGGAACCTTTCTAAACAAAGAATAATTAAATGTTCTTTTTTGCAAATCCCATGAAGCTTTAATTTGATATCCCCACATAACTTTTACAGAAGCAGCCTCTTCCACGGAAAAAGGGTCACGACATGATAAGTGAAGCATTTTTCATCCTTTCCAGAAGTTGCTGATAGCAGGCAGAGGTGGGGTTCTGTTCATGCTTTTCCTTGATTCCCTTGTTGATGAGTCTTGTTGCCGAGACGGGGTGGCCCATGTTGAGCAGTTCGGCGATTGCCAGGCAGGTGAGCCCTGTCGTTTCCTTGAGGATGATGCCTAAGGCTACTTTTTCAGGCGATGATTTCCTTTTTGACAGGATTTCCTGTTTTGTCAATTTCCATGTGCGTTGCGCTTGCTGGAGGCAATGTTCCGCTTTGTCCAAATCGTTCCGTTTCCCGACAGAGGTGTTTGCCGGGGTTTTGATGAGGCGTTTCATTTGTTCCCGGAAGGCGGTGTTTCCGTAGATCCATCCCCGTTGCAGGGTGATGTTGAGAGTTTCGGCGTCGCCTTCATCGGTGCATCCCGCATGGGTTTGTTCCTTTCGAGCTATTTCTTCCATGAGGCGGATGTAGCGGGTTGCTTTTTCTTCCTGTTCTCCAGTCGGGATGTGGGAGAGGTTTTTTCTGCCGTGTACCATGCGGGAGTGTCGGCCGCTTGTTTTGAGCGCCAGTAGAGACTTGTCCATCGGTGGGCGTGGAGAAAGTCAGAATCCTGCCCGGGAAAGATGCCTGCCCGTGCCGGGCTGAGGTGGATGTAGGCGGCCAGTTGCGTGAAATAGTTTCCGGCGGTTGTCTGTACAAGGACGCTTTTATATCGTCCGGCAAAGACGTGTCCGCATTGGCCGGTTTGGCGGTTGCAGCGTACGGTAAAGGCCGTTTGAAGCCAGCTCATGCCCGCGACAAGGTTGGGCTGGGGAGTTTCCAGAAGGATGTGATAATGGTTGTCCATGATGACATAGGCATGGATGTTCCATCCATAGCGGGTTGCCGCTTCTCCCAGAGTGGTTATCAAGAGGACTTTGATGGAATCGTCCTGAAAAATGTATTCCCTGCGATTGCCTCTTGCCATGACATGGTGGAATGCTCCTGGAAATTGGATGCGTGGTTGCCGTGGCATGGTCTTGAACTAAACCGACCGAGGGAATAATCAACTCAAAAATGTTTCAAATGCTATGTCGTGACCCCAATGGCAGGCTATTAAGGAAAAACGCCTATGTGTAGCCCATCTTCATAATTTTTCATAAAATACTTATTATTATTTCATTGTGAATAAAATTAGACCATTGACTCTCTACATGAGAGCCAACGACTTAATCGCTCATCTCAAGCAAAGCGTTATACGGGATATTTCTGGAAAAAATGCAATCCGCTTAAGTAAGTAGAGTCTTCAGTTTCATTTGTTTCGTAACTGTTTCCCCTTAGATCGACTACCCTACTCTGATTTCAAAAAAGAGTCAGAATTCCTACTGATATTCAATGTTTATGCTCTATTTCTCCGGTGAAAATTCTCCTTTCAAAATGCTTATTAGCCTGCCATTGTGTCGTGACCCCTTTTTACAAAAATGTTTCAAATGCTATGTTGTGACCCCTTTTTAGTGCCCCCTTTTTAGTGTGAGTGAGAAACAAATACATTTTCCGTTCCCGCATTTCAGAGAAGAAATTTAGAGCGATTATTCGGCTCTTCACTATCGATATAGAGGCAACTAAAATTTCCATGATTACTGGTATAACTCGCAAAACAATCAACAGGATTTTGTTCTCTCTGAGAACGCAAATATCGAAGCTTTGCGAACAGGAATGTTTTTCCGGATTAGGCATCTATGAATTGGATGAGTGCTATGTTGGCGCTCGTCGAGTTCGTGGAAAACGAGGGCGTGGTGCGTTTGGTAAAACAATCGTATTTGGAATCTATGAACGCAAGAGTCGAAAAGTCTATTCGAGAATAGTAAAAAATGTTAAGCGTGAGACTCTCATGAGAATTATTACTCAAAAGATTTCAAGAGAATCAACAGTGTATACGGATGTTCAAAAGCTATACTACCCTCAAAGAAATGGGATATCTGCTCCATGAAACGGTTGAGCATGGAGCCAATGAATTCGTAAAAGGTAGTATTCATGTGAATGGAATTGAAGGTTTTTGGTCAGTAGTCAAAACACGACTGAGCAAGTTCCGTGGAATCAGAAAATCACACATCTATTTGCATTTGAAAGAATGTGAGTATCGATTCAATCATCGTCACGAAAATATGTATGACCTTATCCTCTTAAATCTCAGATTTTCTCCTCTCAAGTACTCTTGAGCCAAAATTATTTACAAGAACAAGTTAAAGTGTGTATCACGATCCCTATTTTTCCTTAGTTATTCGTATCAAATCTTCATTTGCCGATTTTTCAATTTTCTTTACTCTTTCCTCTATTGATCCTTCCATCTTGGGAAGTAAATTTTTAAGCTCTACATTAAGCTGAATTCTCCTGAGCTTTATTTTTTCCCACAATTCATATCCAACTTTTTCTTTCAAAAGATCTTCTATTCTATTTAATACTCTTTCATCTACTTCTTGAGACACTTTTATTTTTTTTGAAGAATTCATGAACAACCTTGCAATTTCATTATCAACTCTCATAATTTCAGTTAAAGGATCAGCTCCATTTTTCAATAAAACATCAACCACAAAAACATCTCTTTTTTTAATTGCATTTTCCAATAATGTCAATGAATTAAGCTCTTTAAGATTAGCATCCATGCCATTTTTTAAGAAAAAATCGAAAATAAGAACATTATCTATAGAATTTTGAATAAAATAAGAGGATATTAAAAATAAGATATCCTTATTTTTTTCATAATAATCATTATATTTTTTAACATTATCTAAAAACTTATCATAATCCCCATCTTTAATACTTACGGCAATAGGACTTCTTGATAAAATATCAAAACAATTTGATTTATTATAATATATAATATTATCTACACAAATTTCCGATTTTCCTTTAATTATTGCATTAAATTTCTTATCTCCAGATTGCTTCGCTCCATAAAAAAACACAATAGAGACAAAAGAAACAACAATAATTACAAAAAATAAATATCTTTTCATAAACATTAATTTTAAGAACAACTACAATACGCACGCGTACTAAAACCAGATTTTTCACCAACAAACCCTGAAACAGTTGTAGACAAAGTATGATTATATGTCCATTCTTTTGCACATGATTTTGGATAATCATCTGACTTAACGGTAGGATTATTCAATTTTATACCAAAACTATAAGTTTTCTTTACGTTCACCGCTTCAGCCCCTCCTGTAATCACTGTATTCGTCATGATTTCGGCATTTCCCGCAGTTTCTCCAGTCAAGCTATGTGATGCAGAAACACTAGGGACTCCATCGTCAGAACAGTTACAATCGTACCTAGTATTTATAGTAACTTCAACAGTAGTCTCTTTTAAATTAGCATCAAATCTATCAATGCCAATTTTGTCGTAATATTTAGACATTGCCTCAAATGGCGCAAAGGAAACATCTTCAGTATCTTTTTCTTGAAGCCCTAAATAATCAGTCAAAGATAAAGAATTATTATTAATAAAACAGTATAAATTAACACTTCCATCTTCAGCAATAGGATCCCGATTGACCCACCGGCCATTTACAGGGTCGTAGTCCCGGTAGTTGTAGTAGTTCAGCCCCGTCAGGGTATCGTACGGTTTGGTGCTGAATTGATAGTTATATTCCCTCTCTC
>CAZNVW010000199.1:0-4166 GCA_964576595.1 uncultured Verrucomicrobiales bacterium
TGAGCCGTTATGATTTCATAGGGAGAGTATTCTTCGTAATTGAAGTAATATTTATCATACGTAAGTTCTGCGGCGGCTGTAGTTTGTGCCAGATACCATTGTGCGAGAATCATATCATCCTCTCCAGTGGATTTATCTGTTTTTTGGCAAGAGACAAGCAGGCCTATGAATGCAAGTAAGAGTATTTTTTTCATAATGAGGAAGTTCATGTGAATGTCATTGAGGGGAAGCTCGTCGCTAAAACACGCTTAGTTAAATTTAGAGGTCTGACGCCTTCTTCATTACATATTTAATCATAGATGCTGAAATTTCTACAAACTCATTTAAAAAAACTTGCGAAATAAAAGTATTAACTTTGCATGAGTAAAAAGATTAATAATAAGTAAATAGTCTATTAAAAACTATTTTTCCTGTCGTCTTTTATTTTCCGCCCAAGTGTTCAGTATGGTTTTTAGCCTTCTTGTTGTCTTGCTTTCTGTTGAAGAGTCGAGATTTTTCCTGTTTTTCAATATTTGCGTTGCTCTTTCTGAAAGTTTTATTTTTTTTGATAATTCGCAAATCGCTGTATAGCAATAAATATCATCATCTGAATTGATTCCCTGCAAATAACATTCAAGCGCCTTTTCTTTACTGGGATCGGTTCCTATCCCTTTTTCATATAGTTGACCAAGCAGAAAAAAACTTGCTCCTAGATATTTTTTATTTGCTCCATAAATATTAATATATTCTTTTACGAGATCGAATGCCTTTTTTTCGTATAATAAAGAATTTTCTTTTATTAAATACATATCCATAAGTTCTATCATGCATTCGGTGGCTGTGTTTGAGGGGAAATTTTTCACAATTTCATTTTCATCTTTATAAAAAACAATAATATTTGTATTGTATTTTGCGCATTTTCTCCAAGCTTGTTCAAAAAAAGAGCGCGCCTTTTTAAAATCAGATTTCCCTGTCACTCCCCGTTTCCATATATCACCGAGGGCAAGCTCAGCCTCAGGATACCCATTCACAGCCTGTCGATTTAAAAAATCCATTATATTAGAACGATCATCCTGATGTAATAAGGGCAATTCCAGTAGTAGTCTTTGAATCCCGTACAGTTGCAAATAAGCTGCCATTTCATCGGTAAGGCGAGGCGGCCGGATTGCATCATTCCTCTCGTCATCAGTTTCTAGCTTATCCTTTAAAGCATGGGTTACAATTTCCCGAAAAAGGACATCATCATCTCCTCTTTTTTTCAATTCCTCCAGACAGCGAGTTCCTGTTGATATTGAACTGGCTTCTGTATAAGAGCTTTTTACGAGCCCCCAAGGGAAATATTCAAACCATCCAGAATCATACAGGTAGGGGATTTTCATTACCTTTAAAACATCGGCATATCCCTGCCTCAGGAGAATATCGGTAAAATCAAAAATATTGCGCCATGTTTTGTAATCATATCCATCTTCAAAACGAAGTCCATATTTCAACCATAGATGCATAGATGGAATATCTCCATCGTTAGCCAGCCCTTTAAGCGTGCTTGTAGCGGTCAATGCTCTTTTGTACATGGAGCGCCATTTTAGAGGTATATCGGGCGTTTCTATCCCCCCATTTTGGAGGGTGCGTGTAATATTCATAAAAGATAAAGGGCGAAGTTCCAATTCTGCGCTATTTCTAAGAGCCGTTCTATCTCCCTTCGCTGCTTTTATTTTGAGAGCCCGCCGCATTTCTTCCGCCAAATTACTATCACCAATGCCGGGTTCGAAAAATTGAGCCACTTTGTACAACTCAAAATCACCCAGGCCGATTAGTTTCACAAATTCATCATAGCCTCGAAGATGAGATAAATATTCTACCGTAGCCGAAGGGGCGTCGTCATATAAATGCTGTCGATTGAGAAGAGGGAGAGGCTCCGGGAGCCGGCGTTCCTGTTCGAGGACCATTTCCAGCAGGAAGCTGGCACCGGGACGCCCCATATCAGCAGCTTTTTTTAACCATTTTTTACCTATATAGAGAAGGTCGAAGGGATAATCGACATTTCCCTGAGTCGCCAGATAAAGACATGTATCCGCATTATGCAGCTCTTCTACATTCTGTTTTAATTCAGGGCCAGTCAATGCATCTCCCGACAGATGGATAGGATTGAAATCAGTTCCAATCTTGACATTCCAATCAGGCGCCCGTTTTTCTTTCAATAGATTCAATTCTTTATTGTATTTTCTATATTTTTCATTTGAAATGACTTCTATTGTATTAATGTTTAATGGTCTTTCGTGGACGGCGTAATTTAGGATATTGTTAAAGATTTTTCTCTGTTTTTTACTATAACTATTATTGTCTGTGATGGTCTGTACGATAGTGCAAATAATAATCATTGAAAATAATATAAATAAATAATTTTTTCTCATAAATTAATTAAATTTTCCTTCATTGCAATCTTTATGTGCAGATTCATTGATTGATTTTGATATGAGATGTTTTTCAATGTTTCCGGAATGCCATGATTCGTTTCTATTCCTAATCCTTTATTCGTAGTTTTCAAGGTTGAAGGAAAATAAGTTGATGATTTAAAATAATTTTTTTGTATCGACCATTTCGGAGGTGTGCGTTCTGTCGAGGAGGAGCATGTTGCCGAGAGAGTGGGTGAGGCGAACGGGAAGATCCCGGCATACCCGGCTGACGTTGCCAAGTTCTTCGGCCAGTTTGAGCGCCTCAAGGCGCTGATGCATGATTTTTGTTTCGGCTTTCATTTTCTTCTTGCTACTCTTTTCTAGTTTATTTGGCAAGAAGGTTAACTATACAGAAAGAAATATTCTATGTGTATAGAATGGAATCTATTTTTTTTCCTTCTCTGTTGAAAGAGGTATCGATGGTCGTAGCTCCGGGTGTTTTTTGAAATAGTTATCCAAGCCTATTTTCGACACTTCGTTCAGTGCCTCAATTTGTTGTTTAAGAGAATATTCTACAGTCTTCTCTTTGCCTTCGTTCTTTATTTTTTGTGAGACGGCCACGTAAATGGCCTTGCCTACTTTACTGCTTGCTGCGCTTTCCAAGGCATGCCAAGGGCAACCGAATTTCTTTTCAAATGCGGCGTTTCGTTCCTCTTCGTCTTTATCTGTTTCCAATGTATAGGAAGATTTATTTTTTTGTTTTTCCGGATAATACATATCCTTGTATCGTTCCTTTTTATCCAGATACTCAATTCTGGCTTTGACATAGTTTCTCATATTTTCCGGCAGTAATTCCAGAGGCGTATTTTGGTAGGACTTTATTTCTATTTCCAGTATTTGCAGATCCGAAAGGTAGCCTCCTTTCGGTACGTTTGTGGGAAGATGCAAAATTTGGTCGAGTTTGTTTGCCAAAAAGCGGGCAACAAAACTCTCTATGAGATGAATCTGAGATTGAGCTGCTTGCTCTCTTTTTTCATACCATTCTTTTAAGCCGGGATCAATATAGTACTCTTTTGATTCTGATGCCAAAATTATTCCCGAAAGAAAGGGCAGTAAAAAAATAATAAGTTTCTTGGTCATGATTAAGAGAATTAAACGTTAAATTCTTCGAAAAAAGGGAGAATTTCTCCCGTGTAAATATTTTTTGCAGTAATCAGATCGCATGCTTCTTTGTATAAAATATGAGGGCTATTTACAAAATAAACTTTTTTAAGTGACTCGCATGATTTGCATGGTCTTATAGATACTTCATGTAATGTGTGATTCATATATTTTGTGGCCCCTATAGAGTATACATGAGTATTGTAGGTGCAATGACAGCACGATTTTTCCTTTATGTTATTATCTATAACATGTGTAAGGCATTTTTCTTTACATTTTGAGAGAATTTTTTCTTTATTATCCCCACTGACCGCAGTGACTCCATCCGTAACTATCTCTACTGCGCCTGCTACAGCATTTGTCGTTTGTGTCGCATGTTGACTTCTTGACGTCATATTATTAACAACCTGATTATGAGCCTTGCTTTGTTTATTGGCCTCTCTGTTTGCCTGGTTTTGCCGGTTTCGTTCTTTTGAGAGTTCCTCCGATTCCTTCTGGGAAAGAAGGCCTAAAAGATCAATGTCATATTCGGCGGAATTTCTGATGTAGGAATAGTCATGTTTAGTCTCTTCTACAAAATCCCGGCTGATCCACCTTCCATCCAGCGGATTATAGTGTCTGTAGTTGTAGTAC
>CAZNVW010000200.1:0-4141 GCA_964576595.1 uncultured Verrucomicrobiales bacterium
GTCCGACATAGTCCTGTTTTGCCTATCGGAGATCAATTGCGGTTGATCGGAATGCGCTGGGTGTAATTGCGGGAGTAATCCTTGAAGAACTTCTCAACAGGCAGGGGCTTGGCGCCCCGGCGCACCTGGTCGATCAGGGCCATGCCTTCCTCCGTAATAACCGTCATGGAAACATAAATGGCCACTACCTTGCCGGAAGAAAGGCCGGGAGTCGATCCCGCGCTGCCATTCACATAAATGTTGTTGCCCCGAATACGAAACTCATTGCAGTCATCCACATTGACTTTTTTCTTCGTCGCCAGCAGGGGAATCAGCTTGGTCATGCGATCCTGGGCTCCGTTGCCGGAGGAAGACGCGTTGCCGTTCTGATATTCCACCTCAAAGGCCAAGGTAAATTCCACGATGTTTTCCGCGAGGAAGTTTTCCGGCACGGTTTCCATGCGTTCACGGGAACTGTACGCATTTTGCAGATCTTTCTGACCGATCAGAGCGGGGCCGCCCATGCCGCCGCTGAAGGTGGAGTCCGCGGAGACCACATTGCGGTACAGGGCAAATACCGGGAATCCCAGGCTATCCTTGGAGGCGTCTTCATCCAGTACAGGGTCGCGGTAAACGAGACGATAGGAAATCAGGTTCACGTCGCCCCCTTCCATGCGGGAGGAGCGGCTCAGATACTTGCCGTCGGCGTCCATGGCGGCGGACCTGTCCGGCGCGGAGGAGAAAAACATCAGCTGGGCGGCATTGCTCGCCCGCATTCCATTCGGGCCGCTTTTCATGTTGGCCATGTCCAGATAGGGCTCCCGGTTGGCGTACAGCCATTCAAAGTTGTTGCCGGGGCGCAGGTGCATGCTTTCCAGGTCGGTGGACAGGGTAAGCATAACCGGACGGGAAGATTTGGAGGAGACCACTTCTTCACGCGCCGATTTCAGGAAATTCACGCCGACAGAGGTCAGGCCCACAATGATCACCACCAGGATGGAGGTGATGGACATGGCCGTCATCAACTCAATCAGAGTGAAACCGGAGGATTTACGAAACATTTTTATTTTCATACGGATACCCGAAGTACGATCTTAGCGGCGGAAGGAGAGGTTGCGCGTAAAGGCGGGTCTCTTCATTTTATCATATGTGACGTTTTTCAGCGCGTTCGGATGAGCTACGGGAAGCTGGAAAAACTCCGCCATATAGAGAACTTCCGCTCCCCAGGGAGTTTCCGTCCCGGATTTGTAGTCGTAGATAAAGGACTGGGGCGTTGCAATGCGCTGACCGGGGCTGTAGGGATTCGAAATCGTGCCGGGAGCGTCGGCCAGTACATACTTGCCGCCCGTTTCTCCATAACGCTGCTGGCCTCCGGCGGCCGTCGTCCTCTTGTCGGACCGTCTGTCCCAGACAAACTGGGTCATCCGCACGACAAAGACAGGGCCGACGATGGCCTTGATGTCTTCTTCAAAACGCATCCTGTCCTTCTCCGCGAGTATGACGGCCGTCGTCATCATGGTATTGGAGCCCGGGACGGCCTGCTTGCCGCTGTAAGGCTGGAAGGAGCCGTCGGAACGCTCCGGGCGGGACAAGTCGCCCCTGTAGTTGTAGATCAGAATGCTCCTGCTGGCGATATCCGTCTTCTGCATCCAGTCAAAGGCCTTTTCGAACGCGGTCTTGTATTTCTGCCGTTCATTGGGGCGCAGGATGGAAAGCTCGGTCGTCAGGGAGGAGGTCACGCGGTCCGCTTCCTGCAAGGCCAGAGAGCCCTGAATCGATTTGCGGGACGGGAGAAACACCGCCATGAAGGTCGTCATCAACAACCCGACAACAGCCAGAGCAAGCACGGTCTCGGCCAGCGTGAATCCTTTTTTACTAGTTTTATGGGACATGGGAAAAATCTTCATTTAAGGCGGTTCATTATTTGAGAGAGCCGAAGACCTGCGCCTTGTTGCGCAGATAACTCGTTTCCCCGTTCGGGAAGACCATCAGGCCCGAGGCCTGCTGAGGACGCCCGGCCTCGTCACGGGGAGCGGGCAGAATAGAGCCGTCCTGCCGGCGCGCGCCTACCATCATCACGACCTTGGTAAGACCTCTGGGCCATGTAAGACGGCCGAGACGGTCAAACTCGAGGTAATAGCAATCCGTCACCTTGCCGCCGGAAATCTGCGCCTCCACCTTCCTGGAAGAGATGGGCTTGCCCCCGTCGCTGATGCCTTCATTGTCCAGTACCTGGCTCAATTCGGGGCTGAAATAAACGCCATCGGGAAACTCGACGCCCTTGGACTGCATTTTCCACTCCGTATCGTTGCCCATGGGCTTGAGATCCAGATTCATGGGGTCGGACGACTCCCAGGCCATCACGGCGGCAAAACGCAAATGTCTGGATTTCAGGGATTTGTTATCGGGTTCCACCGGGATGACGACACGCGTCCAGGTCGCCCGGCCCTTGGCGATTTCACGCGCCTCGGTAATCGTCGAGTTCAGCAAATCCACCCCCGACTGGAGACCTTTGGTCGTATCCGTCCCCTTCAGCAGGTTGGCGGCAAAAGTCAGCATCAGGGACATAATAGCCACAACAACAAGCAACTCGACCAGGGTGAATCCCCGCAAGCGCCTGATTTTAAAACAAGAGTTCATAAAGAAAAATTAATGGAATTGCCGAAAATCTTTATAGATACTAGCGTAATAGAAGGCCCCGTCAATCTTTTTCTGGCCAGTCAATCCTGCTCGAAAAGCCGTAAAAAACGCTGAAAAGGCGTCATGCGGCGGCTCTCGGAAAGAAAATGCATCAGATGTTTCTGAGAGTCATAATACAGGGAATAAAATTCCTCTCCCGAGGGCCGGGTGATGCCGGGGGAAAATTTAACGGCTCCGCCCTTTTCGTAAATACGTTCTCCCGGCGCGGACGGTTCCCTCCGGTATTTCACAGGAAGGGAAAAGGCGAGAAATTCAAGATCGGGAGAGAGGACTATGGAGTCGGGGTACTTCCTGCGGTTCCATGTCTTCCGGGTCTCAGCCAGAGTCTCCGGATCCGACAGGCTGCCGCGACGCTCCCCCGCAGTCCATCCGCTGCCGCGCAGAGACTCCAGCAATCGCCCGTACTCCTGTGGAGACAGGTAGTAGGAGGCGCACTGGGCCGTTCGGCCCAGAGGGCGGTATTCCGCCTTCTGCAATCTGCGGTCCAGATTGACGGGACTCATGTACGTCTGGAAATGCGCCAGTTTCTCCGATGGGGGAGACTGGCGGAGATACCCCCAGGAGCCCATCTCCCGCATGGGAACGGGAGACGCCGCCCAAAATGAGAAGATACCCCAAAACAAAAACACGCACAATGCCCCCAGCACCGTCATTCCCCGCCAGGGGATCTCCGTCCTCTTCAGAAAAAACCACATCGCGTACAGCGAGCACAGCAGGGAAAGAAGCGCCAGCCCGCCAAAGGCCCACGCCTGGGGATCGGCGGCCTCGCTCCAATACGAGCAGGCCGACCAGGAAGACGTGAAAAAGGCGCCCGACGCCCAAAGGCGCAATTCCGCGCGGGGGCGCTTCTTCCCGCCCCAAAATGAGCCCTCGACTCTCCCCCTCTCCGGCGAGAGCGATTTTTTCAACAGGGGGCGGCACCATCGAGGCATGACGATCTGGCGGAAGGCGGCCCTGACCAGCATGAGCGTCAAAAAGGAGGCAAAGGCAAAACAGGGAGATTCCCAAAAAAGGAAGACCGCACCCGCCGTACCCGCCGCAAGAGACGCCAGCATCCAGAGGCGGCCACGCCGCATCAGCTCAATTAGCGCAAGCCCCGTTTTCCTGTCCGAAATACGGGCGGCGGGAGACCGCCAGGGGGGCTGAAACCAGACCTCCCCCCGTTCATCCATGGGAAAATACTTTTTCCACGCCTCTTCAACGCTCCAGGGACGCTTGATGAGGTTCAGGGACTGCTTCCGGTCAATCAGGAAGGGAGAGGACTCGGGGTCGGTCATGGTTCCGGTTATTTAACAGGACAGAAAAGCCGGCAGGGGAAAAGGGCTGAAAACGGGTCTGAATGAAGCGGCCTCCGGCAACCTTCCGGCCTCTTCCCCACAAAAAAGGAAGCCGCCTCCCAAGGAAAACGGCTTCCGAAAGAAACAGGAGATGTCATTGTGCTGAAGCTGGATCGGGAAGTGGA
>CAZNVW010000201.1:0-4135 GCA_964576595.1 uncultured Verrucomicrobiales bacterium
CACCTCGACCACCGCCCCGCTGGCCGTCAACCACCAGGCCCAGTTCGCGGCGGCGACCATCTCCTTCAACCTGCAGGAGGGACACTCCCTCAGCACCGTAGCGCAGAAAATAGAGCAGCTGTTCTCTTCGCTCAATGTCCCCACCTCTCTCCGGGGCAGCTTCCAGGGAACGGCCAAAGCCTACAACGACGTCAAGAACAGTCAGGTCGTGCTGATTATCGCCGCCATCCTCGCCGTATATATCGTACTCGGCATTCTGTACGAGAGCTACATACACCCGATTACCATCCTGTCCACCCTGCCCTCGGCGGGCGTAGGCGCCCTGCTCGCTTTGCTCCTCTTCAATACGGAGTTCACCGTCATCGCCCTGATCGGGGTCGTGCTGCTGATCGGCATCGTCAAGAAAAACGCCATCATGATGATCGACTTCGCCATTGCCGCCGAGCGGCGCGACAACCTCAGCCCCCGAGACGCCATCTATCAGGCCTGCATGCTCCGCATACGTCCCATCCTGATGACCACCTTCGCCGCCCTGTTTGGCGCGGTCCCCCTCGTCCTCGGGCGGGGAGACGGGGCGGAGACCCGCCAGCCCCTCGGCATCGCCATCATCGGCGGCCTGGTCGTCAGCCAGCTCCTGACCCTGTACACGACGCCCGTCGTCTATCTCTACATGGACCGCTTCCAATCCTGGTGGAACAGGAAGCGGGGCAAAGCGTCCGCTCCCGCCGACCTCTCCTCCCTCTCCGAACCCTGATTTTCTCTCTCCCCGCCATGCGCCCCTTCCTCCCCATTCTCCTCACCCTGACCCTGGCCGCCACCTCGTGCAGTGTCGGCCCGGACTATCAGCGGCCCCTCCCGGACATGCCGGCGGCCTATAAAAACCAGGGCCAATGGAAGACACCCTCGCCCGCAGACCATGTCAACCGCGGCAACTGGTGGAAAATCTTCGGAGACGCCCAGCTCTCCTCCCTGCTGGAAGAACTCAACGCGTCAAACCAGGACCTCAAACAGGCGGAAGCCCGCTACAGGGAGGCCACCGCCCTGACGCGCTCCATCCGCGGAGAACTGCTCCCGCAGCTGGACGGCAGCCTCGGCGGCGGAGCCTCGCAAACCATCCCCGGCGGCGGCACCGCCCGGGGCGTCAGTAAAAACTACGCCCTCGGCCCCTCCGCCTCCTGGGATACCGACCTGTGGGGACGCATACGCAAACAAATCGAGAGCAGCCGGGCCTCCGCCGAGTCCTACGCCGCCGACCTCGAGTCCGCCCGCCTGAGCTGTCAAATCGAACTGGCCCAGGCCTATTTCGAAGTACGGGTACTCGACACCCAGCGGGACTTCTACGCCAGAACAATCGCCTCCTACGAGGAATCCCTGAAGCGCACCAAAGTCCAGCATGAATACGGCAAGGGCAGCAAGGCCCCCGTCATGCAGGCGGAGACCCAGCTCCGCGCCACCCAGGCGCAGGCGCTGGAGCTGGACATCGCCCGCGCCAAACTGGAAAACGCCATGGCCGTCCTGCTGGGCAAGCCCGCCTCCTCCTTCTCCCTCCCGCAAAAGAGCGGCTGGGAGGCCACCCTGCCCTCCGTCCCCGGGGGCTTCCCCTCCACCCTTCTGGAACGCCGCCCCGACATCGCCTCCCGCGAGCGCGCCGTCGCCGCGGCAAATGCCGACATAGGCTCGGCCGAGGCGGCCCTGTACCCCTCCTTCACCCTCGGAGGATACGGCAGTCTGGAAAAAAGCTCCTTCTCCCGCTGGCTCTCGGCCCCCGATACCCTCTGGTCGGTCAGCGCGGACTTCGTCGGCCCTATCTTCGACGGCGGCACCCGCCGGGCGGAAGTGGACCGCACCAAAGCCGCCTACGACGGAGCCGTCGCCGCCTACAAGCAAACCGTACTGAACGCCCTCCGCGAAGTAGAAGACAACCTCTCCTCCCTGGCCCTTCTGGAAGAACAGGCCCGGCAGCAGGAGGCCGCCCTCAAAGCCGCAAAAGAATCGGAAAAACTGACCATCGCCCAATATGACGGCGGCACCGTCAGCTATCTCGACGTCGTCACCGTGCAGGCGATCGCCCTGACCAACGAGAGGGCCGCCGCACAAGTCCAAAACTCCCGTTATATCGCGCTGCTCGGACTCATCAAGGCTCTGGGCGGGACCTGGTAGCCGGACTCTGTCAACGACAAGCCCCCCCGGAATACGGGCACGGCCGCGCCACGATTCCTTCGCGGAGCCCTTGATCCCCGGCGTCTCGTTACGAGCAAAAAAAACCTCCGGCACCTCGCCTCTCCGCGACGGTCAGGACTCCGTACGGCACAAAATAAACTTGCGATAGGGCCGAATGAGATAAAACAGGATGACTACCGTCACCGCGCCCAGCGTATCGCAGAGCATATCCTTCTGCGCGTCCCACTCGTCCCCCTGGGAACCGAGGAACTCCACGCCGGCGTCTCCCCCCTCTGCCACGGCGTAGGCCCATTCGATAATCTCGTACCCGGCGGCAATGGACATCACAAAGAACAGCGCAAACACCCCGGCAAAACGGGGCTTTACATACCGCTTGCGCACCACCCACTCCGCCATCGGGTAAGCATAAAACCCGATCATATAATGGCCGACCCGGTCAAAATGATTGCGCTCCGCCCCGATCAAATCAGAGAACCACTGAAACGGCACATTGGCGAACGTATAGTGCGCGCCTATCGTATGCCAGACCAGCCAGAAGAACATCAGCAAATACGCCGTATTGCTGAACTGGAACCGCTTGTAGTACCAGATCAGGAAGGCATACACCATCAGGACGGGCACAATCTCCACAATCCAGACCTTGGGAAACACGGGATTGATCCCCGAAAGAATCAGAATAATCAGAAATAGCCCGGCCAGCAGACCGGGGAAATAATGCTTTTTCATCTTATCGCTCTATCCTGATAAAACCGTCCCGAATCTCACGCGCCTTATTCCCTTTATTGACGCCCGTTACAGACTTGATCCTTCGGGGCAAAGCATCACCCTTCACCACAAACTTCCCATCCTCACCGGGTTCCGGCTTCACTACCACGGGAGCATCTTTGCCCTCTACCTGGACAGAAATTTCCAGCCACCGGGGCAGCTCGGGATCATCATTATCTATTACCAGACAAGTACCATCCACGGGAAACGGATAGGTAAATGAAAAAGGATCTCCAGGCCACATGGTTGTAAGAGGAGCTTCATGCCCTAGAGATTCTGATTTTTTCAAGCATCCTGAAAAAATCAGAATCCCCGGGAAAACAACTGCCAAAGCCGGAAAATACTTCTTCATTTCACCCTCCCTTCACACCCCAATCCTGCATAGAGACTTGGGGCAGATTCAATACACGCCCTATCCCTTTCGGAAAATAACTTCGCTCAGGGACTTGCCCTCCTGCGGCTTGTCATGCGTAAGACGCACGGCCTTTATTGTCCGGCCAGTGGGAATCGGGTAGGCCGTAACAGCCCGTGACTTTTCGTCACCCAGACCGACGTTCTTGTCGGCGGGATTATGCCTCGCCCTGACTTTCGAGGGGCTGAGCTCCATCCAGGAGCCGTTATCCAGCAGGGCCTTGATCTTATACTCGGCGTCTCCGACGACTATCACCTCGCGGGCGGCGGGCTCATCCGTATTCTCCACCGTCACATTCAGCGGCTGGTCACAGCGGTACACCGTCACCAGATCCCCGTCCCCCAGACGGGACGGACTGTGACTCATATCGACGGGCGGTACATCCACCTTGAAGACATTAATCTTGATGTCTCGCGCCTTGTTCCCCTTGTTGACGGCCTTCACCGACTTGATTCCCTTGGGCAGGGCGTCGCCCTTCGCGACAAACTTCTTGTCCTGATACGGTTCGAGCTTCACCGTCACCGGGGCGGTTTTGCCCTCGACTAGGAGAGAGACCTCCAGCCACTGGGGCAGCTCGGCGTCATCGAGATCTATCTCAAGCCAGGTGGCATCCACCGGATTCGGGAAGCTCAGGGAGAGAGACTCTCCCGACTTCATGGGGCTGACCTCCCTGACCCGATTGATGCCGATGAGCTTGTCTGTCTGGTGGGCGCTGACGCCAGCCAGATTCTTGACGGTCGAAGACGCTTCCGGCGGCAGGATGGAATTGACGGAGAA
>CAZNVW010000202.1:0-4088 GCA_964576595.1 uncultured Verrucomicrobiales bacterium
AAAAGGAGGGGGGAGGGGGAGTAATTGTTGTCATGCCCCCTTGGGAACGGAGCTTGTCGTTGACAAAGCGGGGCTTCTGCGCCATTTTCCCCGCACTAATGTTTTTTGAAAATTTAACCGGGTGGAATGAAATCGGCTCCCATTGTTTTTATGTAGATATGGGAGGGACGAAGGTCGTTCTGGACGCCGGCATGCACCCCAAGCGGGAAGGGCTCGCTTCTTTGCCCCTTTTTGAAAAGATGGCTCCCGGCAGCGTCGAGGCGCTGTTTGTTTCTCACGCCCACCTCGATCATATGGGGGCGGTGCCCGTTCTGATGGACAAGCAGCCCGGGGCGACGGTTTACATGACTCCTGCGACGATGGAGATCGGCGAGGCGATGCTGCACAATTCCGTGAATGTGATGTCCTCCAAGCGTGTGGAGGAAGGGATTGTCGAGTACCCCCTGTTTTCCCATCTGGAGCTGGATCGTCTTGTGGAGAGCTGGCAGGGTCGCGATTTTGGGCAAACGTTTACGGTCGGGCATCAGAAGAATGTCCGGGCGACGTTCTACAGCGCGGGGCACATTCTCGGCGCGGCCAGTACGCTGCTTGAGTATGACGGTCATCGGCTCCTTTATACGGGGGATATCAATTTTGAGGATCAGACGACGATTCCCGGCGCGGATGTGCCGACGGATAATATAGATACGCTTCTGCTGGAGTGTACGCGGGGGGCGGTTGCCCGCGATCCCGAGTATTCGCGCGCCAGCGAGGAGTACAGGTTTGCCCAGTGTCTCCAGGATACTCTGGACCGGGGCGGTATCGCTCTGGTGCCCGTGTTTGCCCTGGGCAAGACTCAGGAGGTGCTGACGATGATCCATCATTTCAAGGCAAAGGGGTGGGTGACGCCCAATGCTCCCGTTTTTATCGGCGGCCTGAGTACGAAGGTGACTCGTATTTTTGACAAGTTCTCCCATTCGACGCCGCGCATTCAGCCGGGGTTCCGCATTATGGACGAGGTGGATGTCACGGTGGCCGGCAAGAAGGCCCGCAAAGGGGCGATTCATTGTCAGCCGGGGTGCATTTATGTGTTGTCGAGCGGGATGATGAGCGAAAAGACGCTGTCAAACAGGATCGCCGAGCAGATTATGCCCCATCCTTCCAATTCGCTGTTGTTTGTGGGGTATGCCGATCCGGATACTCCCGCCGGAGCAATCAGGCAGGCGGAGAAGGGCGACAGGATCAAGATGCACGATCATTGTGCGGGGATTCCCTTCAAGTGCCAGATGGAGGTGTTTGATTTCAGCGGCCACGCGTCGCGTGATCAGTTGCTGGCGTTCGCCAAAAAGGTCAGTCCCAAAAAGCTGTTTCTCGTTCACGGGGATCAGGATGCCCTGGACTGGATGCTGGAGGCCTGTACAAAGGCCCTGCCCCATACCGAGGTGAGGATCGCCGATCCGGGCGTCCGCTTCGAGCTGGCCTGAGGTCTCGTTTTCACGGGAGCGGAGCGTGCAAAGGCGCGCTCCGCTTTTTTATTGCGCCGGGAGGGCGGCTCCGGGATGAAAAGATAACAGGAGGACAGGGAGCGGAAGACAAAAAGTCCTCCCTTCCGCTGGGGAAGGGAGGACTGGGCAAGAGGGGAAGGGAGACTGCTCTCCCCCTGTTTTAGAAGTTGCTTCTCAGGGCGACGTAGTAGGACCAGCCGCTGAAGGCCTTGACGCCCTTGTCCGCGGTGTAGTCGGAGTACTCGACTCCGGTCATGATTTTCATCATGTTGGGGTCTTTTTCGCAGACGTAATAGTTGACGCCGAGGTAGAAGGCGTTGAGGCTGTTCGCGGCGGAGGCGGCGTTGGTCATAGCTGTGATGTAGCGTTTTTCCGTCTTGATGGCCCGGTCGCCGTCGGCGAACTGGTAGCGGAAGACGCCCTCCCAGTTTGGCGTGAATTTGTAGCTCGGCATCAGGACGAAGCCCCAGACGTTGTCGGAGGCCGCCTTGTCGGCGTTGTCCACGATGTTGAAGCCGCCCATGAGTTCCGTGACAAAGGACCACTTGCCTTCCGTCATGTCCCAGCTCAGGGCGACGATGTCTTCGGCTCCCGTGCCCTGGTAGTTGGCGCTCTTTTTCTTCCCGGTGTAGTCGGTGAAGTTGTGGACGTAGTCAAACCAGACGCGGCCTTTTTCGGTCAGGAAGCCGCTGGTGTCGTAGCTGATCTGTCCCATGACGAAGGCGTTGTCCTGGGCGTTGAACTCCAGCTCGTCGCGCCGTTTGTCGCCGTTCGCGTTGAGATAGGCGCCGAGCAGCCAGCCGACTTTGTCTTTTTTGTCGGAGTTTTTGAACTGGAGGCCATAGTTCGTTTCGGAGCGGAGCTGGTTGACCAGTACCGAGCGTTCGACGGTGATGATGGCGGAGGAAGAGGTGCGGTATTCCGACGTGAAGGCGGGTTTTACTTTACCGATGGAGATGGCGACGGGGTCGGCGGTGTACTCGGCGTACAGCTCGTACAGGCTGGTCTCGGTGTCCTGATGGTGCCAGGAACCGTTTTGCAGGGTTCTTTGACCATCTACTCCGCCGACGTTCCAGACGTTGACGAGTTTCAGTTTGCCGTTGAACATTTTGGCGTTTACGCCGAGGCGGAATCTGCGCCATTCATCGTTGTGGCCGCCGCCCCTGGTCTGCACGGCGTCTCCGGTCGGATCTACCCAGCCCATCTGGTACTGCATTCTGAGGGAGACATTGAGTTCCTGAATGATGGGGTTCTGTTCCTTGTCGGCCTTGTAGAGTTTGCTCCAGGAGGAAAGCCAGTCGCAAAGGGAGGCGGAGGGGGGGGCCGCGGCCTTGAGCGATTCCGGTTTTGCGCTTTGTTTTGCGCCGAGCATTCCCATGGTTCCGAGAGTCAGGAGAGTCAATGTGCTGAGACGTTTCATGGATAGATATGGTCTTGTGTTCGTTTTTTCCGTTTGGTTTGTCACTCCCGGGACTGGCGTTCAACCAGGGAGACGTGGCCTGTTTATCAAAGGAGCGGGGAGGAGCGCCAAGAAAAATGAGTGACAAGAACGCCACACAAGGGAGGATTGCTCGTTGGGGCTGTTTTTTGGCCGGGGTAAAACGCGTCCCGCTCAAAGTTGCCCGCAGGTCAGAAGCGGAAGCGCAGGGCGGCCATCCAGGTCCACCCGTCAAAGCTTTTGGCGGAGCGGGCGGTTCTTTCCGTCGCCGTGTATTCCATGCCCGTCATGAGTTTCATCATGTGGGGATTGTCGGGGCAGACATAATAGTTCAGCCCCAGGTAAAAGGAGTTGAGGGTATCTACCCATTTGGGGTATGTGGTGACGGAGGGGATGTAGCGGGAGTAAACTTTGACCGAGTCGCTCCCGTGAGAGATCTGGTAGCGGAAGACGCCTTCAAAATGGGGCGAGATTCTGTAGGCGGGGATCAGGGAGAAGCCGCAGAGGTTTTTGCCGTCTTCTGTTTCCATGACCCGGAAGCCGGCCATGGCTTCTGCCATCAGGGACCATTTGCCCTGCGTCATTTGCCAGTCGAGGGAGATCATGTCCCGCGCGCCCAGTCCGGCGTAGAAGGAGCCTGCCGGGATCTCGCGGCCGTCATAGTGGGCGAAGTCGTGGCCGTAGGTAAGCCAGAGGCGGCTTTTTTCCCCGGGGGCGACGGCGCTGGTGTCGTAGTTGACGGAGAGTTTGAGGAAGGCGCTGTCGCGTGTGTTGAATTGTATTTCCTTGGAGAGGCGGGGACTGGAGGAGTTCAGGAAGAGGCCGGCGTCCCATCCCCAGGGGGTGTCTTTGCCGGGACTGCTGAATTCCAGCCCCCAGTTGGAGACGCTGCCGAGCTGGTTGACCATGTTGGAGCGTTCGATGGTTTTGATTTCGCTGGAAGAGGTGCGGTACTCCCCGGTCATTTTGGGCGCTATTTTACCCAGTTTGACGGCGAGGGGGGCTTCGGTGTACTGGGCATAGAGTTCATAGATGCCCCAGTCCGTTTCGGTTCGGTCCCATTGGCCGTTGCGGGTTTTGTATTGGCCGTCCAGTTCACCCACGTCATTCATGCTGTGGATGAAGAGTTTTTTGTTGAAGAGTCTGACATCAAAGCCGAGATAGGC
>CAZNVW010000203.1:0-4078 GCA_964576595.1 uncultured Verrucomicrobiales bacterium
CGCGAACTCCCTGACGATATCCATGGTGGTGGGGGCTTCCGGGGAGAGGTTGATTGAGGAGAGTCCCAGTTGCCAGGCCTGGAGTCTGTCGTTTTTGAGGCGGGGCAGGTAAAAGAGGTGATGGGGCTGGTTGGCGGGGTACTGGGCGATCGCGTCCACGGAGTCCATCTGTGAGAGGATGCCGGGCAGGTTCTTTTCGTGAAAGACGAGCGACGGCAGGCGGAGGATCAGTACCCGGCCGAAGCGGAGCTGGACAAATTCTTCAAATCGCGCCCGGTGATTCAGATAGGGGCTGGGCGCGGTGTCCGGGGTATGCCGGGGGGAGTGTTCTGTGCGGACGCCGTTTTTCTCCGGTTGCAGCAGGTCCAGGCGGGAGATCAGGGTAAAGCGTTCCGTTTTGACGTCCATCAGGAGTTCTGTCAGTTTTTCAAAACGCAGGGCGTCTTTTTCTTCGGGAAGGGGGCCTTCTTCCGCAATGTCTGCAATGGTGCAGACGATTTCCCGGAATTGTTTGTTTCTGATCAATTCCAGATTGCCTGAGTCGATCAGGTAATCGAATTTTTCCTGGGAGGAGAGGTAGTGACCGATGGGGCTGCTGGCGCCGATAAGGACCTTCACGAGAGTGGGGGAAAGGAGAAAGTTGGAAAAAACGACGGGAGCGGAAGAGCGTCTTCCGCTCCCGGGAGAAAGCGAATCAAATGTTGTCCGCGAGGGATTTGAAGATGAAGTATCCCCAGCCCCATTCCTTGTGACCGTTCCAGTCGGGGTCGTAATGGTGCTGCGGGCGCAGGAAGCGCTCCGGGTGGGGCATCATGCCGAGCGCGCGTCCGGTCGGGTCCTGAAGCGCGGCGATCGCGGAGGTGGAGCCGTTGTAGTTGTCGGTGTAGGTCAGGGCGGCGAGGCCTTCCTTGAGGTAGAGTTCCGCATCGCCGGGGACGGTTACGAGACGGCCTTCCGCGTGGGCGGCGGGGAGTTCGAACTCATTCGGCAATCCCTGGAGGAAGGGGCTGTTTTGAGCGATTTTTTTGAGTCCGGCCCAGCGGCAGATGTAGCGTTCTGTTTTGTTGTCGATCAGGCTGGCCTTGGGCAGGATGCCGAGTTTGGTCAGGATCTGGAAGCCGTTGCAAATGCCGAAGAGGTAGCCGCCGTTGGCGTGGTGCTCCTGGAGCGCGTCGCCTAGGAAGCGTTCCGTTTCCAGCTGGGCGAGGCGGCCCGAGGTCACATAGTCGCCGTAGCTGAAGCCGCCGCTGAAGACGACGAGCTGGGCGTCCTTGACGTGCTGGCGGGTGGCCGTGGCGATAGGCTCGATGCGGGTAGTGAATCCGGCCAGCTGCAGGACGCGTGCGGTCTCGAAGTCGCAGTTTGTACCGGGGTATTTGAGGAGAAGTGCGTGAGGCATGTCGTAAGGGGGAAGGGCGGAGAGCCGGCAGGGCGCCGTCTCTCCGCCGATGCGTTTAATAGTAGGGGGTCAGGCCGTTTTTCCAGAGGGATTTCAGTTCCGCCAGTTCTGCGACAAGCAGTTGTTCGGAGCCGGGGCAGGCGTGTTTGCGGACGATCAGCTTGCGGTGCTCATCCGTGGTGCGGCCGATTTCGGCGCAGGGGAAGCCCTCCATGGCGCGGGCAAAGTCGTCGGCCTTGCCGGCTTCGACTTCGATGAGGATACGTCCCGTGCTTTCGCTGAAGAGCGGGATGGCGGGGGAGTTCCAGCCTTTTTCCGTCGGTACGGCGGAGAGGTCGAGTTCGACGCCCGCTTTGCCGGAGAAGGCCATTTCCGCCGCGGCGACGGCGAGGCCGCCTTCGGAGAGGTCATGGGCCGACAGGATGAGGCCTGCCGTCAGGGCCTTGTAGTAGGCTTTGTAAAGCTGGAAGTTTCCGGCGCAATCCGTCTGCGGTACTTTCGCGTCTGCGATGCCGTGGGTGCGGGCGAAGACGGAGCCTCCCATTTCGTCTTCGGTATGACCGATGAGAAAGAGTTTGCTGTCGGCGCGTCTCAGGGAGGAGCCGATGACGTGTTCGCTGTTTTCCACGACGCCGAAGCCGGAGCAGAGGAAGCTGACCGGTACGTTGACCGGGCCGTCTGCCGTCTCGAAGTAGTTGTAGAAGGAGTCCTTGCCGGAGATGAAGGGAGCCTGGAAGGCGAGGGCGGCGTCGGCGATGCCCTTGACGCATTCCACGAGGCGGCCCAGTTCTTCCGGCGAGTCGGGGTTGCCCATGCAGAAGTTGTCGAGCAGGCCGATTTTATCGGGGTTGGTGCCGACGAGGATGAGCTGGCGCATTGTTTCGTCCACAGAGCCCGTTCCCATGGCGTAGGGGTCTGTCTTGCCCCATTCCGGGAGGATGGAGCAGGCCATCGCGCAGGATTTTTCCGAGCCGTCGATGGCGACGACGGAGCCGTCCTGGGGGGCGTCGCCTTCAGCGCCCGCGAGCGGAGCGAGGAGGGTGTTGCCCTGCACGGTGTGGTCGTATTCGCGGATGATGGGCTCGCGGGAGACGATGGCAAAGTCGGCGAAGAGGGTCTTCAGAGAGCCTGCCAGGTTCTGATCCGGGAGGTCCTGTCCCGTCAGGCCGGGGCCGGGGGTGAAGGTGGACGAGAGTTTCTTGGTCGGAGCCGTGTGGAGCTTGGAGTTGTCCAGGCAGCAGACGACTTCGCCGTTATGGAAGACGCGCAGGACGCCGGTATCGTTGGAGTGGCCGAGGATGGTCATCTCCGTCTGGTATTTGTCGGCGATTTCCTGCAGGGCGGGGATGTCCTTTTCTCTGACGGCCATGACCATGCGTTCCTGGCTTTCGGAGATAAAGATTTCCCAGCTGATGAGGCCCGGCTCCTTGAGCGGGGCGCGTTCGAGGAAGAGGTCGCCGCCCGTTTCGCTGAGCATTTCGCCCGCGGCGGAGGAGAAGCCGCCCGCGCCGCAGTCGGTGATGAAGACGATCAGCCCTTTTTCACGGGCTTCCATGATGACGTCGAGCGCCTTCTTTTCTTCGATCGGGTTGCCGATCTGGACGGCGGTGTGGTCTTCTTCATGGGAGTCTCCGTCGAGAGCGGCGGAGGAGAAGGTAGCGCCCTTGAGGCCGTCGCGTCCGGTACGGCCGCCGATGACGACGACCTGGAGACCGGGTTCCATTTCCTTGTGGATGTCTTCGCGGGGGATGACTCCGGCGGTGCCGCAGTAAACCAGGGGGTTGTAGATGTAGGTCGGGTCGAACTGGATGGCTCCGTTCACGGTCGGTATGCCCATGCGGTTGCCGTAGTCGCGCACGCCGCGGACGACGCCGCGCATGATGCCCAGCGGGTGGATGACGTCGGGGGCATTGATGGTGGACGGGTCGGTGTCGGGCGCGCCGAAGCAGAAGACGTCCAGGGAGGCGATGGGTTTGGCTCCCTTGCCGGCTCCGAGGATGTCGCGAATGACGCCGCCCAGGCCGGTGTTGGCTCCGGCGTACGGTTCAATGGCCGACGGGTGGTTATGGGTTTCCGCCTTGAGGCAGATGGCCTGTTTGTCATCGAGGGCGATGAAGCCCGCGTTGTCGTAGAAGGCGCTGAGAACGAAGCCCGGCTTGTTCTCCATGATCTCTTCGGACGGTTTTTTGATGAAGGTCTTGAAGATGCTGTGGATGGTCTCGGTCTTGCCGTTGACTTCGTGCGTGATGTCGGCGGAGAAGATGCGGTGTTTGCAGTGCTCAGACCAGGTCTGGGCGATGACTTCAAGTTCTACGTCTGTAGGTTCGCGGTCTTCATCGCGGAAGATTCCCTGGATGACTTCCATGTCTTCACGGGAGAGGGAGAGCTTCTGCTTTTTGCTGAGTTCGAGCAATTCGTCGCTGCTGAGGTCGCGGATCGGAATGTGGCGGTATGTTTTCACGAAAGGAAAAGGGTCTGGTGAAGAGAGTTAGGCCGTCGTGACAGTCCAGCGGTGAATGGCCGGGTTGCAGATGTCCTTGATGAATCGCGCGGAAAGAGCCTGGGCGTCGCCTTGCCCGAAGAGATAGACGCGCTGGGTGATGGTCAGCGCGTCTATGGAGAAGGGCAGACCCTTGCGTCCTCTGTAGTTCTCAAGAATGGCCTGTTTTTCCAGGTCGA
>CAZNVW010000204.1:0-4033 GCA_964576595.1 uncultured Verrucomicrobiales bacterium
TCTGACTCCGGACGGCCATATCAACTGCCCGGACATGCCCGAACTGCACGGGCTGGACCGCTTCGCCGCCCGCAAGAAGTCCGCCGAAATTCTGGAAGCCAAGGGGCTCCTCGCCAAAGTGGAGGAGTATGAAAACAATGTCGGTTTCTCCGAACGCGCCGACGTGCCGATCGAACCTCGCATCTCGATGCAGTGGTTCCTGAAATACCCCTGCGTCAAGGAGGCTACCGAGGCCGTCGCCTCCGGCGATATCGCCTTCCGTCCCGCCCGCTGGAGCAAAACCTATGCCCACTGGATGGAGAATCTCCAGGACTGGTGCATCAGCCGCCAGCTCTGGTGGGGCCACCGCATCCCCGTCTGGTACCGCAAAGACAAAGCCGCCGCCCTCATGGACGCAGGCTCTCTGGACAATTCCTCTCTCGACGCAGGCGACCTCTATGCCGGTACGGAGCCCCCCGCCGACCCGGAAAACTGGATTCAGGACAACGACGTCATGGACACCTGGTTCTCCTCCTGGCTGTGGCCCTTCTCCACCATGGATGACGCGACGCGAGCCAAGTTCTACCCGACGACGGATCTCGTCACCGGGCCCGACATCATCTTCTTCTGGGTTGCCCGCATGATAATGGCCGGCTACCGCTTCCAGGGAGAGAAGCCCTTCTCCAATGTGTACTTTACCTCCATCATCCGCGACCTGCAGGGCCGCAAAATGTCCAAGTCCCTCGGCAACTCGCCCGATCCGCTGGACCTGATGGCCGAGTACGGAGCCGACGGCCTGAGATTCGGCCTGATGCGCATCGCCCCCGCCGGGAGCGACCTGCGCTTTGACGAGGTCCAGATTCAGGAAGGCCGCAACTTCGCCAACAAGCTCTACAATGCCATCCGCTTCCGCATGATGCAGGAAGAGCCTGAGGCCGGGACGGCTCCCATCCTCGCTCCGGTGCACCTCCACATTCTCAACAAGCTGCGCCAGCTCGAAACCGATCTCGAAAAAGCCTATGCGGACTACGAGTTCAGCAATATCGCCCTGCTTCTCTACCAGTTCTTCTGGAACGAGTATTGCGACTGGTTCCTCGAAGCCGTCAAGGGAGACCTGCGCGAAGGCGCCACCCCGGCGGCCAAAGCGGCGACTCTCCGTACCATCGACACCGTTCTCGAGCACTATATCGCCCTGCTGCACCCGTACATGCCCCACATTACAGAGGAGCTCTGGGAGAGCCTCGGCTTCAACGCACGCCATAACGGCAAACCTCTGATGGAAACGCCGCTCCCGGACTCCATCGCCCTGCTGGACGGCCTCTCCGAAGAAACACTCGAAGCCGCCTCCCGCGAAGTGGAAATGCTCTATGAGACCACCGGACGCGCCCGCAACCTCAAGGCTGAGTACAATCTCGGCACCAACCGAAACGTCCGCCTCGTGCTGAAGCCCTCCTCCGACAAGGCCGCCGCAAACACGGGCAGACTGGCTCTGCTGGCCGGGGCAAAATCCGTCGACATCGAGCCTGACTACCAGGCGCCCAAAGGCACGCCCGTCGCCCTCACCCCCATGGGAGAGCTCTTCCTCCCGCTGGAAGGTCTGGTTGACATCGACGCAGAGCGCGAACGCCTGAAAAAGGAAATCGACAAGACGGAGAAAGAACTGGTCAAGTGCTCCGCCAAGCTGGGCAATGCCAGCTTCGTCGATCGCGCCCCCGCAGAAGTAGTGGAACAGGAACGCGCCCGCCAGACGGAATGGGCGGGCAAACTGGAGCAGCTCAAGACCATGCTGGCCTCGCTCGCCTAACTCCCGGACTCATTCATTCCTACGGGACCGCCTCTTTAAAACGGGGCGGTCCCGTTTTGTTTTTGCCCCCGGAAACTCGTTTATCGCCTGTTTTTGTTACTATTTTGTTAAAAAACATCTTCAATCCTCCTTTTCTCCTCGTAAAAAAGAAAAAGACCGCTATCAAAAAAGATGAACATCAACTTTCCATGAGTCTCCATATCGAAACTTCCGAAGAAGCGCGCGAAGAGCTGGACAAGCAAAACAGACGCAGTCTTTTTTCCGCTTTCCTCATTACCGCGCTGACCTTTATCCTGATTACCCTGCTCTTCCTGACAGTAAAAATCGTCATGATGGACAAAGTAATCTCACAAATGAGTGTCATCCCGCTCCCTCTGCCGACTTCGCATGAAAACATAGTGGAACCGGCCGACGTCCCCGCCCCCTCGACCCCGCAATCGGCCGTCGCGGCTTCGCCCCCCTCCATCCTGACGGCAAACACGCCCCTGCCCACCGATATAAACCTGCCGCCCGTCCCCCCGTCTTCCACCGCACAGCCCATCACTATCGGCCATGATATCGCCATGCCCGGCATGCCGGGGAATGACATCTCCTCTCCCGGGGCGACTCCCCAGGCCTTTTCCAAACGCTGCTCCCTGATTGACCGCCTGCAAAGAATCAAACAGTCGGGCGGCAGTGAAAAATACGAGGAGGCCGTCGTCAGGGGCCTGCGCTGGCTCATGAAAACGCAGAATCAGGACGGCTCATGGGGGAGCGGCCCCAACTGCGCCTCCTTCACCGGCATGTCCCTGCTGGCCTACCTCGCCCACTGCGAAACTCCCTATTCGGAAGAATTCGGCGAATCCTGCCAAAAGGCCATCTCCTGGCTCGTCTCCACCGGAGCAAAAAACAAAGGCTATCTGAGCTTGACGCCCACTGATAAATACCTGCCCTACGAGCATGCCGTCAACACCTACGCCCTCTCCGAGGCCTACACCTTCTGCAATCTGATCGGCATGGACATACCGGGACTTCGGGAGAGTCTGGAAAAAGCCGTCTCCCTGATCGTCAAAAATCAGACGACAGACGGGAGCTGGATGTACTTTTACGCCCTCAAGCCGTCCGGGGAAAGCTATCCCGACCTTTCCATTTCCGGCTGGAATATCCAGGCCCTCAAGGCCGCCCGCCATGCCGGCCTCAAAATAGACGCCCCCGTCCTGCTGCGCGCCGGGAAGTTTGTCGCCTCCATGGGCAACGCCAAAACGGGCCTCTTCCAGTACCGTGAAGGAGAGCCCCGCCCCAGCATGACCCCGGTCGGCGTACTCTCCCTGCAAATGCTCGGCCAGGCTCACACAAAAGAAGCCCGGGCCGGAATAAAATATATGGAGACCAATATCAAGCCGGACATCACAGACTGCTACACCTATTATTACGCAGCCCAGGCCCTGCTCAACCGGGGCGGAGAGGCATGGGACGGCTTCGGGCGCAAGCTGGGAGACACGCTCGTCTCCAGACAACAGGCCAACGGCACCTGGACTCCCCCGGCAGGCCTGATCAGCGGGCATATCAACAACGCGGGCAAGCTCCACTATCAAACCTGCCTGACTCTCCTGACACTGGAAGTCTATTACCGTTTCCTCCCGGGCACGGGAGAAAACCTCTGATACGAATACGCCCCATGATGACAAAACTTTCCGGGAAACGGCCTTTTTTTACCGTTTCCCGGTTTCTCCCCGGCGAAATTCCCCCCGGAGAAAACTTTGGACTGGCTCTCTGAAAAAGAAATGTTACAAATGAACTGAAAATTTTACAGATTGCTCCACTTATGAGTTTGCATATCGAATTAACGGAAGAAGCCCAACGGGAGTTGGAGAAGATGAAGAAGAAAAGCCTTCTGTCTTCCATTGTTGTTTCCGTTCTTACTTTCACCCTGCTGGCCCTTCTCTTTTTCACGGCCAAAATCATCATTCTGGACAAGGTTGAGGCGGACGTAGTCGCCTATACCCAGCCCACCACGGACAACCCGGAACCCGAGTCGGAAGAAGTCACCACCTCTTCTCCCCAATCTTCCGCGTCTCCCTCCGTCGCAAAAGTCCTCACCACCAATGCCTCCAATGCCGAGATCTCCGTCCCGGTCGTTGACATTCCCATGGATCAGCCCGCCCAGTTCAGCCCGAGTGTGGACATCTCCTTCGGCGTCGGCGGCACCTCGGGAGACGGTATCGGCGCAGGCCTCCCCGGCGATGTAGCCAAGCGATGCTCCCTTCAGGA
>CAZNVW010000205.1:0-4002 GCA_964576595.1 uncultured Verrucomicrobiales bacterium
TCACAAGACTCTGCTACCCCAGCTCGTCTCCGAGCTGGCCAAGCAGGGCCGTCCCGACATTCAGGTCATCTGCGGCGGCGTTATCCCCGCCCAGGACTATGACTTCCTGACCGAGCACGGCGCCTCCGCCATTTTCGGCCCCGGAACGAACATTCCGGACGCCGCAAAGGAAATCATGAATATCCTTAATCAGCAGTTCGCCTAAAGGACTATTCGATTAAATAATATTTATATTTAATTCCATGCGAATCCGGGGAACCGGGTTCGCATGTTTTTTTGAATTTATTCCGGGAAAAGCAGGGAAAAGAAATGGAGCCGTTGGCCTTTTTTTCTTGAAGAACAAAGGGAAATCAAGCATGTTTATTAGTGAATAAACCTATTTAACCATGTCCCGGCAAAATTGTAAAAACTGTGGTGAGCCTTATACCTTCGATAACCTGGTCACCCCCGGACGTGCCACAAAGATTTGCGGCGCCTGTCAGCGAAAAATCTATGTTCATACGGGACAAATTTGCTTTGAAGTACCGTCCTCCATCCAACCGGATAAATCCATAAAAATTCCCATGGGGCAGGGGATCGCCGTTTTGCATGACGCCCAGGCTCTCAAGGAATCCAGGGAGGCGGCCAGTCAGACGGTGCCTCTCAGCGCGCCGGCTCCCGCCCAGGGGCCTCGCGTGATTCAGAATGACCTGCCGGCGAGCGGCTGGAAGCGGGCCAATTACACGAAAAAGGCGGAGACGCAAAAGATCGTGGCGGAAGTGCTGCCTACCGATCTTGAGAAGGACGCCGCCGAGGCGGATGTGGCATTGGGCGCGAAGGAAAATCTGGTATTGTTCCTTCTGTATGTTTTCTGCTTCCTCTGGATCGCGATTGCCGTGTTCCGCCTTTACCTGCTGCTGCAGGGCTCCGTCTCCACTCTCGAAGTCTGGCTGCCCGTCGTCTCGGCCGCCTTTTACTCCCTTGTGGCGGCGGCCATTGCCGAGGGGCTGAAGACCCTCTGGAAACAGACGGATTGATCTGCCTGTTGCTCTTGCCGATTTTCCCGGCTCAGCGTGTCGATTTGCGAGCGGCACGCTGAGTAGAAGACCGCATTACTATTCACGGCTCTCCATATATGTATATTTCGCGGTCTTTTCTTCGTTCCCTGTCCCTGAAAATAGAGAGCAGGGGGGCTCTTGTTCTGTTGATTTTCCTCCTGCCCGCCCTGGCGTTCTGCCTCTTTATCGCAGTATATGCAGGCCTGTCCTTCGCTCTTCTGGGGCTGCCGGCCATCGTTCTCATGCTGGTTCCCTTTTATCTGCCCTGCGCTCTTGCCGTAAAAAGGGAGGGCTCCGTCAAACCGGTAAACATCCTGCTCCATAAAAATCCGCTTGAGGTGACTTCTCTCCCCGTCGTGCGCAACAGGGTCTATTTCCTGTACGCCCTGTTGCCTGCCTTGAATATCATTCTGATGATACGGTATGTCGAAGTTTGGAGAGGGATCGTTACAGGCTCTCCCGTCTATACTTTTATTGCCATTTATGTGGCCTTCCTGTTTTTTGCCTTGATGCTTGGCAAACTGCACTATCTGAAAACGGGAAAATTCATTCTCTCCATAGCGGCCAGTTTGTTGATTCTGGTCATATGCTTTTGCTGGTATGTGAATTGAGCGAATTTTTCGCTCTGATCAGAAAATAGGGGGAGCATATTCCGTTTTCGGCGTCACGTTTTCCCAATAGTCCTGTCGGGGCGGTTTTCCCTGCGGGCCTGCCTTCCGGCGGCAGAAGGCAGGCCGGGGTGTTTGTGTTGCCGTATCGTTTGCAACTCTTTCATTCTGTTGTCGGAGTCCGTGCTTGTCTTTATCGCGTGTTCCGATAGAATTTGAAAAATTTTTTCGTATGGAATTCTTTCGTCACAGACTTGTTTTCGGATTGCTCGCGGCGGCCTTGTCCGCCTCCTTGTCCCTGCCTGCTGTGACGGCCGCGCCGAAGGAACCGGCGAAAAAGCGTGCCCAGTCTTCCAAACAGGTTAAAAAGGAGGAAAAACCCTCCGATAAAACGACGGGGGTCGCGCCCTCCTCCAATGTGCCCCGCTTTGCGCCGGGAACGGGCGGGGAAGATGATTTTACCTCGAACCAGGGGAGCGAACAGGATGATGCCGCCTTGAAGAATCAGGGGGTGGCTGCCGCTCCCGATTATGAGCCGAGTCCGGACAAGGAGGGGCGGATGGAGGTGGATGAAGCCTTGTTGAAGCAGACCCGTACGGACGCCGCCAGCGAGGCCTCCGTATCCACTCGCAAAAACGCCCGGACGATGGCCCTGCTCATTCCGCCGCCCCGTGGTCAGATTGTGGACCGGAACGGTCTGCCGCTGGCCCAAAACGTGATTTGCTACCAGCTTGTCTTGAAATACGGGCAATTTGAGGATGAAGACAAGGATCGTATTGTCGCGTATGGCCGCCGCTGTCTGGAGGATGCCAAGAAGCTCGCCGGGAGCGCGCACGAGATCTCCGACCAGCGTTTGTGGAGTCATTACCAGCACAGACGGTGGCTGCCTCTCCCCCTGACCGACGTCCTGACCGATGAAGAGGTCAAAAAGCTCAAGACGCCCCTTCCTCCCGGGGTCGAGCTGCTGCCGATTTACAAGAGGGTTTATCCCGAGGGCAAGTCCTCCGCGCACTGGCTTGGCTATATGGGGAGCAAGGGCCGCCTGCCGGTCGGCCCGATCAACAATATGGACCCCCTGTGGGAGGTCTCGGAAGGGAAGTCGGGGTTTGAGAAAAAATTTGACAATGCGCTGACGGGCCGCCCGGGCGTGTGGCGTCTGATGTTTGACGAGCAGGGCAACAAGATTCTCGATGAGCTCTCCATCAAGCCGAAGCCCGGCGGCACGCTTGTCACAACGATTAATCTCAAGTGGCAAAAGGTGGCCGAGAAGATTCTCTCCGAACGCTGCAAACGCGGCGCCTTTGTCGTGATCGACGTGCATACCGGGGAAGTGCTGGTGCTGGCCTCCCAGCCCTCCTTTGATCCGAACCGGTTCGCCCAGGACTACGAGAAGCTGCACAAAGACAAGGATGTGCCCCTTGTAAGCCGCGCCTACCGGGGCTCTTATCCTCCCGCCTCCACTTACAAGACGGTGGTTGCTCTGGCCGCTCTGGCCAACGGCGCGATCACAAAGGACACGATTATTTACTGCCCGTCGGAAATTGCGAAGGGCGGGCACGTCTTTCGCAACTGGACCAAGGTGCCGGAAGGGAATATCAATGTTTGCCGCGCGCTCGCGCGCTCGACCAATACTTTCTTTTTCCAGGTATCGGACAAATTGAAGGGGCCAGGCCCCTTTCTCTCCATGTCGCGCCGTCTGGGGATGGGGCAGAGGACGGGGCTGCCGATTGATGATTTGCCCGGGTTGATTCCCGATGACAAGTGGCTCCAGCGGAACAACCGCACGCGTTTCTATGACGGGGACGGCTACAACTATTCCATCGGGCAGGGCGTTATTGAGGCGACGCCTTTGCAGGTGGCCCAGTTCATGACGGGCATCGCCAGCGGGGTGGCTCTCCCCAAGCTGCATATGATCAAGCAAATCCAGGATATGGACGGCAATGTGATCTATGCCGCCAACCGGGAGGTGCGAAACTCTCTGGCGGATGTCGCCCCCTCGGCGGCGATTGTCCGTAAGGGGATGTACGATGTGGTCAATGGCGGCGGCGGTACCGGGGGGCGCGCCAAGCTCTCTTATACGGATTTGTGCGGCAAGACGGGCACGGGTCAGTACGGGAGCGTCAAGGACGACAAGCGGGTGGGGTGGTTTGCCGGCTTCCTGCCCTATGATCAGCCCCGCTATGCCTTTGTCGCCCTGTATGAAGGGGCGCCCAGGGAAAAAGTGGGGGGGAGCGCCAACGCCGCGCCGATGGTGAAGGAATTTTTCGAAACGCTGAAGAAGGACGTCAAGGATGCCATACAGCCCGTTCTCGCCGAAATTGTGGATGAGGATGAGCCTGGAGAAAAAACGTCTCCCC
>CAZNVW010000206.1:0-3968 GCA_964576595.1 uncultured Verrucomicrobiales bacterium
TCTCTGGAACGGCCCCCTGGGCGTGTTTGAAATGGACTGCTTGGCCAAGGGCACCAAGGCCATCGCCGAAGCCCTGGCCGATAGCGACGCCATCTCCATCGTGGGCGGCGGCGACTCCGTGACCGCGGCCAAGAAGTTCAAGGTACAGGACAAGCTCTCCTTCTGCTCCACGGGCGGCGGAGCCTCCCTGGAACTGCTGGAAGGCAAAATCCTGCCCGGCGTCGGTTCCCTGACCGAAGCCTGAGATTTCTGACGATCCTGTTTATCCATCCGGCCCCTTCGGCTTGTCGCCGAAGGGGTCTTTTAATGAAAAATTAAAAGGAAATTCTTTTTTACAACCGGGTTTCCTTTGATAGCAGGCAGGGCTCCCCCCGCTTTTAGAGCGCTGTCCCGCTCTCAGGCAGGATGCGCGTCTCAAAGAGGAGCAATGCCTGCGCTATGGTTTTGTCCATATCCCAGTATTGGTAAGCCCCCAGACGGCCGCCAAAGAGGACGCCGGGCAGAGCGGCGGCGGCTTCCTCGTATTGACGGTACAAGGCGCGGTTCCGCTCGTCGTTGACCGGGTAATACGCCTCCTGCCCCGGTGCGTAGGTCTGGGGGTATTCACGGCAAATGAGGGTTTGCGGAGACTGGAAGGCCTGCGTCCGTTCCGGGTTGTAGTGTTTGAACTCATGGATACGAGTCCAGGGCACGCTCTCGTCGGCATAGTTCATGACGGAGCATCCCTGATAATCCACGCCGTTTATTTTTTCATTTTCAAAACGGAGGCTTCTCCAATCGAGCGCGCCGAACCGGTTATGAAAAAACCGGTCGATCATGCCGGTGTAAATCACGGTACAAGTATCGGGGATGAGATCCCGTATTTCTTCAAAGTCCGTTCCGGTGCGTACGTCTATCAGGGGGTGGGACAACAGGTTGCGAAAGAGGGAAAAGTATCCCTCAGCGGGTACTCCCTGATAGGGGTCGTTAAAATAGTCTGTGTTGTAATTGAAGCGGACGGGCAGGCGCGTAATGATATTTTCCGGAAGGTTCCGGGGATTCGTCCCCCATTGTTTCGAGGTGTAGCCCTTGATGAAGGCATGGTAAAGGGAGGGGCCAATGAGTGAAATGGCTTTTTCTTCCAGGTTGGAGGGGCTGACGATGCCGGCCTGTTCTATTTCCTTGCGGATCAGCTGGCGCGCTTCTTCCGGCGAGTAGGCCGCGCAAAAATAGGAGTTGATTGTCGCCAGGCTTATGGGCATGGGATAGGCTCTCCCCTCGTGCCGGGTAAAGACATGGTGGCGGTACCCGGTAAAAGAGGTGAACCGGTTAATATAATCCCAGACTTTTTGATCGGCGGTATGGAAGATGTGCGACCCGTAGGTATGGACTTCAATGCCCGTGCCGGCATCCAGTGAGGAGTGGCAATTGCCGCCGATGTCGTTCCGCTTTTCCAGCACGACGACATGCTCTCCCATAATATGGGCGATTCGCTCGGCGATGACCGAGCCGAACAGGCCGCTGCCGACAACTAGATATTTCAACTGGGAAAACACGATTATGGGGGTGTGATGCAATCCATTCCCGATTTTTTCAGGGGATTCCTGCGATGTTAATGAAATGTGCCTTCGGCCGGCAAGCGGAAACGATTTTTTCTTCTCCGCGGGTATTCAGTCTGCACGCGGTCTGAGTCAGGGGAGCTTTGTATTACTCCTGTCGCCATTTTTTCTTGCCCAGTCCGACGGCGGTCATGATGGCTCGTTTCCATTTGTTGATTCTGTATCTCCGCCACAGTTTTTTTTCCTCTTCCAGGAAGAGGCAGGGCATTTCTTTCAGCTTCCACCCGCACTCCCTTGTTTTGTACTCCATAAAAACAGAGGTCATTCTTTCCGCGAGGAATCCATACGCCCGCTGCTGATAGGCGTCTCTTGCCTCAACGTCCTTCTGAATGCGGCGCTCCATTTCAAACAGGATGTCAAAGAGCCACGCGGCGTATTCGTCGAACAGTTCTTTCCGGGTAATCAGAATGTTGGCGAAGTATCCCCTGTTCTGCTCCTTGAGCAGATGCTCCGCCGTTTCCAGCATGGCGGGGTATTTTTCTTTCATCACTTCGAGCATCAGGTCCATGTCCGCCGCGACATGAGCCCTGACATAGTATTCATATAATGTTTCTTTTATCGGTCTGCTCTTTTTGGGAAGGATGACGTCACAGTCGTCCAGTTCTCTTGAAACATTGTCTCGGGTAATGCCGAACTCCTCCAGAAAGGAAGGGTACAGTTTATTAATTTTTGTCTCCCTGTTGCGGAAGTTCAGAAAGCGGCGGTAATGGAATAGTCCGACGGCGTCCGCCTTTACGTTTTTCCATATCCAGTAGATGGCCGTCAGTTCGCAGAAATAGGGGTTTTTTGCGGAGATGTGATCGCCCGTGTCGTCTCCGGGCAGTCCCATATCCATCCGGGCCCCGGCTTTTCCGACATGCATCGGTTCCACAATATCGTTTTTCAGGAGGAAAGACGGTTTGTGATAACAGGTGAATAATTTTATGAGCATATCGGTTTGAAAAAAGTCATGAGGGGCCGCCCGGGTTCTACCGTTTTTTGACAACGGGCACCAGCCGGGAGATAAAGGTATCGTCCGCCGCTTTTCCTCCGTGAACGCGGTCAAGAGTCACTTTGATATTCTTGACGTTGCGGCAGGCGTAGGGCGGGATGACAAACTGCGTGTTCCAGTCCTCCCTGAGGGTTACGGGGAAAGAATGGGAACCGTTTACCGTCACGACGATTTTCGCGGGCGAGCCATAGAAGGAGTAGGTCAGATCGGGATGTTTTTTTTCCTCGTCGCCCATACGGGAGGGGTTGCGGCCGCCCTGGTAGATGAGTCCCATCAGGTCAACGGGATGCTCCCAGGTCAACTCCACCCATTCTTCCCTTCCGTCGCCGGAGACGCCCTCGGCCCATCCCCCTGCCCCCGTTTTCACGTTATCGGGAGAGGTGCCCTCCAATACGGAGCTGGCGCGCACCGTGTAGTCCTTGAGGCTTTTGCCCTGCCCCATGCCTTCTATTTTGACGTCTGCTCCTTCATTGGCGGCGGACAGCTGCACGGGTGGCTGGACTTCGAGCAGGAACGGTTCCCGGGCGGAGAGGCTCTCCGATGTCAGGGGAAACTCGTACCATCCCTCGTTCTTTTTCCCCAGTTTAAATCCGGTCGGACGGACGATTTTAAGGCAGTCCGCGCCCATTTCCTGATTTTCCAGAGCCAGGACGCCCCAGTGGAGTTCATCGCGCCAGAGGCGGGCCGAATTCATCAAAAAGCCCAGGCGGGCGGCGCTCAGGTTTTCTTTTCCCGCCGCCAGAGTCATATCCTGAGAGTAGGGTAAAATCAGCGTCACTTCAACCAGGAGCTCCTGGTTGCCCTTGAAATCGACGTCAAAGCAAAGCCAGTCCGAAATGTCTCTGAAGCCCTCCATGGACGGCGCGTCTTTCATCGGATGGGGCGTGCCCTCCCTGTATTGGTAATTCAGTTCCCTGTCGTCGGAGACGACCCGGGTCGCGGAGACTTTTTTACGATCCGTCAGTAAGGCGCCCTCGAGCGGGGCCTCGTAGGCCAGGGGGACCGCCATGGAAACCCGGCGTTCCTTGTCCGTTCTGTTCAGCAGGGACAGCACGACCTTGAGTTCCGTCTCCGAGGCGCGGAGCCGGGCCTCTACGCGCATGCGGCGCAGGGCGACAGTGCTCGAGTCCTTCAAGTCCCAGGGTACGGGCACGCCCGCGACAGGCCCCCGGCGGCTGATTTTGTCAAAGAGTACGGGGTCTCCCAGAGGAGAGAGGGGGCGGGCGTCCGCCGCCGATGCGGCCGCCTGGTCCGGAAGGACCGGGATAACGATATTTTCCTCATCCGCCGGACAGGGCCGGGAGAGGAAAAAGCCCATTCCGAGCAGAAGACATGCGGACCACTTGGATTCCATGCGCGCAGTATGAGACAGCCCCCTT
>CAZNVW010000207.1:0-3911 GCA_964576595.1 uncultured Verrucomicrobiales bacterium
TAATCACGACCTATCAACATTATCAATGTGTCAAGCTTCTACAAATACAAAATAGAAGGCTCTCTCGACGGCAAAAAATGGAATACGCTGGTAGATCAGTCCGCCAACTCCATTACAGGAACCGCAGACGGCAGCACCTATACCTTCTCCCCCTCCCCCGTCCGTTACGTTCGCACCACCTTCCTGGACAACTCCAGAGGAAAAACCTCGGGAGGACATATCGTCGAAATACAGGGATTTGCAGAAGCCCCCAAATCGGAACTCGCGGGGCGCATCGTCAGCACCAACGCAAAACTCTCTCCCGGTGACTCCCTGCCGGAAAACTCCCTGAACGCCATCTCCGAAACCGCCTGGAGAGGAGAGCGCATCAACGGAAAAATCGCCCTGCAGGCAGACAGAAACTACAACAACCTGCGCCTGGCGACAACCCCTCTGACCGGCCCCAAAAGCGCAAAAATCGCCCTTAAAGCCAGCTTCCTCCGCTACGTCAAAGGAGACGGCAAACTGATAGCCGACATTATCGATGAAAACAAGGATCGCCTGAACTTCGAAAACGGCACCCTGCGCCAAATATGGGTATCTGCCGACATCCCCGCGCAAACGCCGCCCGGAACCTACAAGGGCTCGGTCATCGTGCGTGCGGACGGAGCGAAACCCGTCTCCTTTCCGGTAGAAATCAACGTCGAACCCGCCACACTCCCTGCCCCCCGGGACTGGGACGTCCGCCTCGACCTGTGGCAGCATCCGGAAGCCGTCGCCCGCTACCATGACGTACCCACATGGTCCAAAGAACACTTCCTGCTCCTGAAACCCGTAATGAAGCGTCTCGCCGACGCCGGACAAAAAACCATCACCTGCTCCCTTATGGATGAAGCCTGGGGAGGCCAGACCTTTGACTGGTGGCCCTCCATGATCAAGTGGACCAAAAAAGCGGATGGCGCCATGACCTGGGATTACACGGACTTCGACAACTGGGTGACCTTCATGACAAAAGAAGTCGGCATCAACCCCGACTCCATCATCTGCTACTCAGTCTTCCCTTGGTCGATGAAAATCCCCTACATCGATGAAAAAACGGGAGACACCGAATCCATCACCCTGGAAACCCATGCCCCGGTCTTCGAAAAAACCTGGGGCCCCTTCCTGACCGACTTCTCCAAACACCTGAAAAAGAAAGGCTGGTTTGAAAAAGCCTGCATCGGCATAGACGAGCGTCACGACGACCAGGTCGCCGTCGCCAAAAAAATGATCGCGAAATACGCGCCCGGCCTCAAAATAGCCTACGCGGCCAATGCGCCGACCGCTCAAACGGGAGACCTGCACGACCTCTCCGTCATTTACGGCACTGTGACCAACCTCACCCCGGAACTGCTCGCCACGCGCAAGGCCGCCGGAGAAAAAACGACCTTCTATGTCTGTTGCGGCCCGGCAAAACCCAACACCTTCCTCCGCTCAGACCTGGCCGAGGCGGAATGGCTGGGCGTCTTCGCCGCCGCAAACAACATGGACGGCATCCTCCGCTGGGCCTACAACTCCTGGAACAGAAACCCGCTGGAGAGCACCAAGTTCGGCAACTGGGCCGACGGAGACTGCTTCCTTGTCTATCCCGGCAACCGTAGCTCCGTACGCTTTGAAAAACTCAGGGACGGCCTCGAAACCTTCGAAAAAATCAACCTCCTGCGCAAAAAAGCCGCCGCCCCCAATGCGTCGCCCAAACTGAAACAGGCCGTGAATAAAATGAATACGGAACTCAAAGCTCTGTTTACCAAACAGCGCGGCGAAGCCTCCGAACACGCCGCCGATATTGAAAAGGCCAACGCACTGATCAATAACTGCCTGCGCTAACATACCTCTTGATCCCTCCAAAAAATACCTCCATGACCCGGATCATGGAGGTATTTTTTACAGTTAAGTATCTTTAGTGTCGAGTAAGATGCATAACTGTACATGTTAACAACTTTACATAGCTATATGTTCAGTCATGCTCACACCCATGGCAACCCCTGGATGTATCACGGCAACCACCATCATAGCATGGAGCGTCAGGATTGTAACCAGTGCACCCTTCGTAGCTATCAGTGTTATCATTATATGTTAGTGATAGTTCATTCATGATTTTCACTTCCTTTCTTAAGAAGTTTTATATGATACCATCGAGAGAATGTCACGAGTAATTTTTCGAGTTCAAAATCTGACTCTTGAGCAACTTGTCTTGCAGAAAACGTTTTACCTTGAAGGTTACGAACTATTTCAAATGACGCTCCATCCAAATGGACGATACCACCGTTCTTTGCAAAAACAGTCCCCCCAAATTCTTCACTCCGCATTCCTGTGTTGCTGAAAAAGCTCAGTTCATCATCTGGCGAGATGACGATTTTTATGTTCTGAGGTTTTGACGCAGGAAGTTGCGAAACATCTTCTTCGCAAAGAGACGCCCCTATGGATTGGTACGTTGCATTTTCAAGCTCAACAGTGCAACCTCCAGCACATCGAGTGAAGAATTTACATTGCTTGCAAGGGGCTGAAAATTTCTGTTCTCGCCATTCTGCCATTTTTGCAAAACAGCCAGCAAGACCATCTTCAAAAACTGATCCGTAACAACGAGCTGAGTGTCCACAGGGGCGAACTTGGCCATCAGGTCCAATTTGTGCATGAGTAACCCCCGCATTACATTTCCTTCGTGCAAGATCTTGATATTTTTCAATATCAGAAATAATACACCAAGGATATGGGGTAAGAATATCTACGCTCAACCCAAGTTCATCTTTGAGTTTATACAATGTGTTTAAACTTTCCCTAATTTCATCAATCGAGATCAAATTTTTGTGGAAGCTTTCCACAAGAGGAACCGGTGAACATGCCCGCGATGCGCTAAAAGCATCAACACCAAGCGAATGAACAAATTTACCTGTTTGGTATACCCTATCAATGTTCCACTTAGTCAGAACCATATTCGCCATAACGCGCATCCCTGCTTGTTTGGCAATTTTGATTCCATTGACAGTTTTTTGCCAAATCCCTTTTCGACAGGCAATGTAGTCGTTGAGTTCAGGAGTGTCTGCCATCAAGCTGGTCAAAACACCTTTAATGCCAACTGACAGAAGCTTTTGCGCAATTTCCTCCGTCATCAAAACAAGATTGGAATTGAGAGAAATAGAAAGCCATGGGATTTGCTGAAGTTCTTTGGCAAAGAAAAGTAAATTCTCTAGTTCCATCAATGGTTCACCACCTGTGATTGTCACATAATGAACTACGTTTTTCTTGATTTCTTCCACAAGGATTTTTAGCTGTTCACGTGAGAGGCTCTTGTGTTGGCAGTTACCATTTTGACGAAAAAAACAATAACAATGACGGCACAAATGCGTACAGTCTTCGGTAAGTTCCACTTGAATAGAAAGAGGCGCAGAAAGAGTTCGGTATGACATGGTTATTTTTTGAGGTCAGCTAAGTGTGGGGCTAGACTTAGTTTTAATTAAATATTTGTAACTATACAAGTCAATAAAGGATAAGGAAGTGTGCAATCCCTTGTTTTTGTATCCTGAAATGTACAGTTAAGTATCTAAACCGTACCTTTATTTAGACTTCTATAATGTGTTTTGCAAGATGCTTAACTGTACACTTGATAGTATTTTCTAGCGCCTTCCTAGCCTCCTCTCGCTGATTGCACCCGGCCCATGTTGTCCAAACTGACACTCAGGTCACGCTGCCACGCCACATTGCCCCTGTCCTTTTCACACAACTCCCTCCGAATCTTCAGCGACTCTCCGTAGCTCTTCTCCGCCCCGGCCCAGTCTTTCCTCGCCGATTGCACCCCGCCCATGTTGTCCAAACTGATACTCAGGTCACGCTGCCACGTCACATTGTCCCTGTCCTTTTCACACAACTCCCTCCGAATCTTCAGCGACTCCCCG
>CAZNVW010000208.1:0-3848 GCA_964576595.1 uncultured Verrucomicrobiales bacterium
TTCGGGCGGGGATTCGCCGTTACTTTGTCTGGTCGTTTGTACATGGTTTAGAAAGGGCTCTCGGAGAGTAGGCTTCTCAAGGCGTCTATTCCTGACGGGAAGAGGGCGATAATCGTTCCGTCTTTGCTTCTGGCGACAACGGTTACCTCGTTCAAATTGGAATCCAAGGCCTCTTTCCACTCACTTTCCGGGAGTAGATGAATGGTATTTACTCCGTATTTCGTAAGGATATTTTCCAAGCCTCCCTCGATGAGATGCCTGATACGGTTTTGATCCAAGAAGATATATTCGACTTCTTTCATAACCTTGGGGGTAGCGTTGAGCCCTCGAGGGATGCCGTCTTTATCCCAATAGATTTTTGTTTTCATAATTGTAGTTTGTAAAGATTGCTCCCTCAGGAGAGAGATTCTTGATTCGCCTTGCGAAGAAGAGAGGTAAGCTCGCTTACTTCCTCCTCCTCAAGCAACGCCCCCTGCTTGAACTCAAGGCTCAGCCCTAAAAGCTTCCGAGCCTTATAAATGCTTCGGGCATACTTTGACCGAATAGCGTCTTCCTCTGGATGAGGAGGGCACGAGTAATAAAGTGCATTCATTGCGTCCTTTTTGCTCTCAAGCTTCAGGATCTTGTCCAGCTCGATGAGCAGCGTTATAATCGTCGGTTCCTTTTCCATGGGTGGTGTTGGTTTCATTCTTACCGGGATTGCCCGGACGTTGAATTGCTGGTAGGGTTATTGTCATGCCTTGGAACATCAGCATTGGGAATATCGTTGAGAACATCATCAGCGGAATCGGCGTCACTGTCGGACTTGCCCTCATTTACAAGTTCCGTGTTCAAATTGTCGCCAAAAGCAGAAGGCTGCTTAACCGGGGAAAGAGATTCACAAAGATAGGAAATTGCACACCTGGCCACACGTTGCAGTTCCTCCGCCTCGCCAGAAAGGTAAAGCAGCTCACGAGAGAACGTGACATCCTTGATGGAAAGCTTGAACAGCTCAACCTGGAGTCGTCTCAGGAAGACGAGAAGCTCGCTAACGCAATGAAGAGCTTCCTGCTCTTTGCTCAGTCTCAGGAAGGATGGAGTGAATGCGAGGCGGCAAATAATCTCGGCTGGAGTAATTCTCAAATCGGCCTGTTCTTTGAGAAAGCTCTTAAATCTGGCTTCATTGAGTATGGATCTGCGGGGTATCGTATCGCCCTCCCCGGGAGGGAGTTTCTTCTTAAACATGGGGCTATTGAGATCCCTGAGTTCTGATTCTGTTTTCATATTCAGGCCACCTTGTGGGGTTTGGGTTTCTTGGGAGTGAGAGGGAGTACCGGCTCCGGCTTCGGGGTAGCCTTACGCACGTTGTCCATGATTAGGGCGGCGATTGTAGCGGCCTTGCTCAATCCCGTTTCCCTTTCGACTTTGTTGAGCCAATCCCGCACTTCTCGCGGGGCGTTTTTGGTGCTGATTTTCATTGGGGTTCCTTTCTTGTTCGCATATTGCGTCCTGCTGATGATTTATCAATAATCAAAAAGAGCATTTGCGTCAATATGAAAAATACTCTTTTTGATTATTTTAAGACAGAATGACGCTTGACGAATAGTCAAAATGCGAATAACATGCTCACATGACAGCAGTTGAAGAGATTAAAAACTGGATGAAGGAAAACGGAATTTCCCGCGACCAGCTTGGAGAGAAAGTCCTCGTAAAGAAAAAAACGGTAGACGGATGGCTTTCTTCTGGAAAAACAATTCCAGCACCAAAACTCGAACTCATTGAAAAGCTCATGAGCGGAGACGAAGAAATATTCATCCCGCTTCCCGATGACTTTGAGGACTACGTCCGTTCTCAAGCGGAGGCTCTCAAGCAATCCATTGATGAGTTTGTCATGGACATTCTAAAGAAAGCCGCCCTAAGCGGACGCAAGACGGTTCCCGCCGAAGAGGCCAAGGAAGAACGCTACACCATCCCCTTCCGCGGCATCGTCTATGCGGAAAACCTCTACTCAATCCCAGTCATGGGCAACGTGGCCGCAGGTTCGCAGATGGAGGGCGACTCAATCCCGTATGAAGCTATCGTCTGCAAAAAATACCCGGAAGGCTCCTACGCCCTCCGGGTGTCCGGCTCTTCCATGTCTCCGAAGATACCTGCCGATTCTCTCGTCGTCGTCAAGCCGTGGAAATCTACCGATCTCCCCAAACTGGGAACCATAGTCGTCTATTATGATGGCCGTGGCGTCGCTCTGAAGAAACTAGCCAAGCAGGAAGACAAGTATGTCCTCAAGTCACTCAATCCGGCATTCCCAGACATCCACCCCATTGAGGGAGAGGGTTGCATCTCGGCCATTTACGTCGAAACTATCGAGAAAGAAATAAAGCCTCAAGCACCCCTCTGATCAATTTCGTGGTGTCACGAAATTGATAAAGCCCGCTCGGATTTCCCGGCGGGCTTTGTTGTTAAGGCAGCGCAGGAATTAAACGGAGATACAAATTCCATTACATCCGTTAGGGAAATTCTCGTCTTTTGGTAGAATCCCTTTCGACTTCATGGCTTGATGCAACGCTCTCAGCTCCTCGTCTGTCGTGTATCTTTCGGTGCGCTCTATTTTGAGGCAATGCGGTTAAAACAAGCCGATCCTACACAGTTGACCATTCATTTCAACCGTGGTACTCTTAACTGTTAAATACGCCATACAATGGCTCTGTATATGCGCATGCAACAATAAAACAGCACTACACGATGTCACAGCAGCGACAAATGCAGCCAGCAATACCACAGACGATCAATTTAGACGAATTACATTTCGATCCGCAGAATCCGCGTTTGCCCGTTGAATTGTACCATGCTAACGATGAAACTGTTTTAAGGTATCTGCTTCTCAAAGGGGATCTAGTGGAATTGATGGCCTCTCTGGGTCAATTGGGCTATTCACCTGCGGAGCCTCTGCTGGTTATCCGCAGAGCTGAAGGCGGATATGTGGTAATTGAAGGGAACCGGCGCTTGGCTGCGCTGAAGCTTTTAGCTAATCCGGATATAGCTCCAGTGAGAGCGGCGTCTGTCAAAAAGGCTGTGGCAGAAGCTGAAGAGAAGCCACACCATATCCCTACGCTCGTGTATCGGCAAAGGGAGGATATTCTCTGGTATTTGGGGTACAGGCATATTACTGGCACGAAGTCTTGGGGAGCCCAGCAAAAGGCTCAGTATATGAAACAGCTAATGGATGACTACGTTTCACATGGCGGCTTATCTCAAGAAGACGCTCTTAAAGCAGCCACGCGGGCTGTTTCCACAAAATACGACTATGCTAAACGGATTATCCAGACACTGCGCCTTTGCGAGCTTGCCAAGGACGAAGGGATTATCGATACACTTAAATTGGATTCTGATGATATTGAATTTTCCATTTTGGCTACGGGGCTTTCGTATGCCGGCATCGTGGACTATTTAAAGGAAGACCCTGCACTGGATTTGGATCATGGCAACGATTTCACTCTGCAGAATATTTCTCTTGCAAAGTTGCAAGACGTGATTGATTGGCTGTTTTCCAGAAGAAATGAATCAGGCACGAAACGCGTTCCTGATTCGCGAAAACTTGGTATATTTTCAAAAATCCTGCAAAATGGGGACGCTTTGAGGCAATTTAGGGATGGAGCCTCTTTGGAAACCGCTTCTGTGCTAACCGATGAGCCCGATGAAATACTCTCTAAGTCAATCAATTGCGCGCACTCAAATATCAAAACGGCTCATTCGGTTTATATGGATGCTAAAGATTGTGACGCGGGAGATATGAAGTTATTGGATTCCATTCATACGTATGCCCGCGCTATCCGTAATGGAATTCAGGAAAAACTTGATAAGCCAGATAA
>CAZNVW010000209.1:0-3846 GCA_964576595.1 uncultured Verrucomicrobiales bacterium
ATCCCCTGCGGCCTCCATAAAAAAACGCCCGGAGGGCCAACCTCCGGGCGTTTCGTTTTCCTTGCGAAAAGGAAAATTCAGAACTTACTTCTGCTGGGACTTCGAAGCGGCCTCCATAAGCTGCTGGAGCTGCTCGGGCGTAATGCTCTGCCCCTGGGGAGAAGCCTGATTCGGGTCGGGAGGAAGAATTTCCTTCAACTCCAGGTCAAACTTGAGAGCCTGATGCGGGCCGATCTTGCCGCCTGCACCCTGCGCGCCGTAGCCGAGCTCGGCGGGAATCACAAGCTCCCACTTGGCGCCTACGGGCATCGTCGTCAGAGCTTCCTTGAAGCCGGGGATGACTTCCAGGGGCATTTCAACGTCGTTGCGCTCGTCAAAAACTTCGCCGTTCGGCAAAGTACCCTTGTAGTTTACCTTGAAGCGGGTGCCCATGTCCTGACCGTCCTTGGGGGCTTCGTACTTCTTGTCGCCGCCCTTGTTGATCACCTTGTACTGGAGACCGCTGGCCGTCGTGACGACGCCTTCCTTCTTGCCGTTCTCTTCGACAAACTTCTTGCTGGCCTCGATATTGAGCTTGGCCTTTTCCTCCATGCGCTGCTCAAGAATCTTCTGGAATTCCTGGAACGCCTTGCTGACTTCCTCTTCAGGATACAGGGGCTTCTGTCCGGCCATGCCGTCCTTTACGCCCTGCGCAAAAGATTCCATATTGATGTCATCCTGCTGGATGGGTCCGATCTGGGAAATATTGGCTCCGGTCTGGTAGCCTAAGAGATAACCGATACTTTTTGTCATTTGTTCAGGGGATATGGGAGCGGATTCAGCGGCGGGAGCTTCAGCCTTGGGGGCGGGAGCGGCTTCGGGAGCGGCGGGGGCCTTCGCGTCGTCGGCGAAGGAAGCGCCCATGCCCACGAGCATGGCCGTGGCGATGATAAAAGAACTAGGTTTCATAAATGAAATTTCAATTGCGGTCTCATTTACCCCCACCCGTGCCGTCAGGTCAAGAGTTATGCGCGCAACTTCGCTAACAATTGAGTCAGCACGGCCGGATAGAGCCTGTGTTCCTCTACCTGTATCCTCTGGTGAAGAGTCGCCGCGGTATCCTCCGGCAGCACGGGAACGCGGGCCTGGGCAATAATACTCCCCGTATCCATCCCGCCGTCCACATAATGCACCGTACAGCCGCTCTCCGAGGCTCCGGCGGACACCGCCTGCTCCCAGGCGTGGAGACCGGGGAAATGGGGCAGCAGGGACGGGTGAATATTGACAATCCTGTTGGGGAAGGCCTCCAGCAAAGGCGCCTTGACCAGACGCATAAACCCGGCGAGACACACAACCTCCACCCCCAGATCGAGCAGCTTTTCCGCCAGAGCGGCCTGGCTCTCCTCGGGGAACTTCGTCTTGAACCCGCCGCAATCAATCACCTCGGCGGAGAGCCCCGCCCTCCTGGCGCGCTCCAGAATAAACGCCTCGGGAACATCGGAAAAAACCCCGGCGATTTCCGCATTCAGCGTACCGTCTTGAATCGCGTCGAGGATGGATTGGAAATTGGAACCGGAGCCGGACCCCAGGATACCCAGTCTGAGAGGTGCTTGCATGAGAGGCGTTAAATCATTTTTTCCCCGCCGGGGCAAGCCTTCGACTTGACAGAAAGACCTCCCCGGCGGAGAAAGACGTATGCAAGATCCCAGAACCGCCGCTCTCGCCGAACAACTCATCAACTATTCCGTCGCCCTGAAACCGGGGGAACACATCCTCCTCGACCTCCAGGACACCCCCGATGAAATGGGCGTCGCCCTCATCCGCGCCGCACGAGCCGCCGGAGGCCACCCCCACCTCCGCACCGTCAGCACCCGCCTGAACCGGGAAATGCTGATGGGAGCCGACGACGCCCAGTACGAAAACATCGGCAAACACCTTTTGGAGGAAATGAAGGACATGGCCGCCTACATTGCCATCCGCGGCTCCGCCAACATCACCGAAACCTCCGACGTCCCGGCGGACAGGATGAAACTCGCCATGAAGCACCTGCGCCCTGCCCTGAACTGGCGCGTCGCCAAAACAAAATGGTGCGGCCTGCGCTGGCCCACCCCCTCCATGGCCCAACTCTCCGGCATGAGCACGGAGGCCTTTGAAAAATTCTACTTTGACGTCTGCCTGCTGGACTACCCCAAAATGGCCCCGATGATGGACGAACTCGCCAAACTGATGATGGCCACCGACCAGGTACACATCGTCGGGCAGGGAACCGACCTGACCTTCTCCATCAAGAACATGGTAGCCCTCCCCTGCTGCGGCAACTACAACATCCCGGACGGTGAAGTCTATACCGCCCCCGTCCGCGACAGCGCGAACGGCGTCATCACCTACAACTGCCCCACCATCTACCAGGGCATCGCCTTTGATGGCATCACCCTCGAATTCCAAAACGGCAAAATCGTCCGCGCCGAGGCCGGAGACAAAACGGACGCCCTCAACAAAATCCTGGACATGGACGAAGGCTCCCGCTACGTCGGCGAATTCGCCCTGGGCATCAACCCGCTCATCCTGAACCCCATGCGGGACATTCTGTTTGACGAGAAAATCGCCGGCTCCTTCCACTTCACCCCCGGCCAGGCCTATGAAAACTGCGACAACGGCAACCGTTCGCAAAACCACTGGGACATGGTCTGCATCCAGCGCCCCGAATACGGCGGCGGCGAAATCTACTTCGACGGCAAACTGATCCGCAAGGACGGCAAATTCCTCGACGAGCGCTTCGCCCTCTTCAACGCCTGAACCCGCCCTTCCGCCGGGGGCGAGCCTCCTCGCCCCCGGCTTCCCGCGTCAGCATGAGCTTCCTCGACATAGAACACGTCCGGGTCTCCTTCCCCCTGAAAAAAGGACTCCTCTGGCCGCGCACCGTCTCCATGGTGCACGCCGTCGATGACGTGTCCCTGTCTGTGGAAAAAGGAGAAATCCTCGGCCTCGTCGGAGAATCGGGGTGCGGCAAGTCCACCCTGTCCAAAATCGTCATGCAGCTCAAAAAGCCGGACGCGGGCCGCATCGTACTCGACGGAGTTGACCTGACGGCCCTGTCGCCCTCGGCCATGCGCCGCCGCAGGCTGGACTTCCAGATGATCTTTCAGGACCCTTACGCCTCCCTGAACCCGCGCTATACCATCTTCAGCACCCTGTCGGAGGCCATTCTGAGAAGACGCAAACTCGGCGGCAAAGAACTGGAAAAAGCCGTCCTCTCGCTGATGGAGCGGGTCGGCCTGAACCCCGGCTACTGCCGCAAATACCCGCATGAGTTCTCCGGCGGGCAGCGTCAGCGCATCGCCATCGCGCGCGCGCTGGCGCCCGAGCCGGGCCTCATCATCGCCGACGAGCCGGTCTCGGCGCTCGACGTCTCCATCCAGTCCCAGATACTCAACCTGCTCAAAGAACTCGTCCGGGACCTGCGGCTCACCATGATCTTCATCTCGCACGACCTGTCCGTCGTCCGCTACATGGCCGACCGCATCGCCGTCATGCAAAAGGGCCGTATCGTTGAATACGGAGAAGCGGAGACCGTCTTCTCCTCTCCTCAAAACGCCTACACGCGCACCCTGCTTGACTCCATCCCCGGGCTGAAAGCGCCCTCCCTCCTTCAGGGAAATTAGGGGAGATCCATCACCCGTCCCGCCACCACCAGCGCGACGCGATCAGCCTCACGGGCGATCATCTGGTTCGCCATCCCCAGCCCATCGCAAAAATGCCGCCCCAGCCGGGTCGGAGCCGTGACGCCCAGCCCGGTCTCGCCCGACACCAGTATCCACCGGGAGGGGATGCGCCGCATCGCCCCCAGCAATGCGCCGACCTCGGCCT
>CAZNVW010000210.1:0-3752 GCA_964576595.1 uncultured Verrucomicrobiales bacterium
CCTCATGGCACTGTCCGCCATAGTGGCCACCGTCGGCACCCAGCCGGTGCACGCACAACAGGGAGGCCCCTACGCCCGACTCAAAAATGCCGCCAAATTCATTGATGAAGGCAAATGGCAGGAAGCTCTCAGCGAAGTGCAAACCGCCATTACCGTCTTTGACAAACGGGCCAAACAACTGAATATCGGCGATAAATTCGGCCAGTTCTGGTATGTAAAAGGTCTTTGCGAAGTCAACCTCCATCAGTACGAGGACGCCATCAAGTCCTTCCAGCAGGGCATCCAAAAATACCCGGGCAAAGGCAACGCCTATATCAACTCCTCCTACCTGAAAATGGCGGAAGCCGCCATTGCCCTCAATGATTTCGACCAGGCGCTCGGCTATCTGAACAGCTTCATCGACAACCGCCTCAAAACGCCGGCGGCGGAACTCTCCCCCCTGGAAAAAAATATCAACCTCGGCCTGATTTACGCGCTGGCGGCCCAGTGCCACCTCCGCGCCAAAACGCCCAACTTCGAAGAAGGCGTCAAAAACATCAAGCTGATTGCCAAAAACCGGTACAAGGGCCAGGGCATCCCCGACACCCCGATCGTGCAGGCCTTCCTCGCACTGGCGGACAAGTCCATCGCCAACAACAAACCTGAAATCGTACTGGACTTCCTGACAGACAGCCGCTCCGTCGTCGCTCTGGAGCCCTGGCGCATGATCCCCTTCACGCCCATGCTCCTGAAACTGGCCGGAGACGCCCAGAGCAAGTCCAACATGACCGAAGGGAAAATCGCGGAAGACATGACGCAAGTCTCCCAGGAGCTGATGACCCTGGTACCCGACATGGCGGCCCTGAACCAGAGCGTCAATGACGTCACATCGCGGCTGGGCACCTTCCCGGGCATCGTCGATACAACCGTCCTCTACAACAAGGCCGACATCCAGAAATCGCTTAAAAACTTCAAGGACTCGGCTGTGGAAAACAAGCAGACTCCCGAAGCCATCCTGCTGATGCTGACGGCCTCCCAGTTCGTCAAGGACGGCGTATATCCGCCCGCCCAGGCCGCCTACAAAAAACTGCACGAGGAATACAAGGATCTCACCCCCGAAATGCGTGAGAACAACCTGTACAACCTCATCATGATCACCGCCACCATGGGCGACATGAAGAGCAGCCAGGCCCTGACCAAGGAATTCATCACCGACTTCCCGCAGTCCGAAAAGAAAAAAGTGCTCAACTCCATGACCCTCGAAACCCTGTTCCTGGAACAGAGATTCGAAGAATGCGCCCGACAGGCCGCCGAAATTCTGGCCATGAAGCCTGAAGACCCGAAAGTGCTGGAAATGGCCATGTTCACGGAAGGAGCTTCGCTCGCCAGCCTGAACCGCTTCCGGGAAGCCCGGCCCAAGCTGGAAGCCTTTGTCAAAGAATTCCCCGACTCCGTTCACACCTCGCAGATCATGTATTATCACGGCCTCGCGGTGAAACGTACGGATACCCCCGACAAGGCCGCCCACACCTACAGCAAGTTCGTCGACAAATTCCCGAACAAAAAGGACTCCGCCTATTTGCCGTATGTACTGCTCGACCGCGGCATCTGCTACTTCAATGTCGGGACTCCCGAGAGCGAGGCAAAGGCCCTGGCCGACTACGATCGCCTGATCAAGGAATTCCCGGAAAGCAACATTTACCCCTCGGCCCAGCTCAACAAGGGCATCCTGCTGGAAAAACAGCGTGACGACAAAGGCGCGGAACAAGCCTACAAGGAAGCTCTCGCCGGAGCCAAAAAACTTGATAACAAGCCGGCTCAGGGTGAAGCCCTCTTCCACCTGACCGTCATCGCCAACCGGAACAAGAAGAACGACGAAGCCGTCGCCTACTACGACGAATTCTGGAAGAACTTCGCCAAGGACGACACCGTCTTCACCCGCATCCAGGAAGCCGTGGAAGGCTTCCCGTCCCTCGACAAGGCCAACCGCCGGGAAGAAGCGATACAGAGACTGGCCGAAGCCATTGTCAGCACCTCCCGCGTCAATCCGGATCAGGAAAATCCGCTGGTGGAAATGGCCGTAAACAACTACACCAAAGAATACGTCAAGGACAAGCTCGGCAAGAATCAGAAAGCCCGCCTGAATCTGGAAGAAGCTCGTAATCACTATTACAACTTCCCCGGACTGAAGGAGACCGATACCAACCTGATCACCATCCTCCGCATGGCTCTTGTCGGCATCTACGAAGACGAACTCAAAAAGATCGACAAGGCCGATACCGCCGCCATCGCGACGCTGGAAGCCCAGATCAAGGTTGCCTTCCAGGACATCCAGAAGAGCTTCAAGATAGACAAGATGACTCCGTTCGCGCTGGTCAAACTCGGCACCTACCTCGGCGAACGCTCCAACCATCCGGACGAAGCCGTCCCGTACTTTGAAGAACTTCTCAAGAGACAAAACCAGAAGTACGAGAACAACGCCATCTTCGGTCTGGCCCAGGCCCTCGGCCGAAGCAAGGACAAGAACAATGTCATCAAGGCCATCGGCATGATGGAAAAAGTCATTACCTCCGAAAAGGCCAAGAAAAAACCGGATCGCAAGGTTGTGGAAAAGGCGGAATACAACCTGACTCAATTCTTCATCGCAAACAGCGACTACAAGAAGGCCATCGACATGTCCTACGAATACCTGAAGGACACGGCGAACAACCAGTTCCGTCCCCAGATGTCCATGCTCTGGGCGGAAGCCAACGACAAGGCGGGCAACATCAACAACGCCATTATCGGCTACCAGCGTATCAACCAGAACTATATGGGCTACATCTCCTACTCGGCGCCCGCCATGAAGCGTCAGATGGAACTCCTCTACCAGAGGAACCAGCCCAAGCCCGATCTGGACAAACCGTCCGACCGCCTCATCGCCTATCTTACCGGCTCCAAATACATCAAATTCACCCAGCCCAACTTCGACAAGATGACCGTCTCGGATCGAAACGACTGGCGTGAAGTGGAAGCCCTCGTACAAAAATACGAGCAGGATCAGGAAATCATGGCCGAAAACAAGGCGGCCGAAGAACGGGCCAAAGCGAAAGCGGAAGCTCTGAAGAGATAACCCGAAGAATGGAATCAAAACACCTTTTCCAAACCATGAAATTCTTCTCTATAGCACTGCTTTCCACCCTGGCCCTCTCCGGCCTCTCCTCCCTGCCCGCCCAGGAACCCAACCCGACGGCAGGACTGATCCGCGCGCGAGTCGTCTCCGAACAAATCCGTTCCGGACGTCCCTCCGATATCTATATCGTCGTCGGAAACGACAAGGGGCTACGCTTCAAGGAAAACCAGGTACAACAGGGTGACGTCACCCTGCCTCTCTCCGCACTCAAATATGTGATCTATGAACCGCTGGAATTCCGCGAAGCTCTCGATCTCTACAAGAACAGGAAGTACCCGCAAGCCCTCCAGGCATTCAAAAAAGTAGCCGACACCTACAAAAATGCCCGTGAACTGCCCTACAACTTCGCGGCCCTCGCCGAATTCTATGCAATCGAGTGCCACGCCCGCATGATGAATCTTGCGGAACTGGCCAAAGCCGACACCGCCGGACTGAAAAAGATCCTTCCGATGGGAACGGTAACCAAACAGCTCGAAGTCGTGGACCTGTGGAAGCTCGCCGAAAAGAAAAACTGGAGCGCCCTCATTCTGGAATGCCAGAAAATGCTCAAGTCCAAGGCCGCGCCATTGAGCAACCGTCAGCTCGCCCAGGTACATTACCT
>CAZNVW010000211.1:0-3697 GCA_964576595.1 uncultured Verrucomicrobiales bacterium
AACCTTACCTGGGCGGCCGCTACAGGCACATGGACGGTCGGCGACGGCAAACAGTGGACGCTCAATAACGCAGCCACGGGCGGCAACGCCTTCTATCAGTCCGATATCGTCAACTTCCTTGATTTGGCCGGACAGGCATCCCAGAATGTTGTGGTCAAGGGAGAAGTCATTCCTCAGGAAATTCTGGTAAACAACAGCGGCGCAACAGCCTACACGCTCTCTGCCGACGCCGCCGGAGGAAGCATTTCAGGAGCCAAAACCGTCCTGACCAAGAGCGGCATCGGCACACTCACCATCAATCTGGGCAATACGTACGGCGGCGGCACCGTGTTGAACGCGGGCGAACTGATCGCGGGCCATGCAAAAGCCTTTGGCACCGGCGCGGTGACCGTCAACGGCGGCACACTGACCCTGAATGTCGCAAACGCCGACATTGCCGGCGGCATTAACATCAAGGGCAACTCAACCCTGAAAGGGACGGGCTCTCTGAAAGGCTCCCTGACCCTGACGAGCGGCACCCTGAGCCTGACGGCTGCCTCGACCATACTGGGAGGCAACGCCACCCTCGTCGGCGGAGCCGGTACACTGGCTCTCTCCGGCGCGACCGACTTGTCCGCCGTGCGTCTGGGCGCGGGCGGCGCCGCCAGACTCGACACGGCGGCCGGCGGCGTCACGACGCTGGGCAATCTGTTTACGGGCGACTCCCTGTCTCTGAGCGGTCAGGGTAAATTCCTCTGGAAAATCACGGACAATGTGACTTACACGAAATCCGTGGCCGTAGGCGCCAGCTCGCTGGAGTACGATGTGGCGACCGGCAAGACGATGTCGATCGACACGGCGGCCGGAGCGCCGCTGAGCGGCAATGGCACTCTCGTCAAAAAAGGCGACGGTACGTTACAATTCTCCCAGGCTTATGTGGACCCGGCAAATGTCGGCACATTGAACGGCAGCCCCGACTTCCACGGTAACATTTCGATTCAGGCGGGCACTATCCAAGTGGGGAAATGGCAAAACAACCAACTCCAGCTCTCTGCCGCAGCAAATGTGCTGGGAGATGGAACGATCACGATTGAAAACACCGGTACACTCCGGCTGGCCATTACCCAAACCGGAACGGCCAACTTCAGCAACGCCATTGTCCTCAATGGCGGCACCTTGCGCACGGAAGACGGCAACTATAATGTGAACGGACTGGTGACGGCGGCGGCGGACTCCAACATTTATATCGGCTGGGACAAGACGATCGCACTGGCCGGGGGATTGACCGGAGCCGCGAACTTGAATCTGACGACAAACAGCGGCGTCTCAAAACTGCGCATAGGCGCGCTGGCCTCCGGCGCAGCGGGATACTCGGGCGTCATCACATCGGCCAATACGCACATCTCCCTGCTCGACAATGCGGGATTTGCCGGCGGCCTCCTCTTCAAGGAAGCCAAGACACTCGAACTGGGGCTTTCCTCCGCGGCAGCCTCTGCCTCCTTTACCTTTGAAAAAGCCGCTACTCTGAGCTGGATCTCTGCGGGAACCCAGACCTTCGACAGTACGCTGTCATTGGCTGGAGCGACCACATTCCAGGCCATCTCCGGCGCGAATGTCGCGATTTCCAAAGACGTCTCCGTAACCGGCGACATGACGCTGACCGGCGCCGGGAATATGTCTCTCAGCGGCCCGGTAACCGTAACGGGAAATCTGAACCTGACGGGAACGGGCAAGAAGACCCTGTCGAATACACTGACCCTGACCACGCAAACCTATTTGTCGGTGATCTCGGGCGGTCTTGAATTCAACGGCGGCACTCTGGACAAGCAGGATCTGACCCTGGCGATCGTCTCGACAAACGACGCCGGTACCCTAGTCGAACTGAACAACGGCTCCGCCATCACGGTAAACCGGTTAAAAACATCCGATTCCAGTTCGGGCTCTCTGAATACCCTGAGAATCACCGGAGGAAGCACCCTGAACGTCACGGGCAATAACGACGGGGCCACCTATGGCGCCTGGAGCGTCCTGCTCGGCCACTGGTCGGGCAAGTCGGTCGTCGATGTCACCGGCGGAACGCTGAATGTCCTGAACGCCATGATTCACATGGGATGGACGGGCGCGGTAGATCTCACCGTCGGAGCGGGCGGCGTCGTCAACACCAAGGGAGTAAGCGACACGGCCAACTCGACCTCACAGCTCTTCCTGAACGGCGGTACCCTGAATACGGGCGCCGGCGGCATGTCTGGAGTCAACTCGGCGCAAGTACTGGCCAGCTCGACCTGGGGCGCGCTCGACACCTGGACCTCGGCGCAGAACATCTCCTTTACCAACGACAGCATCCTGACCATCCATTCCCAGAAATATGACGCGGTCAATCGCGCCTATCTGGATGCGGCGAATGGCGGGGAACTGACCCTGACCTACACCGGCGTGCTTTCCGGCACCGGCTCTCTGAAAAAAGACGGTCTGGGCACGCTGGTACTGAAGGGCAACAACAGCTATCGAGGCAAGACCACCCTCTCGCAGGGCATCCTGGAAGTCTCTGAAGGCGGTACCCTGGGCAACGCGGCCAACAACATCGAAATGAGCGCGAATACGGAACTCAAGTTCACGAAAAACGCAAACCTTTCGATCACGGGCAACCTGTCCGGCTCGGGCAAAGTCACAGTCAACAACGCCTCTGAGGCGAACACAATCACCCTCGGCGGCAGCGCGAACACCTTCACCGGAGACATCCAGGTGGACAAGGGCGTCCTCGAACTCGCCAGCGGCGCGGCGCAAATCAACTCCTATGCGGGAGCGGGCGTCATCCGCCTGCTGGAAAACAACCTGACCTTTGACGCATCCAAATTCAGCGGACTGACGGGCAAAATCGGACTGGGGGCCAACAAATCATTCACCCTGAGCCAGGCATCCAATAGCTGGAATGCGGCGGCAGGCTTTGAACTGAATGGCTCCTCTACCCTGACATTAAACAACAGCAGCGCCGCCGCCTTTGACATGACCATCGGAGGCATCACCCTGAAGGGAGAAAAGAACACCGTCCGTTTCACCGGAGAGGGCATCAACCTGACGATCACAAGCACCTCGGGGCTGGTCGGCGCGTTGAACGCCGACGTAACCTTCGATATAGGCTCCTCCCTGTCCAGCACCATCAAACTCGCCGACCAGCTTAATGCAAACGTCTTCGACAACATCTACCTGATAGATGCCGACGGCGTCGCCTACCAGGCGTTGACAGACGCCTCCGGCTTCCTGCAGAAAGTATCTCTGGCGGACATGACCGAACTCGAAAAAACGGGCGCGAACTCCGTCAACGGCTCCTATAGAATCACCGACCCGGGCACGGCCGACCACATCCTGCTCATGAATGCGGGGGCGGACACGATCGTCTCCTCGCTGAGCATCGCGGGCCGGGCGGGCATGAACGAAGGCTGGAACCTGAACGGCACCACCGCAACCATTCTCAGCGGCTCCCTTCTCTTCCAGGACGACAAGGACAACCCCGGAACCGATTACCTGATCTCCAACGGAACCCTGAAAGGCAGTGAATCAAAAGGAACGCTGACCATCAACCAGTTCTCCGAATCACACACATTGACTATCTCGGCAACCATCGCCGACTACGATGACTCCCATGCCACACTGCTGAAAAAAATCGGCGTAGGCACATTGACCGTGAGCGGATTGCTGAACAACACGGGAGGAGTGGAAG
>CAZNVW010000212.1:0-3665 GCA_964576595.1 uncultured Verrucomicrobiales bacterium
GCGGCCCTGCGAGATATTTTCTCCAAAGGCGGCTACAAGCTGAAGGCGGAAAATCCCGTCACGGAAGTCGGAGAAATACAGCGCGGCAAGAAAGTCCGCTGGGCGTTGAATCTCGAGGATGGGCGAAGAATCCTCGTCGATATGGAAAAGGATGACTCGGGTAAATGGCATGCCTCCCGTATTGTGCTCCCTTCTGTGGGATCGAATCAGGCGAATGACCCCTTCACTCCCGAGTCGGACGACGCGCTGGGCGTGATCGACGCCTTCATGCAGGCCACGATCGCCCAGAGATTTGATGTCGCCAAGCGTTTTGTCGCCCCGGAAAAAGTGGCGGACGCCACAATTGCGGGAATTTGCATCCTCTTTGAAGAAGGCCACTATGGCTTGCGCAAGAAACAGCCCCTGCGCAACATGTTCATGCAGGACCGGAACGCGGGGTACCTGGCCTATGTCCAGTCTGCCGGCGAGGGCAAGGCCGGTAATATCGGCCTGACGCTGGAGAAAAACGACAAGAACGCCTGGATCATCGCCGACCTCGCACTGGACAGTTTGCTGATGGACTACGCCAACAAGTTCGGCGGCGGCGACAGTCTGTACATTCCTCTGGTCAAGAACCCCAAGGGCGGCGACTCTCTGGTGCTCTATTTCGGCTTTGACGAGGCGGTGCTGACGCCCCGCTCTATACGCCAGCTGGAAATTGTCGCCAATATTTTGAAGCTGGACGCGAACAAAAAAATCGAAATCAGCGGCCATACCGATGACCTCGGCTCCGACAAATACAATCAGGTGCTCTCCGAAGCCCGCGCCGAGGCCGTGCGCAATGCTCTGATACAGGCCGGACTCGCGCCGGACCAGGTCGTGACCAAGGGCTTTGGCAAGAAGCGTCAGCGCCGCTTTGTCGAGAATACGGAGTCGTCCGACGCCGAGACCATTCGCCGGGCCAACCGCCGCGCTGAGATTTATCTGGATTTCTGATCCTTTCCGGATGACCGGGCCGGGAGTGAGAGCGATGGCTTCTCCCGCTCCGGCGGCTTAATCATTGGAGTTGCCAGAGCGCCTTTCCTGTTGTAGCATACAGGCTCATGTGGGACTGGCTTTCAACAACCTGGGACAGCTTTGCGACCTCTTTTCGGGCGATTGTAGAGATTCTTCTGCTGGCCGTAGGTATTTACCAGATCAACCGCCTCTTTCACAAGACTCGCGGCGCGCGTATCCTGTTGGGGATTCTGGTGGTGCTGGTCGGGCTGGCATTGCTGATTACTCTGTTCAAATTGAAAGTCATTGCCTGGATTATTCTTCAAGTGCTCGCGCCCGGTGCCGTGGTCGGTCTTCTTGTTATTTTTCAGCCGGAGTTGCGTAACGGTCTGGCGAAGCTGGGCAGCAATCCCCTGTTCGCCTCGTTTGTCAAGGTCCAGCAAAACGAGTTTTTCGACAATTTGTGCAAGTCCGTCGTCCAGTTATCCAACAAGCGCATCGGCGCGCTGTTTGCCATTGAGCGGGGCATTTCTCTCAAGGGAGAGGTGGAAACGGGCGTGACGATGGACGCCCTGTTCTCTCCGGAGCTGGCCCTGACCATTTTTTTCCCCAAGACGGCTTTGCATGACGGCGGTATCGTGATCAACAATGACCGCATAGTGGCGGCGGCCTGCGTTTTCCCGGTGACCAACAGGGAAATGAATGACCGTACTCTCGGTTTGCGCCACCGCTCCGCGATAGGCGTGACGGAGGAGACGGATGCCATTTCCGTCGTTGTTTCCGAGGAGACGGGAGCCATTTCGATCGCTTATATGGGCAGGCTGGAGCGCAATCTTGCTCCCGAAGCCTTCCGGGCAAGGCTCGGAGAACTGATACACCAGGTAGGTACTTATGAAAGAACTTCTGACTAGACATTGGCTGGCCAAACTGCTTTCCCTTCTTCTCGCTACCGGGATCTGGTTTCTTGTGAACAACCGGGTTCGGACGGAGAGTCTGGATCAAAACAACTTCCCGGCCAAGTCCGCCATTTTCCGATAACAGTTTATGAAAGGTTTACTGATTACCGCTACCGATACGGATGCGGGAAAGACTTATGTGACTTCTCTCTTGCTGAAGACTCTCCGGGAGAGAGGGATAAACGCCGTGGGGTACAAGCCCGTCGCCTGCGGCGACCGGCAGGATGCCCGCTGTCTGCGCGAGGCCGGGCCCGAGGGCTTGAGTCTGGAAGAGCTGAACCCGGTTTATTTGAAAAACAGCACGGCCCCCTATGTCGCCTCCCTGCTGGAGGGGACTCCTGTGGATTTTGACTTGATGAAGGGCGGCCTGGCCGATCTCGCGGCCCGCTTTGAGCTCGTCCTTGTCGAGGGGGTAGGCGGCTGGGAGGTGCCGATGGCAAAGGGCGTGAACTTCAGCGATTTTGCCGCGGATCTTGCTTTGCCCGTGCTGCTCGTCGTCGAGAACAAGCTCGGTATGCTCAATCACGCCGTGCTGACGGTCAATGCCATCCGCGCACGCGGCCTGAATTGTATAGGGCTGGTCGTCAACAACAGGCAGGAGGAGTGGAATACCGCCAGCCTGACCAACCGCCAGGTCGTCGAGGAGCTGACCGGGCTTCCCATTCTGGCCGAACTGATCTCCGGCCAGGATTTTCTGGATGAAACGCCCATTCTCGAAGCCCTGGGCTTGCAATAAATTTCTTTTTTCCCTATTCCCCTGAACACAGACTCATGCTGACACTCAAGAACATTACCAAGGCTTTTGCGGGCCGTACTCTTTTTTGCGAAACTTCCATGACCCTTCAATGGGGCGAACGGCTGGCCCTGGTCGGCCCGAACGGGGCGGGCAAGTCCACTCTGTTCCGGATGATTCTCGGAGAAGACGTTCCCGATGAAGGCAGCGTGGATCTGGACGAGTACGCCATTGTCGGCTATTTGCCCCAGGAGGCCGGAGACCCGAGCGACAGCACCGTTCTTGAAATCGCCATGGGTATCAACCCGGATATGGAGGCGGCGATCAAGACGATCAAGAAATGCGAGGCTTCCGGGCGGACCGACATGCCGGAGTACGCCGACGCCATGGATACTTTCAACGCCAACAACGGCTATCAGCTGGAGCCCAAGGCCAAGAAGATTCTCAAGGGGCTGGCCTTCCGCGATACCGACTTTCACCGTCCGGCACGGGAGATGTCCGGGGGCTGGGTCATGCGCGCCCATCTTGCCCGCCTGCTTGTTCTGGAGCCCGACCTGCTGATGCTGGACGAGCCGACAAACCACCTCGACCTGATGTCTCTGCTGTGGTTCCAGCGGTATCTGCTGAATTATCCCGGAGCCATTCTGATGATCTCGCACGACCGCGACTTCATGGATGTTCTTGTGGAAGGCGTCGTGGATATTGACGAGGGCAAGCTCGTCTCCTATACGGGCAACTACAGTTCTTTCCTTGAGCAAAAGGAGGTGCGCTACGAGCAGCTTGTGGCCGCCTATCGCAACCAGCAAAAGGAAATCGCGCACGTCCAGGAGTTCATTGACCGCTTCCGCTCCATTGCCTCCAAGTCGGGGCAGGTGCAGAGCCGTGTAAAGCAGTTGGAAAAAATGACTCTGATTCCGAAGCCGAATCCGGGCCGCAAGGTCTTTAAATTCAACTTTCCCCAGCCTCCCCGCAGTACGCAGAACGTGCTGGAACTCAAGAAA
>CAZNVW010000213.1:0-3660 GCA_964576595.1 uncultured Verrucomicrobiales bacterium
GGTAGGGGTGATCGTGGGAGATCTCGCAACCGAGAATGATGCGAATCGTCTTCGCGAGGCGGAGGTTCCGGTTGTACAGATTACGACGGGGACCATGTGCCATCTTGACGCCGGGATGATCGCCCGTGCGATGAAGGAGTTGGATATGGATGCGCTGGACGTGCTGATTATTGAGAATGTGGGCAATCTGGTTTGTCCCGCCGATTATGATCTGGGGGAGAGCCGGCGTGTCGTTTTGCTCTCTGTGACGGAGGGTGAGGACAAGCCTCTGAAATATCCTCCCATGTTTCATGCAGCCGACGCCGCTCTGGTGACAAAGTCCGATTTGGCGGAGCCTGCCGGGTTTGACCGGGAGACGGCGATGGGCAATCTCTGCAAGATCGCTCATCATGCCCGGGTGATGGAGCTGTCTTCCAAAACCGGAGAGGGGATGGAGGCGTGGTGCGATGAGATTGTCCATTGGCATCGCCACGTTTCGGGAGAGGCTCACGATCACGCACATTAAACCGCAGCGGGGAGGATGAAGCGCCAGCGGCTGCATATTCGTATTTACGGGGCGGTGCAGGGGGTCGGTTTCCGGCCTTTTGTTTACCGCCTCGCCCGGGAGGAATGTCTCTCGGGCTGGGTGCGGAATGTTCCCGGCGGCGTGGAGTTGGAGGCGGAGGGCGAGTCATGCCGGGTGGAGTGTTTTTTTCACCGTCTTTCTTCGGAGAAGCCGCCTCGCGCCCTGGTTTTTGGATGTGAGCCCCGATGGCTGGAGCCGCAGGGCGCGGCATGGCGCGGCGACCGTATTGTTTCGGACACTTGTTTTGAAATCAGGGAAAGCGTCAGGGACGGGAGCTCGCTGCCTCCGGTGCTGCTGCCCGATCTGGCCGTTTGTCCGGAATGCGTGGAGGAGCTATTTTCTCCGGATTCCCGTCGTTATTATTACCCGTTTACAAATTGTACGAACTGCGGCCCCCGGTACACGATTATGGAGGGGGTGCCCTATGATCGGGAGCGGACGAGTATGAAGGGGTTCCCGCTCTGTCCCGAATGTCTCGAGGAATACGAAGATCCCGGTGACCGTCGTTTTCACGCTCAGCCGGTCTCCTGTCCCCGGTGCGGTCCCCGTCTTTTTCTCATTGATGCCTCGGGCCGGACGCTTCGGGAGGGGCTGGACGCGGAGGCAACCCGCGAAATGGTCGGGGATGCGGTACGGTTGCTCCGGTCCGGGAATGTACTGGCTCTGATGGGGATGGGCGGCGTCCAGCTTGTCGTGGATGCTTCCGACGAAGAGGCCGTGCGTATGCTGCGCCGCCGCAAGGCGAGGGAGGCCAAGCCTCTGGCCGTGATGATGCCGGGGTTGGAGAGCGTGCGGGATGTCGCCCATGTCTCCGCTGCCGAGGCCTGCCTGTTGTTGTCGCCAGAGGGGCCGATTGTTTTGCTGGAGCGTCGGGAGCCCTCCGGCCCCGAGTCGCGTATTGCTCCCTCTGTCGCGGCGTTCAGCCCTCTTCTGGGGGTTATGTTGCCGACTACGCCTCTTCATCATCTGATTTGCCGGGAGATGAGCGGCCCTCTGGTTGTAACCAGCGGGAACCTCAGCGGAGAGCCGATGTGCACGACCCGCGGCGAGGCGTTGACCCGGCTGGGGGGGATTGCCGATGCGTTCCTCCTGCATGACCGCCCCATTTTGAGGGCGATGGATGACTCGGTCGCACGCATTGTGCAGGGTCGTGAGGTGATTTTGCGCCGGGCCCGGGGGTATGCTCCTCTACCGGTGGGGCCTTCGTTGAAGCCGGGCGCGGAGGAGCGGGGAATTCTGGCCTGGGGCGGGCAAATGAAAAATGCCGTGGGCTGGTATAGCCGGGGCCTGTTTGTGCCCGGCCCTCATGTCGGAGATCTGGAGTTTGTGGAGTCTCTGTCGGCTTGCCGACAGTCGGCGACACATCTCGAGATGCTGCTGGGGAGCCGCGCCGATGTAATCGCGGTCGATGCGCATCCCGATTACGAGTCTTCCCGCCTGGGGCGGGAATATGCAAGAGAGCGGGGGGCGCCTGTCGTCGAGGTTCAGCATCATGTGGCGCATGTTCTGAGCTGTATGGCGGAGAATGAGGCGTCTTTTCCCTTGCTGGGGGTTGCATGGGACGGGACGGGGTATGGGACGGATGGCTTGATCTGGGGCAGTGAATTTTTCCTGATGGAGCGGGATGGCTGGACTCGCGCCGCTCATCTGGCGCCGTTTGCCCTGCCGGGGGGAGAAGCCGCCGTCCGAGAGCCGCGCCGCATCGCCTTGAGTCTGCTCAGCCGGATGGAACCGGACGAGTGCCCCCGGCTTCGGGAGTTGGCACGGGGTGCTTTTGAGGAGAGGGAGGAGCGAAATTGTCTGAAGATGATTTCCGCCGGCAGACATGCCCCCTTGACGACCAGCATGGGGCGGTTGTTTGACGCCGTGGCGTTTTTTCTGGGGTTTGACGGGCCTGTTTTATGTGAGGGACAGGCGGCGATGACGCTGGAGGCCTGGGCGAAAAAGGGGCGAGACGGAGAGGAATGCCGCGACTCCGGCAGACTGTTGTTTACGGGGAATCCAGACGGGAGCGGTCTTGACTGGCGGCCTCTGCTCCGGGAGCTGGACGCCCGTCTGTCGACGGGAGCCTTCCGCGAGGATTTGGCCCGGCTTTTTCATCATGCTCTGGCGAGTTTGATCGTGACCATCGCGGAAAAAACGGGTATGAAGGGGGTAGCCGTCGGAGGCGGGTGTTTTCAAAACATGCTGCTTCTTGATTGTTTGCTCCAACGGGCCGGAGAGAGAGGCTTGTCTGTCTTTTTCCCCCGGAGAGTGCCGCCCAATGACGGCGGTCTGGCTCTGGGGCAGCTTGCGGCGGTCTTGTGGAATTATCGGGAAAAGCAAGTGAAGTAAGCGTATGTGTTTGGCCGTACCGGGAAAAATCGTGGAGCTGAAAGAGGGGGACCCCCTGTTCCGTTTGGGCATGGTCGATTTTGGCGGCGTGACCAGAGAGGTCAATCTCTCCTGTGTGCCCGAGGCCGGGGTCGGCGATTATGTCATTGTGCATGTGGGGATTGCCCTGAGCCGGATGGAGGAAGGGGAGGCCCTGAAAACTCGTGAGGAAATGCGCGCTATTGTGTCCGCCGTCGAACGCGGCGAACCCATGGCGGGAAGGGGAGGAGAGTGATGAACGATTTGTTGGCGGCGGAAGAACGGGTGCGCGATCTGGCGGACAAAATACGCCGGACGGTCACACATCCCTGGCGTATTATGGAGGTCTGCGGCGGTCAGACTCACGCCATTCTGCGCCATGGTCTGGAGGAATTGCTCCCTCCCGGAGTCGAATTGCTTCATGGCCCAGGTTGCCCGGTTTGCGTGACCGGGGTTTCTCTCATCGACTGCGCCCTGGAGCTGGCGAAGAGAAAAGACATGATTCTGTGCAGTTACGGCGATATGCTCCGGGTGCCCGGAACGTGCGAGGATATGCTCTCTGTCCGGGCGGGAGGCGGGCAGGTACGCGTTTTATATTCCCCTCTGGATGCCGTCAAGCTGGCTATGGAGAATCCGTCGGAGGAAGTCGTCTTTTTTGCCGTCGGTTTTGAAACGACCGCCCCGGCGAGCGCGCGCGCAGTCCTGCGGGCGGAGTCTTTGGGGATAACGAATTTTTCCCTTCT
>CAZNVW010000214.1:0-3625 GCA_964576595.1 uncultured Verrucomicrobiales bacterium
CTTCCACTCCTCCCGTGTTGTTCAGCAATCCGCTCACGGTCAATGTGCCTACGCCCGATTTTTTGAAGATAGTCGCGTGACCTTCTTCCGCGTTTTCAATAACGGAGGAGATGGTTAATGAATGGGTCTCGGATGATTGGTTGATGGTCAGCCCGTCCGCTCCGGTACCGCCCTTCAGGGTTCCGCCGCTGATCAGGTAGTCCGCTCCGATGTTGACTCCTTCTGCGGTTTTGGCGTCTTCAAAGAGGAGGGTGCCGCCCTTGATGGAGGCGGTGGTGCCGTTCAGGGTCCAGCCGACGTTGACGTTTTCCTGGGAAAGGATGTTGAGCAGGGAAACCGTTGTGTCCGCTCCCGAGTCCATGACCAGGGTGTGATTGCCCACGCCCGTTCCTGTGGCAGGAGTCGTGATTTTATAGAATCCGTCCTCGGCATCTATTCCGATGGAGGTCAGTTCGGTCATGGCTTCTGTGGAGAGTTTGACCAGGTAACCGTTCTTGTTGACGTAGGAGCGGTGGATTCCTTCGTCGTCTTTCAGATAGATATTGTCAAAGACGGCGGAGTTTACCAGGTCTCCCATTTTTATTTTATTGTCTCCGGAGGCGCTGATGTCAAAGGTCACGCTGGTGCCGGAGACGCCTATCAGGGTATTGGCCGTGCGGGTGATGGTCAGTTCAATCGCGCTTCCCGAGAGGATGACTTGGCCGTCCTTGCCTTTTAGATGGATACCGCCTACCGTCATCGCCATGGGTGACGTGTCCGCGTTGTGCAAGGTCAAGACGGATTGGGTATTCAGTTCGAAGTTTGCCGCCGCATTCCAGGTGTTGCTTGTCTGGGTCAGGTCAAAGCTCACGCCGTTGCCTAGAGCCAGTACGCCTGAGAAAGAGGTCAGGAGCGCGCTGTCAGTCAGGGCCGAGTTGGCCGACAAAAGCAGTTTGCCTTTGCCTTCCGTTATGGAGGAGATGCTCTTGAATGAGTTTTCCAGGGGTTCCTGGAGTTTGACCGTGCCGTTTTCTCCGATGGAGAGGTCGTTTTGGCTATAGGCTACGCCCGCCGCCACTTCCATGACGCCCGAGAGTACGGAAAAGGTTCCTTTATAGGAGGAGGTGTCCGTATGGGTCAGTGTGGTGACGGCGCTTCCCGTATTGGCGACGATAAAGGAGCCCGGGGCCGAGTCGCTCCCGCTTTCCAGTTTGTTGGCAAAGGTAAAATCTGCGGTTTTGGCGGTTTGCAGGGTTCCTGATACGGAGAATACGGCATTATTCCCCATAGCCGCACCATTCGCCAGTTCGAGGGTACCGCCATTGACATTCAGTGTGCCGTTAAATTGCGTGCTGGCTCCGCTGAGGGTCAGTTTGTCGGAGGCTCCGCCATTTACCGAGATTGAACCGAGGCCCGAGAATGCCGCTCCCAGGGTGCTGTTGGCCGCGCCGCCATTCCAGATAAATGAATCTCCGGCGGAGGCAAAGGTTATGGTCGAGGCGCCGCCCAGGGAGGCGACGTTTGAGATGGTCAGCGAGGAGTTGCCGGAGAGGCTCCAGGAGGCGATGGAGGTGCCGGTTCCCTTCAGTTCGAGGGTAGAGGCTCCCTTGACTTCAGCCAGGGTGAAGTACTGGAATTGCGCATTTGTGGAGGTCGTGTAGTGGTCAAAGACCAGCTTGCGCTCCGTACCGCCCACGCCGCCGCCGGAGGCGTTGGCTCCGGAAATAACGCCGCTGAAATCGGCTACCCCGCCCAACTGGCTGATATTGCTCAGGGTAATGAGGGTGTTGCCGCCTACTTTGGAGTGCTGGGAGCCCGCATAGATGTTATAGGTTCCTTTAAAGAGGCTTCCTATGCCGCCGCTCAAGGCGCCATCCAGCGTGATAGTCATGTTGCCCGCCACAGGGAGGGTGGAGTCATTATAGCTGTTCGCTCCCCAGGAGCCTCCATAGAGGACTCTGGTTTGTCCCTCGAGACCGAGGATGCCGCCATCGAGCAGGATGTTGATGTTGCCGCCGATCCGGGAGCCCCAGTTGCCCGCCATGTAGATGTTGGATTCGATGGCGCCGCCCGTCACTTTCATGTTGAAGTCGCCGGTGACGCCCGTTCCTCCAAATCCGCTCACGAGCATATATTCGTTCTTGATCGTCCCTGCGGTGAGGTTCAGCGTGGCATTTCCCTGCAGTTTTGCGTCCCGTCCCGAGAGGCTGAAGGAGACTTCCCCGGTGCCTACCCCCGTTTGTCCCGTTCCGATGACGCCCCCGTTGATATTCACGGTCAGATTGCCTGCAAGTGTTCCGTATTGCGGCCCTGTTCCGTTGAATCTCGTGATGGAAGAGCTGCCTCCTATTGTAATAGTGCTGTTGCCCGTGACGACTGCGCTGGTGTTGCTGCTGTTGCCGCCACCGGCTATACCTGTCATGCCGCTCACGGTCACGCCCTCCAGATTCATCACGACTCCTCCGGAAACATTGCCGCCGTTGCCGCCGCCATAGAGGCTGCCGTTCACGGTCACGCCATTCAGATCTATTGCGACCCCTCCGGAAACAGTGCCGATGGAGGCGCCGCCATAGAGACTGCCCTTTACGACGCTGTCCGTCATGTCCAGAGTCACTTTACCGACGATCGTTCCGTCCCGTCCGGCATAGAGGCTGCCGGCAAAGGTAGAGCCTGCATCTGTCAGTGTCACGTTGCCTTTGATGCTGCTGCTCCCGCCGGAGCCGCCGAGTACGATGTCGTTGGCAAAGTAGGAGTGGTCGAGATCAAAGACGACATTGCCATTGACGGTGCCTATGGTTCCCCATACTTTGGAGTCGATCCGGGAGCCGGAGATTTTGAGCGTGGCATCTCCGTAAAGTGTTGTCGAGAGGGTGGCCCCGGCGACGAGCGAACCCTCCGCCCCGGTTATGAAACCAGGGTTCGCGCCGATAAAGCGGACTCCGCTCAGCGTGACCATGGAGCTGCCGTACAGGCTGGAGCCGGAGACGGCTCCTCCGTATATTTTACCCGAAATGGTTGTATTGTACACGGCGTCGGCATTTACCGTTCCGTCCTGATTCAGGATGTTCCCCGTGACGACGCCCTGGGCGAGGATCGCGCTCAGTACATTGGCGTTTTTATCCGTACCTGTCAGAGGCGCGCCCAAATCGGCGCCCGCTCCAAAAATGCCGGCATTGTTCTGGCTGTTGGAAAAACTCAGATTCGTCAGGATTCCCGCGTCCGTACTGCCGATGACGATGTTGCCCGAGGGCGAGGTCTGGGCTTCCCAGGAGCCGCCGTAAATTCCGTGCGTTGAGTTCGCCGCGGAAACTCCGATGACGTTCAGTCCCGCCGTTCCTGCATAGAGTGACGAGTTCAGATCTTTGAGAGCCAGCGCATTGCTGCCGCTCGCTTGTACGGCGCCGCTTGTGCTGGTGATGGCGAGTTGTTTCGCGTCAACTCCGTCGGCTACGTTGAAGATGACTTTTTTGGTTCCCAAATCAAGCGTACTTCCTGCCGCGATGGCGGAAATGATCCCGAGATCCATTTTTTCAGAGGCGCTGCCGGCGACGCTGAGCGTACCGCCGGCAAAGTTGAAGGCGCCGCTGCCTGTTTTGGAGTAATCGCCCTGGACAAGCAGCGAAGTGCCGGCATTCAGGAGGATTTC
>CAZNVW010000215.1:0-3602 GCA_964576595.1 uncultured Verrucomicrobiales bacterium
AAGCAGCGCTGGCACGACCTGCCTCTCCGCGTCACCGTCGATGACCGTGACCTCCAGGGCGGCGCGAAAAAATGGGAATGGGTCAAAAAAGGCGCGCCCATCCGCCTCGAAATCGGCCCCCGGGATTTGGAAAACGGCAGTCTCTGCGTCCAGCGGCGCGATCAGGGCGTCATGGAAAAAGCCTTCCAGCCGGAAGAAGAATTCAAAGCCTCCGTCTGCTCCATCCTTCAGGATATTCAGGACAACCTGCTGAAAAAGGCCACCGCCTTCCGCGACGCCCACATCCGCGAAGCCTCGACGCTGGAAGAACTCATCGCCAACTTCTCCGGCGAGGGAGACGCCGACTGGCTACTCGTGCCGTGGGACGCCACCCCGGAACAGGAAACCGAACTCTCCAAGGCCAACCGCATCTCCATCCGATGCATCCCCAAAGGCCCCCTCGGAACCGGCCCGGAAGCTCCCTGCATCCTCACCGGCAAGCCGACTACCCGGCGCGTGCTCTTTGCCAGAAGCTACTAATCGACAAATACATCCAATGAAAATAGCTGCCGCACATCTTGTGGGCAGCCATTTTTTATGCCCTATTTCCTCGGCATACGACAAGACGCCCGCATAAAGACAGGCGCTCCTTGCCTACGGCGAAAAATAAGGGCTTCCTTAAATGACTCCTTTTTATTCCCTTGATATATCTTCTCTCCACTCAAGAGATTTTTTCCTGGCGACAAACTGGCCATTCTCCCGGCTCACGACAGCTTTCAAGTCATACCATTTGCCGGTTCCCTTGAGCCATCCGCCCGCGGAAACTTCCAGTCCGTCCTCACTTTCTCCGCTTATACTGGCAACATCTCTCTGCTCTACCTTCATTCCCAGCTGGTCGTACAGTTTCCCCATCAGGGGATCCAAATCCACCGCCTGAAAAAGCGGTTCCCGAGACGAGGGATCGAGCCAGTATAAAGAATGGATCTTCCTGTACCCCATGTCTACATAATATTCTTTACCCGCATAAAGAACACTTATATACGGCCAATGGAGTGCCATCGAGACAGAGTCCATCCATTTCCATTCCCGGTCTCCCATCCGAAAGATAAGACTGTCGCCGTCCCCATCGCGATCCCCCGTGCCTGTGATCAGGATATTCAGAGGAGGCAGAGAGCCCAGAGTATAGCTGAGTCTTTCTTCTTCGCGAACACACGAAAAAACAGGCGCCTGCTTCTCGGAATCCCAATGCCACTCAAGCAATACTTCCTTCCCCTCCTTTTTCAAGCATGGACGGGGATCTTCCGCCGCCTTTTTTTCTGTTGTCTTTAGCTCTTCGGTATTATCTGTCCCTGTTATTTTCAAGTACAAATCCCTTTCGTTCGAATCAACCATACGACAGGATTCAATCACGAGAGGGAGAGGCAGATAGGCGTGCCTGGAATGACTCCGGAGCCATTCCCGTGACAAAAGATCCTCCCCCCGAATCCGGCCTATGCTTTTGCCGTCCTTATCCTCCATAGAGATGTCCAGAGAGTTTCCCCGGTCCCTGGCAAAAATGAGCATCCCCCCCATGCTATTTACCCGGCTTACCGGTACGGGAACAGAAGGAGATTCGGGCGCATTCCCAGGCGTTTCTTCTGCGGAGGAAGAGATCGCCACGGCACTCAAGACACTCGCCAGGGAAAGAGCTAAAATATTCTTTTTCATTACATTGAATGTATATCCCTTTTTTATCGCACTTCAACAGGAATAGTAATTTTTTTGATTATTCCTTCCATTTTTCTACGCATTTCCCAACCGAATATTCCTCTCCGATTTTCTGCCCTGAAACAAAAATAAGGGCTGAGCAAAAAAATATATCGCACTTATAATAAAAAACTTTCAACAGCCATCCACACCCTTTGCTTCTTGAGTTTCCCTTTTTTGAGTGAAAGACAGATCAGCCTCGCTCCGTATCTATCAGGTAAGTACCACACCTTTTCTGATGAAACTCCGTTCTTCGTTTTTCTCTCCAGCCCTGTTCCTTTCCTCCGGTCTGTCCTGTGCGCCTCTTTTCGGCGCGGTTGATTTTACTCCTGTTTACAAGGAGCTCGCGCAGCAGCTTGCCCCGGCTACGTCCACAGACCAGGCGGGACAAACGCCTCCCCAGTCCGATGATAAAAAAAGGCAGGCCCTGAAACAGGAGTTTCTCAAAAAAACCGCCGCGCTTGTCCGCCAGACCGCAGATCTCCGCCAGGGGGAAGAAATCGCCGATACGGCCCTTTTCCTGCTCCCGGTGGTGGAAAAGCTGGATCAGCCCGGTCAGGCCGGGAAAAAGCTGGCTGAGCTGCTCCAATGCGAGGAATCCCGGGTCGGTCCGCTGGATTCGCCGGAAAAGCTCACCGCCTTCCAGCAGCAGATCGCGGATGCCGTCGCCTTTAAAAAGCTGAAAACCTTTGCCCTGCATTACGATTACGACGCGCTGGAGAGGAGCATCCGCTACTTGTCCGAGGCCTATCCCGACCAGTATAAAAACGCGGCCCCCTATCTCGATACTCTGGCCCGTTTCCGCAAGGACATCCCCGACCCCCAAAAATGGGTGCAGCAGGCCCGGCCCCAGGATTTCGACATGCTGAAAAAGCTGGTCGATTTCCGTATGGAGGCTCTGGTACGGAACAATCCCGAGGTCAATTTCACCGACTATGTCGCCGTCCGCCGCTACTGCACCGAGGGGCACCGTAGCAATCTGAACGACGACCGCCCCGCGAACTGGCAGGGGATCTCCAGCATGCCGGGCTCCGGCCGTGTCTATGCCAGCGAGATCATCTCCCAGCCCGTCAAATCTCCTGAACAGAGCGGGAAAAAGCTCTACTCCGGCGACCGCTGGGCGGGCCATCTGGACGTGGACTTTGACGGAGGGAAAATCCTCTTTACGACAAACGGCTTCGGCAAGGAGGGCAATCGTCCCTGGGATGTGTTCGAGCTTGACCCGGCCTCCGGTCAAAGTACATCTGTGACCGGCATGATGCCGGCCGATACGGATAGTTACGACTCCTGCTACCTGCCCGACGGGCGGCTGCTGTTCATCAATACTTCCGGCTATCAGGGCGTTCCCTGCGTCAACGGGAGCGACTATGTGGGCAATATGCACCTGCTCGACCGGAGTACGGGCAAAGTGCGCCGCCTGACGCTCGATCAGGACAACAACTGGTTCCCCACCCTGCTCCACGACGGGCGGGTCATGTTCCTGCGCTGGGAGTACACGGAGAGCGCGCACTATTTCAGCCGGGTGCTGATGCACATGAATCCCGACGGCTCCGATCAAAAAGAGTACTACGGCTCCAACTCCTACTGGCCCAACAGTCTCTTCAATGCCAAAGCCGTCCCCGGCAAGCCCGGCATGTTCGTCGGCATCGTCAGCGGCCACCACGGGGTCAAGCGCATCGGAGAGCTGACGCTCTTTGACGTCAACCGGGGCCGCACGGAGACCGAAGGCGCGGTGCAAAAGATACCCGGCTACGGAAAAAAGGTGGAAAATGTCACCAAGGATCAGCTTGTCAACGGTATCGATACGCCCTATTTCGCCGAGCCCTGGCCTCTGAGCGAGTCGTACTATCTGGCCTCCTGCTGCCTCTCCAAAGGAG
>CAZNVW010000216.1:0-3567 GCA_964576595.1 uncultured Verrucomicrobiales bacterium
GGAACGAGGAATAAAGGGGAAAAAGAAAGAGAAAAAAGGGAGAAAAGGGAGAAACGAAAGGGAAGAGGGTTTTGTTTTGTCAGGATTGTTTCTCTGACGGGTCTGTCTGCGGGGGCGAAGGGAAGTTGTTTTTCAAGGCCTGCCGGGCGGGGTGGGAGAGGCGCAGGTCGGTCTCCGCGCCGAGTGCGGTCAGGGCCGCCCTGTCTTCTTCTTTTTTGAAGCGGCCCGTGTAGTTGATGGCCGCCGCCCGCAGCAGGACGGGCTGCGAGGCGTCGTCGCGCCAGCGGCGGGCGTCGTCGAGTACGGACGGGTTGTCGTGCCGCCCCAGAAAGCCCAGGGCCGTCAGGCGGGCGTGCAAGTTGCCGCCCGGGTCCCGGACGATGTCCCGGCAGACGGCGGACAGGCGATCGAGTGTAAAGGGAGGGGTGCGCCCGCTCCGGCCGCAGGCAGCCAGGATGTCGTCTGCCACGTTGCAGGCCGTTCCCATGGTCGCGCCGTTTTCCGGAGAGAGCGCCTCCTCAAGGGCTTTTTCGATTTTCTGTTTCAGCGAGGCGTCGGGCAGGAGGGTGTTGCTCCTGTAGTCGGGGGCGCGGTACCAGGCGGCCAGTTGAGAGCCGAAGTGCTGCAATGCGTAGTCTCTCAGGACCGCCGGGCGCGTTTTGTCTGCATGGCACTCCAGCAGTCGTTCGATAAAGCGCGCGGGGGGATGCTCGCCCTGTCTCAGGATATTGAGCCCGTCGTTGAAGAGGGCGGCCCAGCGAAGTTCCGGCCAGTCCTCTCCCGGAGGGGTCAGCAGGAGGTCCAGCAGGGCGTCGGCATCACGGGAGGAGAGTTCCCGGGGCAGGGCAAAGAGCCGGTGGCGAATCGCGTCATAGTTGTCCCGCCCCTGGTTGATGTCCTCAGCCAGGGCCAGGATTTCCGGATGGACGGGTGTGTTTTTTGCCGCCTGTTCCGTCAGCCGGGGTGCACGGGTCTCTTCGACCGGCCGGGGCGCCTCCTGTCTGCAGGAGGGCAGGAGGAGGGCGGACAGGGCGAACGCCATGGCGGAGGAGAGGGGGAATGGGTTCATCTCCGGTTAAGGGGGATAAAGGGATAGGGGGGAATGGGTTCTCCCACGGGTTACAGTTCGTTGCCCTCCCCGTCGTAGTAACGGATGGTATGGCAGACCGAGGTGGAGGAGCCCGGCGGTACGGTCATCAGTACCCGGTACAGGCCATCGGGGCCAAAGTCTCCGGCACGGACGATGAGCTCCGTACCGCCCTCCAGGAATTGGACGCCTCCGGCCATCAGGCGGATTTTGATGTATCCGCCCTCCGGCAGGCTCTCCGAGGCCAGGTACAGGCAGACGAGTCTGGAGCCGTCCGCATAGTCCTGCAGGGGCTCGACTCTCGACAGGGTAGAGCTGCCCGAGTTGTCATGCGAGAGCAACGCCAGCGTGTCGATGATCGGGCCGCTCTCGCCAAGGCGGGCGACGATGTGCTGGGCGCCGCCCTTGTCGGAACGGACTTCCACCCGGCGCGCGCTCGCAGGCAGATTGACCGGGACGGTCTCCATATGCAGCGGCGCGTGCGCCTGCAGCAGGAGGCTTGTCGGGAGGTTGGTCAGCGTCAGGGTTCTGCGCAATCCGGTAATGAGGTTTTTGGGTTCTCCCAGTTCCGCCTCTACGACGTTGACGGTCAGTGTGGCGGTCAGGGTTTCCGCCGGAGAGTCTCCCTCAGGGGTTCCTGTTGTGTTTTCTGCGGGAGCCGCCGCCCAGGAGGCTGTTATTGTTTTGAGGCCGGGCGTGTCGAACGGGACGGGGACGGGGCGACCGTCCGCACTTTCCCAGGTTTGCCCGTCCAGGGTAAAGGTGACGTTATTCTGCATGGTTCCGGCAGAGCCGACGGCCAGCCGCAGGCTGTCGCCCTTGCGCACTGTTATTTCCGAGTGGGTCAGCAGGTCGCATGCCGCCCATTTCACTGTTGAGGAGGTGTTGTGCGCTCCGGATTCGAAGGAAGCGTTCACCGCCAGTTCCGAGCCATCCGCAGGCAGGGCGACATCGGCGTACCAGCCCGTCCCGGCTCCGGCATGCAAGGGCTGCGTCCGCCCCCCCGCCGTCAGGGTGGTCAGGTGCAGGGCGCGGGATCTGCCCTCGATGCACAACGGCGAGGTCAGGCTCTCCGCCGGGCAGACGGTCAGGGCGTTTTCCCGGCCGATGTACCGGTGCAGCCATTCCGGCAGGTCACAGCCGTCCGCGCTCTGCCCCTCGGGCTTCAGCAAGCGGATGCCGTTGATCTGGAAGCTTCGGCGCAAGTCCGTATTTTTCAGGGTGATGGTGAGGGTATGTGCTCCGGGCGTCATCACGGGCAACAGGAAGAGGACTTTGCCCGATTCTCCCCTGATGCTTCTCAAGGTGTTGGTTCCCAGGGACAATTCATCCATCTGCGCGGCTATGGGCAGGGTTTCCACCTCCAGGACGTTGCCCGTCGGCGTCCCCGTGATCTCGAGCAAATAGCGGCTCCCGTCCGGTATGTTGATGGTGTAGGAGATGCTGCCGCGCCCCATGGGCGTCAGGATGCCTGTTCCCGACGGCGTCCAGCTTCCCACTCCCGGCGTTCCTCCCGTGACGGGCACGTCCACTGCCGTGTCGCCAAAATCCGGCAGGGAGGGGTTTCTCGGGTCCCATCCCAGCAGATAGGCCTCGCGGTTGGTGATGCCCGTCCCGTACGGGTCGCCCCACGCTCCGTTGTTGAAGTCTCCGGCTCCATTGTCGTCCGCCTTTATCCCGTACCTGGTTTCCCATTCGTCGGGCAGGTCGTCGTCGTCGCGGTCCGCAAGGTCCCCTCCAAACGAGGTAAATGCCTCGCCGGGGATCAGTTCTCTCTGGCCCCCGGGCATCTGCCACGCCAGTTGTACATGGTCTATGGCGTGATACTGCTTGTGGTTTACTTCGATAAAGTACTCCTTCCCCTCTTCCAGGCGGACTGGCGCGCTCCTCTGTTTCGGGAACGCGTCCCACTGTCCGGGCGCTGCCAGATACACGCCGCGGTCTCCCGCGCCGTACCCCACCCGCGCTATTTCCTTCTTGTTAAACTTCCGGTCATCCGTCGACAGGTACAGCACGCTCGTTTCGTCCGACGAGATCCAGAAGGTGTAATCGCCCGTCACAGGCACCTTGATAGTCCCCCTCAACCGGCGGAAATAGTTCTCTCCCACGTTTCTCCCAGGCTGGCCGCCTTTCAGCAGTGTCCGCACCGGCGACCTCCCCAGTACATCGGCGGATTTCATCGCGTCATCCACGCTCCACCCCGCTACGTTCCACCACATTTCCTGCGTCAGATAGCCCGGCGCTCCGCCCGGCACCAGCGGGTTGCTTCCCAAAAGGTGCTCCGCGAAGTTCGGCACCAGGTCCCCGTCAGGGTCTCCGTATTCCGAGCAATCTTTCGCGCTCAGGCCGTTTTGCCCGGCTACCAGTCCCTTCTCCGCCTGCCAGTCGTCCGGCAGCGAGTTGTTGTCCGCGTCATTCGGTTCCGCGGGGATGGTCTGCACATGGGCTCCCGATACCAGTACCGGCGCCTTCGTGTATTC
>CAZNVW010000217.1:0-3567 GCA_964576595.1 uncultured Verrucomicrobiales bacterium
GGGCGCTGACACCAACCTCTCCAATGAGTTCTCTCTGGGCTTCAGCTTCAGCTACATCAATTCCGACATCTCCATAGACGGCGGCAACTCGGCTGAAAGCGACACCTACTACATCGACGCATACTGCCGCTATCAGAAGGACGGCTGGAATACGCTGGGAGTCGCTACAATCGGCCTTTCCTCCGCCGATACGAAGCGTTACGTCTCGGTCGGTGATTTCTCCGGCACGGCCAAGGGATCCCCCGACGCCACCATGCTCTCCCTCTACGGTGAAATCTCCTATGATCTGATTCCTCATGAAGACTGGATTATCCAGCCTCTCGGCGGTCTGACTCTCGGTAACTACTCCTCGGGAGCCTACTCGGAAAGCGGTATCGGAGACGCCGGAATGCATGTGGACTCGCTGAATCAGTTCGTTGCCCGCCTGCAGGGTGGTGCGAGAGCCATCTACCGCCTGCCCGCCGACGCGTTCGAGCAGATCGGTACTGTTCAGATGCACGCCTTGATTCTTCAGGATCTGACGGACATCAGCCCCGATGTGGATCAGACGCTCATTGGAGCACCCGGCGCCGGAACGACGGCCCAGGGCTCCGGAGTAGGCAAGACGGCCTTCCAGATCGGTGCCGGCGCCAACGTACCCATCGCGTATAACGTGGCGATTTTTGCCAACGCCAATACCGAATTCCGTTCCGACGCCACCAGCATCAACGGCAACATCGGCGTTCGCGTAACGTTCTAATTCCGGGCGATCACATCTACTTCATCGCGCAATCCTCCTCTCCGGGGATTGCGCGATTTTTTATCCCCGGCGCACAGAGAGAAATGGAGTGCCCTCATTCCCCCTCGCTTTTAAGCAGGCTGCGCCCTTCTTGAGGGCAGGGCGGCCGGCGCTGGGTGACAGGAGGTGTCTTCATTTGAACTTGTGTGTAATACGGGGAAGCGAAAAGGAGCGGCGGACGGGGAGTTGTCATTCCATTGTCCGGGGTGTTCCTTTGCCGGAAATATGCGACGGAAGGAAACGCGTACTCCTTTTCAAAGGGGCGGAAAAAATAGCTCAGCCGCATGTGCGGAGTCCTGATGTATGTACAAAGTGAGGGCGGGGACTCTTTATCAGAATCCCCGCCCCCGGTTTTTGGGAATGGTATCGACGAAGTTATGCGGACGGAGAAGCGTCTTCTGCCTGTATCGGAGTCCTCTTTGTCCACCTTGCGATCAGGGCAAAGAACAGGGGGACCAGGAAGATCGCCAAAACAGTGGCCGTAATGATGCCGCCCAGAACGCCTGTGCCGATGGCCTGCTGCGCTCCCGCCCCTGCTCCTGTCGCAAAGGCGAGCGGGATGACGCCGACGCCAAAGGCGAGAGAGGTCATGACGATGGGGCGCAATCGGAGCTTGGCCGCTTCCAGGGCGGCGTCCCTGACGCTGTGCCCGTGCCTGTAGAGTTCCTTGGCGACTTCCACAATCAGAATGGCGTTTTTGGCCGAGAGGCCAATAGTCGTAATAAGGCCTACCTTGAAGTAGATGTCGTTCGGCATATCTCTCAGGAAGATGGCCAGGAGTGCGCCGACAAGGCCCAGGGGCACTACCATGATGACGCTGAGAGGGATGAGCCAGCTCTCATAGAGCGCAGACAGCACGAGGAAGACGATCAGGATGGAGAGAGCAAACAAGAGCGTCGCCTGTGCCCCCGCCACGCGTTCTTCATAGGACTGTCCCGTCCATTCGAATCCTATGCCGGAGGGCAGTTGAGAGGCGATGTCCTCCATGGCCTTCATGGAGTCTCCGCTGCTTTTTCCGGGCGCGGCCGAGCCGTTGATGGTAAAGGAGGGATAGTTGTTGTAACGCGCCAGCTGGGGAGGGCCGACAATCCATTCCACAGAGCTCAGGGAGCTTAGGGGGATGAGAGAGCCGCTTTCACTGCGCACGTGTATTCTGCCTATGTCCTGGCTCTCCATGCGCCTGCCTCCGTCCGCCTGAACGATAATGCGGCGTACCTGGTCTCCCAGCATGAAATCGCCGACATAACTGGAGCCGAACATGATAGCCAGGGAGTTATTTATTTCCTGCTGGGAGACTCCCATGGACTGGGCTTTTTTCCTGTCCAGCGACACGCGGAGCTGGGCCATGTCCGGTTGCCCGGAAAAATAGACGCCCATGAGATCGGGATGCGTGTTTGCCTTGCCCAGGAGCTCGTCCCTGGCCTGTTGAAGGGCTTCGTAACCCATTCCCGTCTTGTCCTGCAGGCGGAAGTCGAATCCCGAGACATTGCCCAGCTCGGGCAGGGCGGGCATGTTCATGGCCATGACATCCATTTGCTTGTCGCCGCCAAACCGGGCGTTTACCCGCTCGGCGATTGCCTGGACGGATTTGTCGGGAGTAGTGCGTTCACTCCAGTTTTTGAGGCCGACGAAGAAAATGGCCGTATTGACGCCTCCTCCGAGGAAGCTGAATCCGCCTACGGTATAAACGTTTTCGACAGGCTCGTTCTCCATCAGATATTTTTCGATGGATTTGAGCTTTTCACGAGTCTCGTTCTGAGTCGTGCCGGGCGGCAGCATGACGTTGACGATGACATTGCCCTGATCCTCTTCCGGAAGGAAGGAGGTGGGCTGGAATAGATACAGATAGCCCGCTCCGCCGATGATCATCAGATACACCAGCAGGGAACGTACGGGACGGTTCAGAAAGCGGGAAAGCACTCCGCCATAGGCATGGGTGCCCCGGGTGACGGAGCGGTTGAACCAGCCGAAGAATCCCCGTTTTTCCTGATGCCCTACTGAAGAGGGCTTGAGGAGTGTCGCGCACAGGGCGGGGGTCAGGGAAAGAGCCAGGAATGCGGAAAAGGCAATCGAAACGACCAGAGTCAGGGAGAATTGCCGATAAATATTGCCGACGGCTCCGCTGAAAAAGGCCATGGGGATGAAGACGGAGGTCAGGACGGCCGTAATGCCGATGATGGCTCCATAAATCTGTTTCATGGCCTTGATGGTAGCCTCGCGCGGGCTCAGGCCCTCCTCCTCCATGATGCGCTCCACGTTTTCCACGACGACGATGGCGTCGTCAACCAGGATGCCTATGCTCAAAACCATGGCGAACATGGTGAGCATGTTGATGGAGAATCCCGCCGCCCACATGACGGCAAATGTCCCCATCAGGGCGATGGGTACTACCAGCGTCGGGATCAGCGTCGCGCGCATGCTCTGGAGGAACAGGAACATGACGAGAAAGACCAGGACGATTGCTTCAATGAGCGTAGTGATTACCTTTTGAATGGAGATTTCAACGAATTGCGTAGTTTCGTACGGGATGAGGTATCTCATTCCGGGAGGGAAGCTGCGGGACAGTTCCTCCATTTTTTCCCGGATGAGTCCGGTCGTCTCCACCGCATTGGCTCCCGGCGCCATTTTGACCGCCATCCCGGTCGCCGGCAGGCCATTGACGCGGGAAAAGAAGGAGTACATGCTGGCGCCCAGCTCAACGCGGGCGACATCCTTGAGACGGACAGACGCGCCGTCCGGAAGGGTGCGGAGAGCTATTTCTCCAAACTGCTCCGGTGTTTGCAGGGCGT
>CAZNVW010000218.1:0-3495 GCA_964576595.1 uncultured Verrucomicrobiales bacterium
ATTAAGTGCTGATGAGATAGCATGGAAGGAATGGTTGAGAGATCGGCGAGATCCACTTATGTTGAATGATATGAATGGAAGGCAATGCAGATATGATGCCGGGATGGATAACAGCTACCTGGCTCGTTTTAGGTCGTGGTGGAATCCTCCAGCGAGAAATAGGATACAAGGTAAAGACGGTAATTTCTGGTGGGAAGAAGCTCATGATGTTAATGTGGATGGAAAATTGTTTAATCCTTCTATACTTAAAAAGGATTATGATACTGAGGATGATTATGAAAAGTATATGGCTTATTATCATAAACCTATAAGAAAATATTGGAATGAACAGGAGATTGCTGCTCATAATGATTATGTATTAAATTATGGTGAAGGTATTAAAAAGGCCATTCAGGATGGTGATTCATTAATAGAAGGCCGTGATGGAACAACTGAAAGCGGTGAGAAATTAATAGATAATATAGAAGAAAGAACTAATTTATGGTTGTCAAATGTGGTAATGAACAAATTTTGGCGATTAACAAGTCTTATGGGAATGGACTTCTTTATAGAACGAGGAAAACAGATTGATTTTGTAAGAGAAGAAAATGACGACACAGATTTGATCCATGGCAGAAGGCCGATAACAACATCGGAATGGATGCATGCGGAAAATCAAGGATATATAAATCATGGCGTTACTCAACAAGATCCTGTATAGTTGATCCTGTTGGCGAATAAAAACTAAGAGCCGGGTACTGTACAGTTAAGTATCTTAACGCACATTAAAAAGGAGATTGCTTATACTCCATGATTTTTAACCGTACATATCATGACTCCGGCCCATTTCAATTTTGAAAGCCGCTTCCCTTGATCCATTCAAAATGGCAGAGCGGATGATATGGACAGGGGGCGGTGAATGTGGTATATGAGTGTCCGGGCGTTTTTTTCTTTTTTTGAAACAAGGCGCCCGGACACTGCGTATTATGACGGGGCGGATGGGATATTTCCGGCCCGGGGACGATATAAAACCATGAAAAAGAACACTTTTCTGATGATGGCCGTTTTGGCGGCCACTCCGCTGATGGGGCAGGACGCCCGGCAGATTGCGGATTCTCTCACTTTGCCGGAGGTCAAGGCCGGGGCCAGGCAGTTGCCTGTGCCGACGGCTCCGGGCGCTCAGATCAGGATTCTGGGGGCCGATTACGAGCAGCTGATCGACGGGAAGGGGAAGATCGCCCCCGTTCTGTCGGATACTCCGGTCAATGTCAGCTTCAAGGTGACCAAGGACGGCAAGGAGGCTGTCAGCAAGGACTACGAGGTGATGCTGAAGGCTCCGGCTCCCCAAACTGGTAATCCCAAGCCCCGCGTGATTCCGGAGATTTTGCAATGGCAGGGCGGGCAGGGCGATTACAAGCTGGGGGATCCCGTGACTGTCGCGTGCCCCGATCAGGAGCTTGCCCGGGTGTTTGCCGCCGATCTGGAGGATATTCTGGGGCGCAAGGTTACGTTCGTGCCCGCCGGGAAAAAGGCGGATATTTCTTTCAGCCGGACCAAGGGGAGCCAGCTGGGGCCGGAGGGCTACAGGGTGGCGGTGACGCCGGAGGGCGTGCGCGTCATGGCGGCCACTGCCAAAGGGCAGTACTGGGGCACCCGCACTCTGCTGCAGATGCTGCGCCAGGGCGACGGCGGCCTCCCCTGCGGCTCCGCCGAGGATTTCCCCCGCTATCCGGTGCGCGGCTTCATGCTCGATGTCGCACGCACGCCCTATCCTCTCAGTTATTTGAAGGATGTGATCCGCACCATGTCCTGGTACAAGATGAATGATCTGCATCTGGTCATCAACAACAACTATATTTTCCACGAGCAGTATGTGGACAAGGGGCTCGATCCCTTCAAGGAGAGCTATTCCGCCTTCCGCCTGGAGTCCGATATGAAGGGGAAGGACGGGACGCCCCTGACGGCGAAGGATTTGTCCTATACCAAGAAGGAGTTCGCCGAGCTGATCAGCTACGCCAAAAGCCGCGGCGTGAATATTGTGCCGGAGTTTGACACTCCCGGGCACGCGCTCTCCTTCACCCGCCTGCGCCCGGATCTTATTTACAAGGGCCCCATGAATCATGAGAAGCGCCGCTGCGAGATGCTCGACGCCGCCAATCCCGAGACGATGGCTCTTGTGGGCAAGGTGTTTGACGAGTATCTGCTGAAGGATCCGAAGCTGGGCCGCCCGGTTTTCGCCGGCTGCGATGTCGTGCACGTCGGGGCGGACGAGTTCTATGGCGACAAGGAGGACTACCGCCACTTCGCGGACTCCGTGCTCAAGCACGCGCTCAAGCGCGGGTACACGCCGCGCATCTGGGGCAGTCTCAGCACCAAGCCCGGCAAGACCCCGGTCGTGAGCAAAAATGTCCAGATGAATCTCTGGAATACCGGCTGGATGCACGCGCAGGAGGCCGTCGATCTCGGCTACGATGTCATCAATACGAATGACGGCGCGCTTTATATTGTGCCCTTCGCCGATTATTACCGCATGGACAAGAATCACAAGGGGCTCTATGAGAACTGGGTGCCCAACCGCATCGGCGGCGAGACGCTCCCCGCCGGTCATCCGCAGCTCATCGGCGCCGCTTTTGCCGTGTGGAATGATATGACGGACATCAAGCACTCCGGGTACGCCCCGTATGATATCTGGGATACTATTTCCGGCTCGATCGACATTCTCGGGCAGAAGATGTGGGGCAAGGCGCAGACGCCGGGCTCCTTTGATCAGCACCGCGAGCTGGTCGCCGCCATCGGCGGGGCCCCCGGCACGAATCCGCATCACAGGTGGAAGGATGGCAAGCCTTTTTCCGTGAAGCCGGACAAGCTGCCCCTGCCGCTGAATAAGCCCTCTCTCGGCCCCGGCTATCATCTCACGACGGAGATTGAGCTCGCCGCCGCCCCCGAGGGCCAGGAGCAGGCGCTGCTCTCCGCGCCGGAGGGCGAGCTGCTGGCCGTGATGAAGGACGGTACGGTGGGCTTCCGCCGCGACGATTCGCTGGAGTTCTCCTTCGGCGTCAAGCTGCCGGTCGGCAAAAGGGTCAGGCTCGAGCTGGTCGGAGTGCCGGAGAATACGCGCCTGCTGATCGACGGCAAGCCCGCGGGTACGATACGGCTCAACAGTTTCCGCAATGCGGACGAGAATTTCGGCCCCCGCACCCAGGGGGTGCGCTCTACATTCGTTCTCCCCATGCAGACTCTCGCCCCCTCCTTCCAGGGGAAGGTGTTTGATTTCACGGTTCAGCCGCTGAAGCCCGCCAGTCAGGCTCAATAAGTTCCGGCTTTTGAGCCGTTGTCAGTAGGAGCCCCGCAAGCCGCCGCTTGCGGGGCTTTTTTTTGTCCCGGGCCCGGCTGTCCGGCCGTGTGTGGGGGGAGGGAGCGGTTTTGTCTGGGCGGGCGGTTTATGAGTCGGCTCCGGGAGCGTCGGCGGGCGCGGCGGCGCGGCGGGCGGCGGTCGTCGGCTGGGCGGGGGGAGGT
>CAZNVW010000219.1:0-3483 GCA_964576595.1 uncultured Verrucomicrobiales bacterium
CTCCGGCGGTGGCGTGATCGACGATTCCCTTTTTCTGAGGGTGGTCGCCTGACTGGCTCTCCAGATAATCTTGAAAGGCTTGGCTGACTTTGCCCCAGTCGTGAATGAGCCCCAGTATCTCTCCGGCTATCCCCATATTTATCTTTGAGCCGCAATAAGAAGCATGCCGGGAAACTTCCAAAAGGTGTTGCGCCAGTGTTTGACCGGGGCGAGCCATTTTTTCAGAGAAACTCATACGGTCTTTAGAAATATCACGATAATATAAAAAGATCAAAATAATTATTGTCAATATGGTGCTAGAAAAGAATGGAATATCCTTCCAATTTTCGTTAGTTTTTGATTAATTCAAGTTTTTATGATGGATAGCCTTCCTATAGCTGCGCTACAGCACATGGCCTTTTGCCCGAGGCAGTGTGCGTTGATCCATGTGGAACATGTATGGGCGGAGAATGAACTGACGGTGGGTGGCAAGCTTCTCCATGAACGCTCCGATGCCGGGGGCTCGGGACGGGAGCGGGGGCGCAAAGTCGCTCGGAGCGTGCATTTGTATTCGAAAAAATACGGGATTCACGGCATCGCCGATGTTGTCGAATATGTGCGCGGCGAAGGACGCAACTGGATACCCATGCCGGTGGAGTACAAACATGGGAAACCTAAAAAGGGGAGGGAAGACGAAATACAACTTTGCGCCCAGGCGCTGTGTCTGGAGGAAATGCACGGGGTACCCCTACAGTCGGGAGAGCTGTTTTACGGCAAGATCAGAAGAAGACAGGAAATCTTGCTGGATGATGATTTGAGGACATTGACGATGAAAACGATTTTAGAACTGAGAGCGATGCTCAAGCAGGGAAGGACACCCGTAATACCGTATTCGAGCAAATGTGAACGATGCTCCCTGAAAGAACTGTGCCTGCCCCGGGCCGGGCGGCTCATTCGAGGAGTGTCTGCATGGAATGGAAGATGCATGGAAGAGGCGTTGTCTTCCATGGAGCCGGGAGATGATTTATTATGAAACAACATTTGAACACACTTTTTGTCACCAGGGAGGGGGCGTGGCTTTTCAAGGACGGGGATACCGTGTGCGTCAAGCTTGACGGGAAGATTGTCCTGAGACTGCCGCTCCATAATCTTGAAGGAATTGTGACCATGGGGTGGGATATCGGTATGTCGCCCCAACTGATGGGAGCTTGTGCGGAAGCGGGCATTACGATCTCCTTTTGCAATCCGAATGGTCGTTTCCTGGCGGCTGTGGCGGGATTCACCCCGGGTAACGTATTGCTGCGGCGCGAGCAGTACAGGCGGGCGGATGACGAAGAGGCTAGCGTTCGGATCGCCCGCGAGATGATTGCCGCCAAAATCGTGAACGGTCGGGCTCTTTTATTGAAATCTCTCCGGAATCGCGAGAGGCCCGAGCTCAAAAACATCTGCGACATCCTCGCGCAGTCGGCGCGACAAGCTCGCGTATGCACAACAAGAGAGGAACTGCTGGGAGTAGAGGGATTCGCGGCGGATGTGTATTTTTCCGGTTTTCGCCATTGCCAGACAGTAGAAGAGGAAAGCCTGCTCTTTAAGGTCCGGTCTCGGCGGCCACCTCTGGACCCGGTCAATGCGTTGCTGTCCTTTTTATACTCCATGCTGGCGCATGACGCGCGTTCGGCTCTCGAATCCTGCGGATTGGATGCGGCAGTAGGCTTCTTGCATCGTGACCGCTCCGGGCGTCCGGGGCTGGCGCTTGATCTGATGGAAGAGTTCAGAACCCTGTTTGCGGACAGACTTGCCCTTTCCATGATCAACAGAAAACAGATTACGGAAAAAGACTTCGACTACGAACCAGGCGGAGCTGTCTTTTTGAAAGAAGACAGCCGTAAACTGGTTATTGCGGCCTGGCAGGAGCGAAAACAGGAGGTGGTAACTCATCCTCTGCTTGAGGAAAAAATGACATTGGGCCTGCTTATGCAGATACAGGCCCGGTTACTGGCCCGCCATTTGAGGGGAGATTTGGATGCCTACCCGCCTCTTATCAGAAAATAGGCCATGTACATACTTATCAGCTATGATGTGGCCACTTCGACACCTGCCGGACAAAAACGACTGAGACACGTAGCGAAGACGTGCAAAAATTTTGGACAGAGGGTGCAAAATTCTGTTTTCGAATGCAAAGTGGAACCTGCCCATTTTGTCGAATTGAAGGACAAGCTATTGAAAATAATAAACCCGGAAACAGACAGTCTAAGATTCTATATGCTCGGAAATAATTGGAAAAACCGTATAGAACACTTTGGTGCGAAGCCCGGATATGATATAGAAGGACCGTTGATTTTGTGAATCGACACAGGGTTCCCGTGCTAACCCCAAGCTGTTGTAAGAATCAGGAATTATTCTTGATAGTTGCAATTCGCTTGTTATCAGCTATTTGAAATAATTTTTCAGGAAAAATATTTTGCGTGAATTTCGCTCAAAAAGAGGAGTTTGCGTTTTTGACTTCGAATACGTTGCTAATCAATAGCTAAATTCGAGGCCGTCGCACCCCACACGGGGTGCGTGGATTGAAACAGCGTTTCCCACTTGGGACAATCAGGGCAGTTTGTCGCACCCCACACGGGGTGCGTGGATTGAAACTTTCCGCGCATTGCGCATACATGCGTCACTATCTGTCGCACCCCACACGGGGTGCGTGGATTGAAACCAATTCGCCGAATGTCGGGGATTCCGGGGCGGGCAGTCGCACCCCACACGGGGTGCGTGGATTGAAACATTGAGGCGATTGTGTGCCTTCTGGCTTCAAAGCGTCGCACCCCACACGGGGTGCGTGGATTGAAACTGTTATCAGGACAGAGAGCAACCGGATTATTTCAGTCGCACCCCACACGGGGTGCGTGGATTGAAACTTCAAGGAGGGTATCTGCCCGTTTTCATACATTGGGTCGCACCCCACACGGGGTGCGTGGATTGAAACCATGAAAACCGCCTCTGCACTGAATAGTGCAGCGTCGCACCCCACACGGGGTGCGTGGATTGAAACCTAAACAGTCTCAAACTATTTAAACGGGTGCATAGTCGCACCCCACACGGGGTGCGTGGATTGAAACCTAAACAGTCTCAAACTATTTAAACGGGTGCATAGTCGCACCCCACACGGGGTGCGTGGATTGAAACTCCGATGGATGATTATGCCGGGAGGATTTACGGCGTCGCACCCCACACGGGGTGCGTGGATTGAAACACAAAATCAAAAAATAGGAACTAATATCTCGTCGGTCGCACCCCACACGGGGTGCGTGGATTGAAACTTTAAAAACATGAATCTTATAGAAGAACGCGCCGGGTCGCACCCCACACGGGGTGCGTGGATTGAAACTTCCCAGTTCCAGCCCGTCTGAGTCTTTAGGGCGGTCGCACCCCACACGGGGTGCGTGGATTGAAACCAAAATGTCCACAAAAACGGGCCAGCCCCCGAATCGTCGCACCCCACACGGGGTGGGG
>CAZNVW010000220.1:0-3420 GCA_964576595.1 uncultured Verrucomicrobiales bacterium
GTCGTTGATCAGGAAGTCGGCCGTCCCGTGGTTGATGACCCGCCCTTCAAACAGTATGTAGGCGCGATCGACGATATGCAGCGTTTCCCGCACGTTGTGGTCAGTGATCAGGATGGAAAGTCCGTCTCGTATTCTCAGCTCCTGGACGATTTTCTGAATGTCGGAGACGGCGATGGGGTCAACGCCGGAAAACGGCTCGTCCAGCATCAGCAGGCGCGGTTCGGAGGCAAGCGCGCGCGCGATTGTCAGACGGCGTTTTTCTCCCCCGGAGAGCGTAATGGCCAGGGATTTTTTCAATTTCGTGATTCCGAAGCGGTCCATCAGATGCTCCGCCCGGTCCTTGCGGTCCTTGCGAGACAGCTCGTGACGGGTCTCCAGTATGGCCAGCAGGTTATCCTCGACGCTCAGTTTGCGGAAGATGGATTCCTCCTGGGGGAGATACCCCATCCCCAGTCTTGCACGGAAATGCATGGGGAGGGAGGTAATGTCCTGACCGGCAAAAATCACCTTGCCCATATCGGGCCGCACGAGTCCGGCCACCATATAAAAGGAGGTCGTCTTGCCCGCCCCGTTGGGCCCGAGCAGGCCGACGATCTCCCCGGCCCCCACCGTCAGGTTGACGTCATTGACCACGGTGCGCCCCTTGTAGGACTTCACCAGTCCCACGGCACGCAAAAGTTCAGGATATTCTTTTGATTCTTCGGCCACGATGTTCGAACGTTATTTTTTGCTTCGAGACTCCCCGCCCTTGCCTGAGTTCTTCCCCGGCTTGTCTTTTTTGTCCTTTTGCAGGCTTTCAATGTTGGCCTTGCCGTCTATGCGGCCATGGAAGCGGACATTGCCGTCCGGATCGACGCGGATGTACGAGTCCTTGCCGGATACTCGCGTAAAATTGACGCCCTGTCTGACGGTTTGTTCATTTCCTCCCGAGACAATGATTTCCGCGGTCTTGCCGTTGTAGGTGGCCTTTTGCCCGCGCACTTCGACAATCTCTTTTGTTTTCGGGTCCGTACGGGTCATGACGACATTGCCCATGGCGGAGATATAATCCACCCCGGAAAAACCGTCTCCGGACAGGGCCGGCAATTTAATCGGCTCTTCTTTGGCAGGTTCCGCCTTCGGCGTCTTGTCCTTTTTCGGCTCGTGGCGCAGGTACACTTTCAGCTGGTCGTCGCATTTGAGGGAGAAACGGGGATCGACCAAAACCACGTCTTTCAAATAGACGAGCAGCCCTTTTTCCGAGTCAAAGTACAGCCCGTCTTCACATGTGACCGTGGACAGAATGGCCTGTGCGTCGGCCTTGTTGCCGGCCTTTCCTGCCGCCGCCGCTGTTTCCGCCAAGGCGGCAGGAGCATTGACCGGAGTCGAGGGGATGTCGATATCCTTTTCTCCGACTTTTTCCAAAAAGACGCGCACTGTTTTATCTCCTTCGAGATTAAAATCGGCCGACTTTTGCATGGCGGCGCGGTCTTTCGCATCGGCTTTGGCAAGTTCCGCCGCCACGGGCGCAAGTTTTTCTTCGCGGTTCGCCGTTTCCTGGTCAGACAGGGGCCTGACGAAATGGGGAACCGGAGAGGGCTCCGCCATGCGGCGGTGAGAGTCCAGCTCTTCCGCAGTGAGCGTGCGCGGAATGCCCGCATAGGAAGAGGCTGCCGTCAGCAGGGAAAGGGTCAACAAAAAATATCTCATGGTCTGTTAATGGGTAGAAGAGGAGGAGGGCCTGGATTGAAAGGTGGTTTTGACAGGGCCGTATAAAAAGCCTTCCTTGGTACTGGTGTCCATAATAATTCCCGAACCTTCGGCGGTAAAACGGGAGTCTTTGAGCAAAACGGGCTTTTTCGATTTCAGTACGGTCGTATTTATATCGTAATGGGCGTCCTCAAGTTCGGCTTCGGTCTGGCCGCCGTCCTTGTTAAACAGGCGAACGTGGATCAGCTCTCCATACACCAGACTGTCTGTCAGCATTTTGACAAGGTCAGAGGTAATATAGGAGCTGAGCTTGCGCCCGATGAACCGCGGCAGACGCAATTCATGGAACGGCGTCCCGGCAGGAGGCAGCATGGAGGTCAGGCGCTCCTTTTTCTGTTTGCTCTTTTCTGCAGACGGCGAGGGAGCCGCCGGAACGGGAGCCCCGGCGGCAGGCGCTCCGGAGTCGGCGCACAGCGCCGCCCCCGACAGGCAAAGAAACAGAAACAGGACAAAACGGCTCATGCCAGTGATATAAAACTCTACAGGGAGACGGCCTTGTGAATGGCCTCAAGCTTCATCAAAACGGAGGCCACCTGATCCAGAGGGATCTGGTTGGGCCCGTCGGACATGGCCTTGTCCGGGTTCTTGTGCACTTCCATAAATACCCCGTCTATGCCCGCTGCCATGGCCGCGTTGGCCAGAACGGGGGCCAGCTCACGGTCGCCGCCCGTCGCGCCGCCGAGACCGCCCGGTCTCTGGACGGAGTGGGTGGCGTCGAAACATACGGGGAATCCCAGCTGGCGCATCCAGTACAGGGAGCGCATGTCAACAACGAGATTATTGTAGCCGAATGTCGTGCCGCGCTCCGTCAGGAAAAAGTCGGAACAGCCGAACGCATTCATTTTTTCCGCGATGTTGGCGGTATCCCAGGGAGCGAGGAACTGCCCCTTTTTGACATTCACGGCCCGCCCCGTTTTGGCGCAGGCTTCCAGCAGGTCGCTCTGGCGGCACAGGAAGGCCGGGATCTGAAGCAAGTCCACATATTCCGCGGCAATGACCGCTTCCTCGGCGGTGTGCACGTCCGTAGTGACCGGCACTTTCAGCTCCCGCCCGATTTCCGACAGGATGCGGCAGCCTTCGCGCACGCCCGGCCCGCGAAAGGATTTGACGGAGGTACGGTTCGCCTTGTCATAGGACGCCTTGAAAATAAAGGGAAGAGAAAGATCATCCGTAATCGCCTTCAACTCCGTCGCCATTTGCCAGACAAACTCTTCCGACTCCAACGAGCACGGACCCAAAATATAAAACGGCCTCTTGCCGCCTATCTCAACGGATTGGATTTTAAAAGACATAACTATTAAAAAGATGGTAAACGGAGCCGGTTCCTCCCTCTTTCGCCGAAGCAGACAGGGCGAGAGCAAAAGGCAAAAGAATTCCGGAGCTGTTTTACACCCAACTTGTCAGGAAGTCGATTAAAACCATTTGAGACTACAGCATTGAAAAGAGGGGGCTCGGCAATTGCCGAACTTGTTCGAGCTTCGCATAAAGCAGCGATGATACCCATTACGCCGCCCCGAATACAGGGCATGAATCCCGGGTTTACGCCCTTGCTTCCCAAAGACGCATCGAACGGGAAACGACTCGGCAGAGTCCCTGCCTTCTGACCTTTTCTCTTTGTTGGTTAACGCAAAAAAAAGCCTCCGGGAGGGTGACTCCCGGAGGTTTTTGGGG
>CAZNVW010000221.1:0-3328 GCA_964576595.1 uncultured Verrucomicrobiales bacterium
CATCATCAGGACCATCCAAAGCGTCTTGAACAACAGCCCTTTTACCTGCCATTGGAGCTCCCATTAATCTATCGTTTGTTAAACCAATTGCAGCATTAAGTGTATCAACAGTCAAGTGTGGCATACTTCCATCTGCAGAGCTGTCTCTAGCCAAGTATCTACCTCTAAGATCTGCCCTTCCATAAAAAACAGTATCGTGAATATCTCTGTTAAATTGAATGGTAGAACCTGTTTTTTTCATTTGTATGGCTTTTTCTCCTATTTTTTCAGCTTCATTTTCCAGCCCCTGATTATCATTCACATTCACCCCCTTCATTTGCATGGTCGGCTGTACTCGCCCCTGTTTCTGCTGGACGACATGCCACGCTTCGTGGGGGAGGTGCTTTTCCTGGCCGGGGGCGACGTGGATGTCGGAGCCCTGCGTGTAGGCGAGGGCCTGGAGCTGGGCGGGTTTGCTGGAGTTGTAGTGGACGCGCACATCGTCCAGCGAATAGCCGGAGAGGTTCTCGACGCCCGCCTTGAGACGGTCGGGGAGGCCGGTTTCATTGCGGGCTCTCTGGACAATGGCTTTGAGGCCGTTCGGTTCCGCGGGCTCCTGCCCCTCTCGGGCGTCATTCAGGAACCGGCCCTGGGCGACGGGGCCGGGGCGAATGCCAACGGAGGACGGGCGCGCGGGGCGCGTCTGGTTGCGGCAGCCGTCAAGAGTGCGGCACTGATCTGGTTTATGTTGTCTGTCTGCGTACATAAGAGTTTTTTTAGGAACTCCTATTTTAACGCCTTCAACAAAACCATATTTCAAGGAAAGGGGTGAGACACAGGGAGCGGTGAAGCGTACTCCTCTCAAACAAAACATCCGCCCCAAAAACGGTGGTCGGAAAGACAGGATTCGAACCTTTTTACACTCAATAATGATACCTAATAATAAATGACTTATGAAAACTATTTTTTAGAGATAACAAAAATGTAGCATAGTTTTCTAAAAAATGTACCCTAGAAGACATGTTTACAGAGCAGGAAGAGAGGAAATTAAGACGAGCCAACTCAAACCTGATGAAAGTTGTCCTGGAGCCGTGCAAGCATCCGACATGCAAGGCCCGCGTTAGATGGAAACATATCTCGGACGGAAAAACATCTCTTAAATCTAAATTCTTTGCCAATGTTGAAACGGCCATTGAGTTTGCCGACAAGAAGGAAAGAGAGCTGAACAAGTTTGGAGAGGTTGCAGGGATTGATCTGAGTTCGGAAGAACTACATGCCATCGCAGAGTTCAGAAGCGTAGGTATGCCTAAGTCACTCCCGGAAATAATTCGGCAGTCCATAGAGGAGTTTAAGAATAGTGCAAGCTCACAGTCTGTACTCGAAGCGGCCAATACCCTCATTAAGCAAAAGCAAAATGACGAGACCCTGAACAAGCGGTATGTCTCCTCCCTAAAGAGGGCTCTCAACCAAGTGACGGGAAAGTTCGGGGACAGACCAGTCAGGACGCTCAGAACGCAGGATGTCAACGAATGGATAGAAGAGCTCTCCGCTTCCGGCCTGTCACCGAAAACCGTCCGCCACTACAGGCAGGCGCTCGTCCAGCTTATGAGGTACGCCGGACTCAAGGAAGAGGCGTCCTCAGCCAATCTCCCGAAAATAGGAGAGCAGAAAAAGGAGTATTACTCACCAGGGGAAATAAAAGATCTGCTGAACTACTACCGGGGAGTTTACCCCGCATTGCTCGGCGCCTGTGTCCTGGGGTGTTTCTGCGGCCTGAGAACTTCCGAGATATGGAGAGTAGAATGGGAGGACATTGATTTGTCGGATCTTGAGTCAGATGGGGAGTCCTATCTTCAGGGAGGCAAAACGGGATCACGGGTATTCCCTCTCCCGTCTATTGCAAAGAAGTGGCTCAAGCTGATCGAGGAGAAGAGTGGCCCGGTTTACAAGAGCAAGGCACAAGAGAAGGACCGGGCAATCGTTCTTCAGTTTGCCAAGCATTGGCCGGAGTCGGTGAAGCGTGTTCCGAATGGGCTCCGGCACTCATTCGCCACCTACAGGACGGCCAGCACGAAGAATATCGCTCAGGTGGCTCTTGAGATGGGGAACTCTCCCCAGATCGCCATGAAGCACTATATCTCCCCAAGATTCAGCGCGGACGCAAAAGAGTTCTGGGCTATTCTGCCGGATGTTGATTGACAGGGGATTGGGGAAATGATTTGTCCTACGGATTTTTAATCCGTAGGTTATTTGTGTTGACGTTTTTGCCACCGGGAGTATTTGTTGGAGCATGAACGGTTTTATGGATTGTCTGGCTGTGATTGCGTCTTCTCTGGATGAAAGAGCCGCGAAAACATGGGGATCGTGGCCGGCATGGTTGCAATGTATTGTTCTTCCATGGGTTGCTCTGGTTCTTATTTACTTTATATCAGCGGGATATTTTTCCGGCACCCTTCAAATGTATAAGAGTATTTATGGGGGGAATTTTCGTGGAATAATACGTGTTATTTTGCATAGTGTATTTTTTATTTTTTGTGCAATTATTAATTTTATTTTTTTTCTAATATTAAGTGAAATTAAATGGAAAAATGGAATATTCGAAAATTTCTTTTTTAAGCTTTTTTTCAAATGCTTTTCGGCATGTGCCTTAAATTTCGCTTTATGCTTTATGTATGTTTTTTTAACTGTTTATTCTTATAGAATTAAAAAATGGGTTATCTTTCGTCATTTATTCATTATATGCATATTTATTTCTTCTATTGCATTTTGGGAAAGTTATTTGATTGGCGAGCTTATAAAATATGATTCTTTAGGAGGAATGGGATCGGCTACATTTTTTTCTTTACTTGGTGTTATTGCATTCTATCGGATAAATGAAGGTGGAGACGGATTTTTTTCAAATATTGGAGCAATGGGAAGGGCGATGTCTTCTTCGGGTGGCGGATACTGGTCATCTTCGTCGTCCATTCCTCAGAGTGACTATACTACAGAGTATGCGAGAACGAGTGATGGGGGGTATGTGCAGATAGACCGGTCGACGGGTGAGGTTATTTCTTCGTCTACTAATTCCGGAACGCTTGGGCATAATATCGGAGAATATCAAACGTACTCGTCAGACAGCGGGCACAGGGGAATAAAGAACTAGGAGGCAGCAAACGCTGCCCCCTCTGGATTGAAACCCGTAGGCTTTCTCAGGCGGTTTCTTGCACCTTCACCTTCCGGGGGCCCGGCTTTTCAAGCTCATAATCGGGCGTGAGCACATCCATGGGGATGCCAAGCCCGGAAGAAAGCTTTCTCATCATGGGCAGAGTAAGAGACCTTCTCCTGTTCAGAATATCCGATACGCGCT
>CAZNVW010000222.1:0-3289 GCA_964576595.1 uncultured Verrucomicrobiales bacterium
CCGCCGAAAAGGCCGCCAGAATGGAACAATGGAAACGGGAACAAATGGCCCGGTTCGATGCCGAGGATGCGGCCCGGAGAGCGGAGCAGGAAGCCCGGCAAACCGCCCGGGGCAACCCGTTTGAAACCGGAACCCCCGAAGAACAACAGGCCGCCGCGCAACGTACCGCTCAGGCCGTGGCGGAAGCGGAGTCTAAGGACAGGGCGGCGCAGGCGGCACAACGGCGGGCAGAGGCAGAGAGACAGGCCACGGAAGCCGCTCAGCAAGCGGCGGCGGCCACCCAGCAGCAGACCGCGGCGATCTCCCAACAAACGGCCACAGCTAACCTCTACGAAGTTGAGTTGAAACGCCTGATCGCGCTGGAAAAGAAATACCAGCTCGCCGTCAAACAGGCCAGAAAAGCCGGAGACGTTGACTTGATGGCTATCCAGACCGCCGACCTCCGACGAGTCCAGTCTGACCTCGAATTACTGACCGGGGTACGCCTGAAAGACAAGGAAGCCATGGGATCTTGGACAGCGGCCACAAATGCCGCCAGTGCGTCAACGGCAGCGGCTACAGCCAAGACGAGTGCTCTTAGAACCTCCATGCGTGGGCTGAATACCGGAGCCATTGCCCTCTCTGCCTCCATGGGAGGCTTGCAGGGTGGCCTCAGAGGCGTAGCGAGTGCTCTCCCCTCCGTACTTGCCTTTATGGGGCCTTGGGGCATGGCGGCCTCCGTAGCGGCAACAGGCGGGCTTATGTTGGCAGACGCATTGATGGAAGACAGCGAGGCGGCCAAGAGAGCGAAAGAGAACTTCAAGGAGACGGCTCAGAACGCCAAGACCGCCGCCGAGAACATTAAGGGCTACAAAACAGAAGTTGCCAAGAAGAACAACAGTGAAGAGTTTTTCCAAAGCACCGAGAAAGTTCGGGAATCGCTTGAAAAGCAGAAACAGGCTATTATTGATGCTAGTGCGGAAAGAGAGAAGCAGGTTAAATTGGAAAAAGAATACGCCCTATCCATGCTCGACCTTGAGTCAGCCAAGATCACAGGAAATTCCAGCATGGCCGAGGGAGAGAAAAAACTGCGGCTGTTGGATATTGACTCGGCAAAGCGGAAAATCGAAGGGAAGGCCATTGATGACATTATGGCAGCAAAGCAGAATGAACTTGAAAACCTCGCCGTAATCGCGAAGCAGGAAGCGGAAAATGCGCTTAAAAGGGTACATAAAGTTTACGATTTTTTAGAAAAATACGAAGGCTCTTCGAACTGGGATAAAAACCTTGAGGAGCAAATAGGAATCCTTGAAAATTTAAAGAATCTACAGGGAACTGAGTTGTTTGGATTGCCTGTAGAGAAGTGGCTTAAGCAATCGTTAGGGGTTCTTTGGAGAAACGGAGCAGGCGGCATGATGGAATCAATGGTGGACGAAATGAGCGACCGTACAATAATAGAACGAGCCATTGCTCTTGGAGTGAAGACGGAAAACATAGATCCAGATGCAGTTCGTGCCTTTTTCAAAAAAATTGGGGAACTTTCTGCGGGGCAAGTGCTGGATGATATTGACAGTGCGATAAAGGCCCAAGAAATTGTAGTAACGAACCTAAAGAGCAGATCTAGAGTCAGGGACAAAGAACTACTTGAGGCCGGATATGCTAATATAACTGAAGTAGATAAAGATAAAAAGCGTTACGAGGATCTATATAATAAATCTGAAAAGGATGCCGAAGAAGCAGAAAAACGCGCTCAGAAAAATAAAGAATATACAGAGCAGGAAAAGAAGACGAATGCTATAAAAGAGCAGACGGCCCAAATCCAAGAAGACACGAAAAAACGCGAGATCATCAGCGATGCTACAAGGAAACAGGAGCAACAGCGCCTTGACGCCTTGAAAAAGAGTAACAAGGTATTAGAAGAAAGCGCGAAGAAGACAGAGGATGCAATATCAAAAGGCGTTGAAAAGGCGATTGGCTCTCTCCAAGGCAGTCTGAGATCTCCAGGGGCGTCGGAAAAGTTGCAGGAGTTGGGTGATCTCATAAAAGACAGTTCCAAGGACGGGATAAACGAGTCTGAATGGAAGGTTATCAATAAAAAAATTGCGACGCTCATGAACTCTTTGGGCGGCAATAAAGGCGAGGCCAAGCTTGTTGAGGGTGTCTTGCGGGAAATGATGTCTGCCGTATTTAAGACAAACGCAAAAGACAAGGAGACTTACGACGCCCTTGCCGAAAACAAGAAAAATATCTCCATCCTTGAAGAACGAGTGAAGCCTGACTACGGGAAAAAGCAGGGAATCGGAGACTACAAGCTCTCCCCCAAAAAGCCCGTAACGCCTGAAGAAACTGCCAGACTTCAAGAGCAAGCCGACGAATCCAGAAAGGCCGCAGAAGACGGCAGAAGGGCCACAGAGGCCATGAGAAGCCTATCGAAGAAGCTGAAGAGAGACGAAAAAGCAGACAACAACCAGCTTGACCTGGCTGATGACCTTGAACGCATCTCCCGATTTTTTGACGACGGCAAAATCACGCAAAAAGAAGACGCCCGTATTCCTGAACTGCTTCAGAGAATCGAGCAGAACGTGACGGAGAAAACCGCCGCAGAAGTGGCTACTGCCCTATCCAATGTGGACATAGGAGCAAATCAAATGGGAGTGATTGGCGAAGGAGTAAGCTCTATTTCTGGAGCTGTCGCAAGACTGGAGAATTCGTTCTCAAGCAAGCTTGGTGTGATTGCCGGGGCAATGAAGAAATGTGGAGTCGATATAAGTGGAATGCAGGAAAAATTCGACAACAAATTCCGCGACCTAGAACGAGAGCTCTCCAATTTAAAGAGCGTTGTTAGGAGGAGATGATCATTCGTCCCTAGTCAGCCGCCTCGCGACATGTTCCATTGTCCAACAAATCAAACACATGAACAGAAAAACAGCGATGGCGGCTGATATAGCCAATAGCCCTATACCTGTAGTTTCTTTGTGGAAAAGCGCAGCGAAAAATAAAAGAACGGACAATAGCGCACCTAAGAAAAATATAATTCCAGCAATTCCCCAGCAACGAACCAGAGCTGGACGTTTAGTGCGCTCCTTTTTTGCATGTTCAAATCTTGTCATTCCACCTCTTACCTCCTCGCCCGTGAGAATGCGAATTCTCACTCCGCAATGAGGGCAGTTTGATTCTGACTTGCCAGACGCCTCTTCCGGCACAGAATAAGCTTGAGAACACGCTGAACATAGTTGTTCGCTCATAATTTGACGTTAATCCACTCGCCTCTCCCTGTCAATCATTCCCGTGTGCCGCGCCCGGTGAGTCA
>CAZNVW010000223.1:0-3286 GCA_964576595.1 uncultured Verrucomicrobiales bacterium
AGGATGGAATTGACGGAGAACTCGCGGATAGCCGTCCAGACCGTATTGCCGGAGCCGTCGGGATTCACATGCTTCGGCTCGATCACGCGGTAGCGCAACGCGCGGGCCTGTACGGGAGTCTTGGACTTCCAGACAACCTGACGGCCTTCCGTCGGCGCGCCGAGGGGCACCCATTTCACCAGGTCGCGGGAGGCCTCAAGCTGGCCCTTCTGCACATAGTCGGCGTCTCCGTCGCCGCGCCCCATCAGCAGGGAGACCGTCTTGAGCGGCACCGGAGCGCCGTAATCGAGACCGTACCAGTCGCCCGCCTTTTGATAGGAACCGGAATGCCAAAATGTCCCCGGATTCGAATCCATCGCCTTTTCCGCGCCGTCCCGGCTCCCGCCTTCCACCAGAAACTCGGGTTTCATCGCGGGCCGCCCGGAGAGGCTGGAGTACAACTGCGCCGCCTGCTCTCTCACCATGGCTCTGGCCAGAGGCGTCATCAGCAGAGTACCCGTCTCGACATTCCGCTTCGTCCCATTGCCCTCAATGTGCACCCCCTGTCGTTCCATCTCGTCGAGAGCGGACACGGCGGCGACCACCCTGGCAGCGTCTCCCTTGTCCATCGACTGGAGGGCATTCAGCCCGGCACGGCCCAGTTGCTCGAATGCGCGGAGCCAGCCGTCGGTCTCGCGCAGGAAATCGGGATTCTCCCCTTCGGTCGCGGCCATGATGGCCTGAGGCGCGCGCGCTATGGCTTCATAGACCCGGGCCAGAGCGGCCGCATCCTCGGCGGAGAGGGGCTTGCCCGCCTTGACGGCGTCAAGTGCCCGCGTGGCGGCCGGGGCAATCTCTACGGATTCCTCCCGGCGATAGCCATGACCGCTGGGGCCAATATCGGAGTTGTGATCGGCAAACACCTGCACCGCTTCGGCGCACTTCGGGAACAACCGTCTGATACCTTCCTTCCAGGACGGGTCGGAGTCAAAGCCCTTGATATTCCACGCGTAATCGGCCACGCCGAACAGGGCGATCTTGGAGGCCTCGGGCTTGTCCATCGGGTTGGAGACAAATCCGCTCATCACATCCTTGGCCCGGTCTTCCTGAGTCAGACCGTACACGCGGCCCAGCAAAAGATGATTGCCGACATAATCCGTCACCGGGAAGTTCCACCATACATAGGAGGGCCGCTTGATCTGATCCATAATCCACTCCTGCCCCTCCTGCGTAATATCGTGCACCACGGAATTACCCGTCCACATCACATGAATGGAGGGGTCGAGAGTTGTCCCCAGATCATTCAGATAGGAGCCGCTCGACCAGCTTTTATTATACTGGGTGGGGCACATGACCAGACGGGTCACATCCTTCTTTTGCTGGACAAACTCCTTCTGAATCATGTTCAAAAGCTCGGACTGCTTCTCGCCGCGCGCGCCCTCGCCGCCGATGTCGTCGAAAAAGACGGAGAACGAGCGCACTCCCATATCGTACATCAACTCAAATTTTTTGATGACGTTGTGCATGTCCTCATCCGTCCACTTGATGGAGCCGCCGGGGTGAATGGCCCAGACAAAATCCACATGATTCTTTTTGGCGACATCCACCAGTTCCCTGATCTGGGCGGCCTCCTTCTCGGGATAGGGCAGACGCCACTGGGCCGAGTGGTATTTGTCGTCCTTGGGGCCGTAGATGTAGGTATTCATCTTGTTGCGCCCGTAAAACTCGATCTGGCGCTTCCGCGCCTCGTGACTCCAGGGCGTGCCGTAAAAGCCCTCCACCGTACCCCGGTTCTCAATATCCGGCCAGTCCACGACCACGCCCTCGGCCAGCTCTCCCATGGCCGCGACCTGGGCGGGCGTCTTGTCCGGCCAGGGGTCCTTCTGCGCATTCAGGGCGCCATCCACCCCCTTCAACATCTGGGAGAGGGTCTGCTTGGCGTAAAACACGCCCCGGGCGTCGTGCGCGGCAATGGCGGCGAACTCGGGCTTGACGATGATCCTGTAGGCGCCGGACTTCTCCGGCACGCCCGCCAGCAAGTCGCCGGCGTCAAACTTGGCCGACTTCTTCCCCTCCCACGATGGGGCGGATTCCGCAGTGGCCCCCCGCGTCACCACAACAAGCTCGGGAACCTTGATATACTGCCCGGTAAAATTCGCGCTCTGAGGCTTGGGATAAACCAGAGGAGCCACAGCGAAGGCCGTCGATAAAAGAGAGCCGACGCCGAACAGGGAAGCCAGGATAAATGTCTTTTGCATCAGGCTTTACAGCCTACCCTACACTCCCGGCCCGTCTCAAGGCAATTATTTGACCGGTTCCACCGTTTGCAGATTTTTAATATCCGCACGGGGAGGGTTGCCGAACATGCGCTTGTACTCCCGGTTGAACTGTGTGGGACTCTCATACCCCACCCGGAATGAAGCGGTCCCCGCATCCATACTCTCCAAAAGCATCAGGCGGCGGGCCTCATTGAGGCGTATCCTCTTCTGAAACTGCAAAGGACTGATAGCCGTCAACGCGCGGAAGTGCTGATGAAAGCCCGAGGGGCTCATCCCGGCGTACCTGGCCAGCTCATTGATACTGAGAGGCTGGTCGAAATTTGCCTTCAACCAGTCAATCGCGCGGGCAATCTGCCAGCTGCGGCTCTCGGCTCGTACCATCTGCCTCAGCCTGTCGCCGTGATCGTTCATCAGCAGACGATAATAAATCTCCTGCCGTATCAGGGGCAGAAAGAGGGGGATCTCCGCGGGAGAATCCAGCAGCTCGAGCAAACGTTCGACGGCGTTGAGCAGGGAGGGGGGGAGCTTGCCGACGCCAATCCCCCGGCCTGTCGGACCGGAGGCGTCGGAAGGCAGCTCCCCATGAAGCATCAGCCGGGAAATCTCCTTCAAATCAAGCTCCAGCGTCAGCCCCAGATAGGGCTTTTCCGGACTGGCCTCCAGAACCTGCGAAATAACAGGGAGCTCGACGGAGGAAACCACAAAACTGTGCGCATCGTACACATACGCCTCCTCCCCAAGCAGGATGCGCTTGACGCCTTGTGCAATCAGGCAAAGATGGGGAGTGAACATGTAGCTGGTCGGCTCCGTCGGAGTAGGCCATTGATGTAGAACGAGACCGGGAATAGGCGTTTCCGCGCTATGCTTCTCTCCGGTCCATTTTTCAATCATTTTGGCAAGTTTCTTCTGCCCGTCCTCCTGCTTCAAGAGCTCAGGATTTTCCACGGACATGCCATTGACTACCGGTATCTTCATGCCGTCACTCTATGGGGCGCCAATAAAAGATCAAACACATTCCGCCTCCCTCT
>CAZNVW010000224.1:0-3275 GCA_964576595.1 uncultured Verrucomicrobiales bacterium
GTTCAAATTAGATGTTTATTCCTCTGGTTGAAAATATTGTGACGACACGCTCTAGCTAAGAGTAAACCTCTCAGCAACATTTTTGCGTTCTACACATTTCTCTTCCTCAGAAGAACATATCTTTGACTTTCCCGACAAAAGAAAACGCCTCCCTGTTACGGGAGGCGCAAAAACAGAACGAAATAATATCCAGGAGGACTCTTACTGAGCCACTTCGGCTTCAGCGACATTCACGCGACGTCCTTCGCGGTCGAAGAACACACGTCCTTCTACCAGAGAGAAGATGGTGAAGTCACGTCCCATGCCTACATTGAGGCCGGGGTGCCATTTGGTACCGCGCTGGCGGATGATGATGTTGCCGGGGATCACCTTCTGATCGCCGAACTTCTTCACGCCGAGGCGCTTGCTTCTTGAATCGCGGCCGTTCTTGACGGAACCTTGACCTTTCTTGTGGGCCATATCGAAATAATCTGGTTGGAGTTCGGGAGATTAACCGTTGATCGAAACGATCTCGATGTTGGTAAGAGAACGGCGGAAGCCCTTCTTCTTGTGGAAACCTTTACGGCGCTTGAATTTGAAGGCGATCACCTTCTTGGCGCGGGAATGGCTGAGAACTTTGACGGTGATGGAGGCGCCTTCGACAAAAGGAGTTCCGACCTTGACCTTTCCGTCGTTTTCAATCAAAAGAATGTCGCCGAAGGTAGCTTCAGCGCCTTCCTCAAGAGAGCCAAGGTGGTCAACCGAAAGCTGATCCCCCTGCTGTGCGCGATATTGCTGACCGCCTGATTTAAAAACTGCGTATGCCATGTGCTGAAACTGTTGTTATCCCGTAGAACGGGGCAGGCAATTAACCACAGTTTATTCACACACGCAAGTGAAATTTCTCAATTACATGAAAAAGAACGATAAAATTTTGTTTGAAGCCCCCTTTTCCCTCTCTTCCCCGGAGGAAATGACCGCCTTAGGAAAACGCTTTGGCCAAGCCCTGGAAGCCTTTGACGCACTGGCCCTGATCGGAGACCTCGGCGCGGGAAAAACCCACTTTGTCAAGGGTCTCGCAGAAGGCGTCGCGTGCGGCGCCCCCGTTAGCAGCCCCACCTTTCCCCTTGTTCATGAATACCATGGAGGGCGTCTCCCCCTGTTCCACTTCGACCTCTACCGCCTCAACTCCGGAGCGGAACTGGACGCCATCGGCTGGGATGAATACCTGGATACTCCCGGAGCCATTGCCGTCGAATGGGCCAACAAATTCCCCGACTGGATGCCGGAAAACACCCTCTGGCTCCATTTCCGCGTCACAGGCCCCCAAACCCGCCTCATCAGCGTCTCTCAGAAGCCAAACCTATAAAATTTTATACCGGACGCCTCTTTTTTGAGACAACATCGCCTCTTCCTATAAAGGTAAAAACGACCTTTGGCGGCGAGTAAAAGAAACAGTCTCCGTATAACCCGCCTCACGAGCCAGCTCCCGCGCGCGGCCAAAATCCCGGCCAAGCTCCGCGGGCGCGTGCGCGTCCGAATTAATCACCAGCGGCACCCCGCCCTCGCGGGCCATTTGGAGAAAAGACAAAGAGGGATACGCCTCGGCACAGGGCTTATACCAGCCTGCCGTATTGATCTCCAATACAACCCCCGAATCCCTCAGCGCCTCGACTGCTGGTTCGTAGAAACGTCTCAAATCTCCCTTCGGCACAAAGCCGAACTTCTTGATCAAATCGGCATGGCCGACAATATCAAACAAGCCGGAGCGGGCCATCGAGGCAAACGCTTTCCAGTAATCCGTCCAGACCTCCTCGACATCCACCCTTTCCCAGCGAGGAATCCAAAGAGGATTGTCAAAATCCCACTTGCCGCCCAAATAATGCACGGAGCCAATCAAATAATCCCACTCATGCAGGGAGGCCAGCTCCCCGGTCCAGTCCTCCAGCCCCGCCATCCAGTCGCACTCCAGACCGACCTTTACCGCCAGCCCCTCGGGAGCGGCGGACCTGGCCGCCTCTACCCATTCAAAATACAAGGGCAACTCGGCGCGGCACATCCTCCAGTCATCAAACGGCTCCTCCGGCATAGGCGCGTGATCGGCTATCCCGTACTCCGTCAGCCCGACACGAGCCGCGGACTCGACAAACTCCTCCGGCGTCCCCTCGGCATGGCGGCAAAGCGGCGTGTGCGTATGATAATCGGTCATCCCCATCGAAAACGAGTATAGGCAAAACCCTCTCTGATGAACACCCTAAAATAGAACCCGCCGCGAACTTGACTTGTCCTCTCCCAAAAGGCACCCTGACCACCATACCATGAACAAGAACTATCGCTTTTACGTCCCCACGAATATCCTCTTCGGCCCCGGCTCGCTGAACCAGCTCGCAACCACTGCTCTCCCGGGCAAAAAAGCCCTGATCGTTATCGGCGGCACCTCTGTCCGCAAACTCGGCTATCTTGACCGCGTCATCTCACTGCTCGCCGAAAACGGCATCGCATCCGTCGTCTTTGACAAAATCCAGCCCAATCCCATCGTCGAACACGTCATGGAAGGCGCGGCACTGGCCCGGCTGGAAAATTGTGACTTCGTCGTCGGACTCGGCGGCGGCTCAAGCATGGACTCGGCGAAAAGCATCGCCGTCATGAGCAAAAACCCCGGCCACTACTGGGACTACATCTCCGGCGGTACCGGAAAAGCCCAACCCGTACTGAATGGAGCCCTGCCCATCGTCTGCATCACCACCACCGCAGGCACGGGAACGGAAGCCGACCCCTGGACCGTTATCACCAAATCCGATACCCAGGAAAAAATAGGCTTTGGCTGCGATGCTACCTTCCCGGCCCTCTCCATCGTCGACCCGGAACTCATGGTCTCCGTACCGGCACACCTCACCGCCTATCAGGGCTTTGACGCCTTCTTCCACTCGGCGGAAGGCTACATTGCCAACATCGCCTCTCCCATCAGCGACATGCATGCCCTCAAGGCGGTCGAACTCGTCGCCAAAAGCCTGCCGACGGCCATTCGTGAACCCGGCAACATCGATGCCCGCGCTGATGTCGCGCTCGCCAACACCCTCTCAGGCATCGTCGAATCCACCTCCTGCTGCACCTCGGAGCACGCTCTGGAGCACGCCTTGAGCGCGAACCATCCCGACCTGCCCCACGGCGCAGGACTCATTATGGTCTCCCTCGCCTATTTCAAACACTTTGCCCAAAGCGCAGGCGACCGCCTCGCCGACATGGCCCGGGCCATGGGAGCGGAGCCAACCGCGGAAGGCTTCCTGAAAGCCCTG
>CAZNVW010000225.1:0-3251 GCA_964576595.1 uncultured Verrucomicrobiales bacterium
TCATGACCGACTCGTAACGAGGGCGAAATACGGCGTTTCAATCCACGCACTCCGTGCGGAGTGCGACCAGTACCAGAATAGCTGTAACCGCTACGCCGGAAAGTTTCAATCCACGCACTCCGTGCGGAGTGCGACAGCCCCGAATTTATCCATTGATAATCAACGCATTCAGAGCAAAAAGCGCAAACCTGTCCTTTGGGGCAAAATTTGCGCTTCTTATTTTTTCTTAAAAAATGATTTCAAATAGCTGATAAAAAGCGTTTTGTAAAACAAATGGAATAATTCCATATTCTACAAACAGCTTCAGGTTAGCAAACCCGGGAAGGGCTTCCGCCCTGCAAATAGGGTAACACGTCTCTTTTCCAAAGGCAACTATGCTCCAGAGCGATTCAGGCAGAGCCCTCCGGCAAGGGGAGGTGGGATTCTGCCGGTTTCGTTCGCCGGGATTGGAAGTTCATCCACACATAGCGCTGGAAGATAACTTTGACGGAGGCCGTCAGAGGCACGGCAAGCAACGCTCCGACGACGCCGCCAAAGATAAACGACCAGAAGATGACCGAGAAGATAACGGTGACTTCATGCAGGCCGACGGCATTGCCGACGATTTTAGGCTGGATGAACCAGCTGTCAAACTGGTTGCAGGCGAGGAAGATGACGCTGACCCACACCAGGTGCTGCCAGTCGTGCCAAACGAACCACGAGAGCAGCAGCGTAGGGACAAAGACCGAAAAGATGCCGATATACGGGATAATTCCCAGCACGCCGACTGCCGCGCCGATGATAAAGGCATAGGGCATGCCGAGTATCCACAGGGAAACGCCGATCAACAGTCCGTCGATCAGGCTGACGATCATTTGTCCCCGGAAAAAGGCGATGAGATAAACGTTGATTTCGGTCAGGGTTTCGACAACTTCTTCCTTGAATCGGGAGGCTCTCAGCGGCAGGATGTCTGTCCATCTCTGGGCGATGCTCGCGCTGTCTTTCAGGAAGACAAAGACAAAGATAGGCACCAGCACGATGCCAACAATCCAGGCCAGTCCGCCGGAGAGGACTTCCCGTCCGGACGAGAACCAGTTCATGAGTATCTGGACATAGGCGGCTGAGTTGTTTTCCAGCGCGCGAACGAGTTTTGTCTTGGTATCCAGCCCCCGCTCCACAGCGGGAGACGGCGGCGCATCCGCACGCAGCTTGCCGCCGGACGACTGTTGTCTGGGGAGAATGGAACCGTCGGATGGAGCAGCAGATGAGCTTGCCTTTTCTTCTCCGATGACAAAGGAGCTGATGGCATTGGCCAGGGGGCTGCCTGGTTTTTTCTCCAGCTGGAGAGAGGTTTTCAAACTTTCCTCGTAATAGTGATCGACCATTTTCACGATCACCGGATTCTTGAGGGTTTGTTCAAAAAACTGGGTGCTTCTGTCCAGTATTCGCTCCCTGTTGTTGATGATGTCATTCGTCTGGTTGATAATGGGCGGAACGATGGAGACAAAGAAGAGGGTCAGCAGGGACAGAAAGGCCACGAGAACCATGGAGACGCACAGCGTCCGGTTTATTTTGCGGCGTTCCAGCCAGGAAACGATAGGCTCCAGAAGGTAGGCGAGGATGCCCGCTATGGCAATCGGCAGGAGTACCTGCTGCAAGTACCCCAGGGTGAGAGCCATTATCCACACCAGCGCGAGGACGAGAGCGACGATGATAGTGCCCGACACCCCCGTGACGGCGAACCAGAAGGTCTTTTTTTGAAGGTTTGTCGGGATTTTTTCTTTACTGCCGGGCATGGTCTATAGAGTCGGGGTAAGAGGTGACGGAGATATTCCGGAGTCCTGTCCAGAAGGGAGCGGAGAGAGCGTATCCGGGAGGGGAGAGCCATCCGGAGATACGGGGCTCAGCGGCGACGGCAGAGGCTCCGCCGTCTTATTCGAGTCGTCGGGCCATCCGGACAGGAGCCCCATCCATCCGTTTCCGTTATCTGCAGGCGGCGTTTTTTGCAAGGATTCTTCTGTCGGGACCGTCCATTTAAAGCGGCGGATTTTGCCCTTGCGCGAGACGACGATACCCGCTTTTACTCCCGGTTGTGTCGTCAAGTAGTCGATCAGGGCGGCATCGGGATATTTCTGCAGGTTAAGGGAGACGAGCCGGTCTCCGGTGCGCAGACCGCTGTTCCACGCTACCGAGTTCTCCAGCACCGTCAGTTCGTAAACGGGGCGGCGGGCGTCTTCACTTTGGAGGGTAAAGGCTACCCCGACCAGATTAAGCGGCGCAGGGTCTCCCTGCTTGCTCTTCGACGCGCCGAAATACAGGCGGTTTCCGGGGCCGTCCAGCCACAGTTCCCGCGATTTGAGAGCATCCAGGCCAATCACGATATCGATGTCCTGCTCCACTCCCAGCACGTCTTTGTCAACAAAGGATTCGGCAATGATGATATTTTTGAACTCCAGGCCATTGACGGTATAGGACTCGGCTCGCGCACATTCCCGGACGTACGCGCCTCCCGAGGCGGGGCTGTACCCCTGATAAAGGGTAATAAAGGCGTAGGGGTTCTCCCTTTTCCATTCCCGCCAGTGCGATTCGTTCAAATAGATCCCATACGGCGCGCCCGTGTCCAGCACGACGTGATGCCCGTTTTTGTCCGCCAGTGTGGCGACTTCAGCATCAGGTTTCAATTTCATCGAAAACTGCCCGTTGCGTACCAGGAAGGGAACGGAGCTGACAAATTCATGCTCTCCCCGGGGAAAGTCGAGATGCCAGACAAACCGGCGAATCATGGGCCATCCCATCAGGCCGGAAAAAGCCGCATGAGGGACGGCTACTACGGCCTGTCTTTCACCGTTTTCCGGTTGTCCATCATAAACGACAACACGCAAATTGGAGGTTTTTATGTCTCCCCTTCCCCGCACGCGACCGCCCAGTCTCTCGGCTGAGTCGGCAAACAGGAGTGTTTCCTGAGCGGCGCCCGTATCCACGGCAAGTTTCACCGGATTGCCATCTACCCAGCCCACGACGTAGGGGCGGTCTTCCAGAGGGTTGTAGGCCCTGGGGCAGGTCTGCCCTTCCAGATAACGGTTTGCAGAACCGCATCCGGTCAGAAAAAGAAGGGAAAGGCAGAAAAAAAGAAACCGCATTGCGCTTGTTTACAATAAAAAACCTGCTCTGGAAAGACAAGAGGTCTTATCCCCTGCTTTTTCCTGCGGGTCTCATCTACAAAGCACGCCAATCAAGGGTTTCCAGCAGATCATCAAAGCCCAGACCCGTCC
>CAZNVW010000226.1:0-3242 GCA_964576595.1 uncultured Verrucomicrobiales bacterium
TAATTATCTCGAATAAGACAGTCCAGGGAACGACTAAGGCCTATTTCCAATTGCCACCGCCTTTTACTCAGGCTTGTTAGAGACTGTGCCTGTAAAGCAAATGTATTCCCCGTCAATAATCGATGTACTTTTGTCAACAAGAAAATGTGTTTTGTCAACAAGAAAATAAAGTTTGTCAACAATTAAATCACTTTTGTCAACAAGAAAATAACTTTAGTCAACAAGCGATGCACTTTTGTCAACAAGAAAATCAAACTTGTCAACAATTAAATCACTTTTGTCAACAAGTCGCCTATTTTTAGAATGTAGACCAATTCCAGTTTCACGGCATGAGCCACTTGCGTTTGTCAGGAGGCATCATCGAGACGGAGTCATATCATACCCCTCGACTATCGTTCTGCATTCGGCCTTGACAATTCTCACTTACGAAGTTATAGTACCATAACTGAAGGAGGCTAAATGATGACTGCATCTCGTTTTTTATCCGCAACTTTGATTTATGGTCTTTCCAACCTTAGCACCCCAAATGTAGATTTGTTATGGGGTGTGTATCAGACTGCAACAGAAGGAGAGCACACAGTTGAGGAGCTAAAGAAAACTATAGACGAGCTGGACTTGTTTGTCGGAGATTTCGACTTCTTTCTCGGCTCCAAAGAAGAACTTGAGGCGGCTTATGCCACCGCTCCCGTACCCCAGCCTGCCCCAGCTTTTGGGGATGTGTATGACGTAGTTAAGACCTACGTCCAGCCGTTTATCGCTTACGGCTCACGGCTCGGCCTTGGTCTTGACCTACCTGACACTGGCGAGCATATACCGCCCCGCTTTGCTCCTGTCGAGTATTATAAACCAACGGAGGTCGTGAGGTTACTGCTGCCTGATGCCTATCAAAACATCGTCATCTGCCAGCAGACGGCCGCAGCGATACATGGTTATTACTACAAGGAACAGTCGATACAGTTTTATGTCCCGACTGATATCGAGGTGATCGAGTCGAGTATCATTAAGCCTATCTCCCTCAAGGAGATGGATACTGCCGATATTGTTATTGTCGATGACGTTGCCGTTACATCGGCAGAGCGGACGATTGTGGAGCTGATTAAGCATCATAGCTCAGTGCATGTCATCTATCAAATCATTGGCGAGTACGTCAAGCAACATACCAACCTCAGGTGTTTGTATGATACAGCCAGTCGCTTCGGCGTGTCTGGCGGTTTGTTGGATAAGCTGATTCCAGACGTTAAGAGGCGAGAGGAGGCGATGTACTCATGCTAAAGACACTGACCCCAGACGCACTGTGCCTGTCTCTGATACAGGCTATATCCCATGACTGTAAGCCAAAAGAGATGATGATACATGTGTATCATTTATATCGTCTAACTAAGTTAGCGGATATAAGGCTATCGCGCATGGGTATTGATGATACCACGACTTTCGGAGACTTCCGTCAGTTTCTTACCGATACCTCTTCCCTAAACAAGGTATTCATTCGCTTCGTGATGTACGACCTTACTCCCTTCGTGGACTTCTATGCTCGCATCAGGGATTTTCTTGCACCTTTTATCATTGGTTCTCAGCGGCAAGCTGGCGGTGATAGAAATGAGATAGAAGACATGGTGTGGTGGAATCACTTTGGCAACTGGTCTATGTTTATAGACCCCGACCGTTGCCGCGACGACAGCGATGACGTCGATGATGACAGCCACATGCATCTGACCATCATGCAGCTTGTGTCCTGCATGTGTGAGGGTGATGAGACTGATACCAATGCAATATGCGATATTTGGAGACAGCTTGGTAAGTATCTGCTATCCGAGCCTGACTTAGCGGTGATGGCTTCTATCGCGCAGAAGCTGATAGATGATTACCCACTGATGTTACTGATATATCAGGCGTATATCGCAGGATTGGTCGAGTACGCCTACAATCAGACAGACGCAGAGCCGCCCGAGTGGGTTTTTAATGCTGAGTACATCCTGCCTGAACTGCACTACGTTATCGACTTTGAGGAAGAACCTGCTCCTATATCAGAGTTTCTGAAGCGAAACTTATACGTAACTGAATTACCCGACGGTGATAACAATGAAGACCTTAACCGAAACAATCCGAGCTTTGTTTCCGCATATCATTGATGAGGTCGTGATTTGTAGGGATACGGCTGCCGCAGTCCTGCGCATGTGTGAGTCGGTAGATGGCCTGCCGTTGATGTTTTACGTTCCCAAGCATTATGGGGCTATTAGCTCATACTATGTAAAAGCTATCCCTGTCGATGACCTCGACCTTACCCACACCGTTTTGGTGGAAGGTATTCATGTAACGGACGAGTGCAGAACCATATTGGAGCTTATAGACTCAGATGCAAAAGACAGGGTTTTGTTTGAGTCTCTTGATGATTTCTTCGACCACCACCAAGTTTCCGAGATATTTCCGCTCGCCGAACGGTATGGAATAACTTTAGCGACCATTCAGTCACTCGTTCCCCTTGCCATGCAATATTTCAAGGAAAGAGATGATCATTATGAGTGACATGTGGACTATTGCGGCGATAGTTAACTTGATCATTCGCACTTCGCGCATGACGCCCGTGGGTACAGATTGCTTGTGGTCTCTCTATCAACTTACTTTTTCTGGAGAGATACTGCTATCCGACATAGACAAAGGCTTACTGGGCGTGACTCTGAGCGACTTTAGTTGCTTTCTTACTCAGTATTCAGCTTTGGATACAGTTTATAGTGAATTTTGCATCCAAGATAAGCCACCATTTGGTATCGTATACGGGCGTGTGAGAGATTTTTTGATGCCGTGGACTGTGCAAATGTATCGCCCAGACCCATACTTCCCATGCGACTGGACGTCCCATTGGGTGACTCAATGGGATAGTAAAAGCGGCAAATGGGATAATTCGTTTTTCAATGAGAAGTACGCTAATTGGTATAAATAGGAGGAAGTTATGGAATATCCTGTACTATCAGAAAGAATAACGCGAACCGAAGCCAGTCGACTTTATCCGCATTCTTGGATACTCATGTCTCGCATCAGATTTAACCACGAAGGTCACTTAACAGGTCACGTCGTTCACATCGCAGATACCTGCAAGGAATGCGTGGATTATGCTCACGATCTTGACATAGCCGATAACAGTATTTACATGGGCAGCTCGCTGGTGTCTAACCATCGGTGCAATCATGGTGATATACTCATCGCCCCTGAAAACAAAACATCAAAGCCTGATCAAATGAGGAGGA
>CAZNVW010000227.1:0-3210 GCA_964576595.1 uncultured Verrucomicrobiales bacterium
CAGGGCGGCAATATCACTCTGAATGCCGGAAACCGCCGCCATTGGTTGCCTTGACGCCATTGAGCGTAATAGTCCCCTGGATCGCACTGATATTCGAGCCGTCCATGAGGCGGTTTCCGGCATTCAGAGTGATATTGCCGCCCTGTGCCGCCAAATCTCCGAACGAATTGTCGCCCGCCTTACCGATAACGGCGCCGGCCGTCGCTTCGAGCGAGTCAATAGCCGCTTTTGCAAGTGTCAAATCGCCCGCGCCGCTCTTGAGCATCTTACCGTGAGAATCAACGAATCCTCCAAGAGTGACCTCTCCTTCGTTCACAAGAGAAAGGGAATCATCCCTGTTTTCCAGCAGGATATCCTTGGCCTGATCCCCTGTCACGGTCAGCGTATGGCTACCGTTGACAATCAGTTTGCCCTCGATACCGAGGGCATCCTTCGCCCCGGCGGTCAAATCGACGCTGCCGTTAAGAACGATGTCGCCTGTGTGAGCGCCTGTTCCATTGAGCGTCAGATCATGACTGCCGTTGACAGTGAGCCGGCCCGCCCCGGATGCGATGGATCCAAGCGTCAAGCCGCCGTTCCCCAGATTGATCGTACCGCTCGCATCAACGGCAAGAGTGTTGCCGGAGGCATTCCAGTCGGCGTTGACATTGATATTGCGTGCGAAGCCCGCCTCTCCGGACAAGGTGATCCTCTTGCCTTGGGCAAGAATTGATCCTCCGTTGTTGTAGTTGAGAGAGCCGGAGGCCATGACGAGATTTCCGTCCAGGGTACCGGGATTATGCGAGCTTCCCAGATTGATGATGCCATCCAGGATCATGATAGCTCCCGTATGAGTCCCCTCAATCGTATAAACGCCGCTATCGGCAATCACCGTCCCGATTTCTCCTGTTGTTTCCAAAGTGGCTCCTGCCCCCAAACTCAAGGAAAGAGCGCCTCTGTTCAGGAAAAGGGTTTCAACCGTGTTGGCGCCGTGAAGGTTGAATGTGCCGCCCGTCATCGTCAATGTCCCCTCAATGGAAGAATCTGACATGGTGAGCGTGTTTTGGGTACCCAACAAAGTCACATCACCGCTGACGGAGCTCTTGTCCAGCGTCAGCGTATTGGTATCGGCATTGACCTGAATGCTGCCCGTCAGAGCCGTATTGACGAGGCTGAGGCCAGAGTTGGCACTGACAGAAATGAGACCTGCCGTCAACGCGGACTTCGCGCCATCCGTCGCACCGGCCAGGCTCAAGCGGCCCTGCTGGCTGACGTTGACATTGCCGAGCGAGCCGAAGTCACCGGCGTTCCGCACTATCAGGCGGGAGTTGCTGCCAGTGATGTCCGTGCGAGCGGCGGTGAGCTTCACGTTGGTCAAATCAGCGGCGGCGTTGACGCTCATCGCATTAGAGGCAGCAATACTACCCCCGTTCGTGATAAGGGCTTTGCCTATAAGCAGATCCCTGGCGGCGACTTTCAAATCCGCCCCCGAGACTTCGGCGTTGAGATTAACGGTGCCGTTTTGAGCAGTGAGACGGTTGCCGTCTCCGATCAACGACGCCTTGACTGTTATATCGCCTTCGGCGGAGGTCAGCGTGTTGCCGCCATTATCGGACAGAGTCCCGGTGAGGGACAATGCGTTTGCGTCCAATGCTGAAATCGTCAAATCTCCACCAGCCGTCAAAGAAGAGCCTCCAGTCAACCCCAACCGCGCCACCCCGGAAGAGGCCCCGTGAATTTCCAGAGAGGCGGTGTCCGTCAGGGATAATTTTGTTCCGTCGGCCATCGCCAGAGAGGAAAATTCCACCCCTTTCGCTCCGTGCAGTACGACTGTCCCGCCCTGAATGTTTACCGCTCCCAGCCAGGAGGAAGTCATCACCCCGTTTTCTACCGTCAAGGTATTTGCTCCGGATTTTTCCAGAGTACCGCTCCCTACCAGTTTACCGCCATTCGAGGTAAAGAGATAATCATTCGCACCCCCGGCAGTTCCCGTCACGGTCATATCGGCAAACCATACTTTTGTCGTGAGAACGACATCCTTGTTTTGCGCGGAGTCCGAAAACGTTATGGAATTGCCATTACGAAAGGCGCCGGCCCATGAGAGCCTTCTGCAAATAACCAGAACTTATCGGCCCCGCCGTCATTCCACGCATGGCCCGAGTCGGTCCCATTCCAGATCAGACGATCCCCCCCTTCTTCCTCCGGCTGTGAAGCCGCTACCAAGTACAGAGTATTGCCCTCACCATATAATTGGAAGGATGACAGGGGGCGCTCAGAAAGGGAAAAAGAGGAAAAACCGCCCTCTCCCTGCCATGCCGATTCGGAGGAAATCAGAATATAACTTCCTTCTCCCTCCTGCAACGAGCCGATATCATCCAGCTTGACGATTACCTTCGCCCCGGCTCCTACGGAAACGGTCTCGGCGAGCAAACTGCCGACCGAATCCGCAGAATGACCAAAATGCAAAGTGGATGCAGAAGAGCCGGCAAAAGAAAGACTCCCCATCGATAATGCCCCCTCCTTGATCGCAGAGGTACCCAGAGTTCCTCCTTTTATCAGGAGATCATTGTGTGAAGTGCCGTAATCATTCTGACTATACAAGTTTTCCGTGGACTTGAATGCCAACCATCCGCTGTTGAGCTCGAATTGGATTTCCTTATTGATCGCGCTTTTCTCAAAGACAACCGCACCCTCGTACCCGTCTCCGCCAATAAGAACACGCCCCGAGTCGAAAAGAACACCTGACCGTATCCCCCCGTCAAAGGAGATAGTCCTGCCCTCTTTGGCCAGAAGCGTCAAAGTCCCGTCCAAGTAAATATCATCCCCTATTCCCGGCCCCGATGAAGCCCATTTTGCACGGTTCCCCTCAAACGCCACATCCGTCTTATCGGCCGTGATCGTCAAGGCAGCTTCCCCCTCGGCGCAAATGGCGCCCCCCACACCTGCGGCCATATTCCGCTTAAACGAAACATCTGTCAGAGAGACCGTCAAGCCGGTTGTCTCGTCGAGATATAACGCCCCCCATCACCAGAATGAAGAGACTTAATAGTAGCCTCATTATTTTCAAAGGAAACATTTTCAATAATCAATTGGCCTTTTACATCTCCCGATGCGGCAATGACGCCGCCGCTCCCGCCCCCCTCCGCCCCCCGGCTTCCGCCTTTAAAGCCCGTAAACCCAAGAGGACCACCCTCTAGTGTCCCTTTAATTTTCAGAGTCTGGTTCCGATTC
>CAZNVW010000228.1:0-3191 GCA_964576595.1 uncultured Verrucomicrobiales bacterium
TTCTAAGGGGGATAATCCTTGCAGGGCCGGTTTCCTTCGGGAGACCGGCCTTTTTTTATGCCTGTCCATTATGGGAAGGCGTTTGCGTTCCGAAAGTCGTGCCGGATGGCTGACGGAGTTGGAAATCGTGCCTCCGAACGAGGGAATTTTGTGAGTCGTGTTCCTGATGCGGCAGAGGCTGCGACAGGAGACGGCGCCGGGCGAGTATGAGGAATGCCGGTTATCGACGGGCTTTTTTTACGGAAACAAGGCGCGTGAATTCTACAATGGGCCAAATGCGCGGGCAACCTGTACGAGGGATAAAACGGAGGGAATAGTTTCTTGTTTTATAGGAAGATCGGAGCTGTCCCTCAAAAAAAAGAGAGGCTGTCTCTTCCTGGGGATAACCCCGGTGAGACAGCCTCTTGAGAGGAAGCGATGAACTTCTTTTAGGAAATAATGGGCATACGGTTTGTGGTCTTCCAGCCGCCGCGGGTGAAGTCCGGGAATACCTGAGGCATGCCGCCCTGGGCGATGGACTGCTCGGAAAGCGGACCGACGGCGGACCAGAGGCAACCTTCATAGACGTTCTGGTCGACGGGCTGGCCTTTCTGGAGGGCTTCCACGATACGGAACAGCATGACGTAGTCCATACCGCCGTGACCGCCCATTTTCTTGGCGAGGTCGCCGACGCGAACCCACAACGGGTGGTCGTACTTGGCGTAGATTTCGTCTTCGAATTTTTGACCTTCGATCCAGCTGTGGTAGTTGCCGTCACCGAGTTTTTCACCGGCGGCGCGGGTCGGGTAGCCGGCCAGCGTGCCGAGGGTGCCCTGGATCAGGTTGTGGCGGGAGTACGGGCGGGGGCTCGTTTCATCCCACTGAACCATGATGGTGCGGCCCAGCTTGGTTTTGATGATGGAGGTATTGATGTCGTTGCCGTTGAAGTCAAGTTTGTTCCACTTGTGGTCGGCCGGGAAGTTCTTTTTGGCGTAGGCCTGGTGACCGAGGGCGGGGCTGCCGAAGGAGACCATGCGGGCGAACATGTCGTCCGTACGGGCGAGGTTCATGTACTGGGAGACCGGGCCGAGGCCGTGGGTCGGGTACAGGTTGCCCGCGCGCTTGGCCCATTCGTAGGTACGCCAGGAGCCGGTGCCTCGGTCCACCTGCTTCATCTGGGGACGAAGTTCGTGGATGTAGGCGGCTTCGCCATGGAGAAGGTCTCCGATCAGTCCCTGGTTCACCATGTTGAGAAAGCAGAGTTCTTCACGGCCGTAGTTGCAGTTCTCCATCATCATGCAGTGCTTCTGCGTTTTTTCGGAGGTATCGACGATGCGCCACATGTCCTTAATGGTGGTGGCGATCGGTACTTCGACAAACGCATGGGCTCCGGCATTCATGGAGTCGATGCACATCTGGGCGTGGGTGCTCCAGGGGGTGGAGATAATGACGGCGTCGGGCTTGGTTTCCACCAGCATGCGCTTGTAGTCTTCCGGACCCTTGGTGTACACGGGAGGACGCTTGCCGGTCTTCCGTTCCACGTCCTGGGCGCTGCGGTCGGCCCAGTCCTGGTAGAGGTCGCAGAGAGCGACGATTTCGACGTTATCTTTCATCGTGGCGATCTGTCCTGCGTGCATGGAGCCGCGCTCGCCAAGGCCGATGAAGGCCATTTTGACTTTATCGAGTTTCGGGGCGCAGAAGTCGCCCATGTATTTGGAACCTGCGGGGCGGGCTGGGAAATGGGAGTCGGGGCCCATATTGGTGGGGCTGCCCGCGGTTTTGGTTCCTTCAGATTTGGCGGGAGTACAGCTGACACCCAGGGCTCCCGTGGCGAGGGCGCCGGTGACGAGACCCAGACCTTGAAGGAAACGACGACGTGAAGTAGAAGATTCGCTCATATTTATTTTGTAAAAAAGGATGTTTGACCTAATTAACCTATTAAACGAGGCGGAGAAAGCTTTTCTTTCAGGAAAATTAAGGAAAGAACATTTTTTTCAGGCTGTTTATTTTCCATAAAGCTCTTTTTGCCAGTTTCTGGGCGCGATGAGCGGGAAGGGGTGCGGGGAGCCGGAGGACAGCTCCAGTACATGGAAAAGGCAGCCCATTTGCCGGGGATGGGTGAGCGTCGAGAATTGCCGCATCAGTTTTCTGAACTCTTCGGGGGGCGGCGGGTTTTTCTCCATTTCAAGGAGCCAGGGGCGGGCGAGAGAGGTCAGCCAGTGAGCCTGCTCGACAAAAAGCTGGGGGGAGAGTCCGGCGGCTTCGGCGCAACGGGCGGCCGTGGTGAAATCGACGTCTGCCGTGATGTCCTGCTCTCCCCGGTGCAGCAGGGGATTGTCGGTTCTTTCATGACGGTAGTAAGTGCGGAGCGTGCCCTCCGTTCTGTGCGGGGCGTAATAGTCGGCTGTATTTCTTCCGTAGTCGATAAAGAGGAACAGTCCTTTGTCGAGGAGAGGCGCTATTTCCCGGAAGAAGGCGGGGTAGCCGTCCTGCCATTCGGTCGTGTAGCCCTCCGGCAGTCCTGCCGCAGAGACGGGCGGCCCCTCATGGGGGGGGAGGGGGCGTTCTTCCCACTCGAGGAGGTCTTCCTCCGAAGGCCGGGGGGTGGATCGGACGTATTTTTCCCGCCATTCCCCCTCACGGACGACGGCCATTCTGACCGGGAAGGCGTCAAGGAGTTCGTTGCCGAAGACGACGCCTTTTCCTCTGGGAGCCTGTTCCGTCTTTTCGACGATTTCGACTCGTCCCCGGGTCGTCTTTTTCTGGATTTCCCACAGACGGGAGAGGGGCTCTATAAGCGTATAGCGGAGGCTGGCGGAGAACTCGGGCTGGAGTCTCTCCGCCTCGTCCAGAATGTCCGAGGCCAGTCTCCCGTCATTGGCTCCCAGCTCCGTAATAAGAAAGGGAGACGGGCGGCCCATGGACTCCCAGAGGAGCAGGAAGCGGCGGCACAGGAGCTGGCCGAACAGGCCGCCGACGGAGACGCTGGTGAAGAAGTCTCCCGCCTTGCCTACATGGAGGGGCCCCCGGGTATAGTAGCCCTCCGCCTCGTCGTAGAGGGCGAAGCGCATGAAGTCGTCAAAACGCCTGAGCATGAGCCGGGAGTGCTTGTTACAGGTGCAGGGCGGAGCGATGGGCGACTTCCGGGACGTAGTACTTCCAGTGGTCGTCTCCCTGCTCGATCATGCGGGTGATGTCGCGGGCCGTATAAC
>CAZNVW010000229.1:0-3190 GCA_964576595.1 uncultured Verrucomicrobiales bacterium
GGCCCAGGCAAGCCCCGGCAAACACGTCTCCCACGACGGGAAACTTTTCTACAGTCACTACCGCATGGTGAAACATCGGCCCGTCGAGAAAAATGTCACGAGCGACCGCGCGTCCCCGGATACCTCCGAAAAAATAAAAACTCCATCCCCCCGCCCTGTCGGGCATACCGGCAAAGGGGGCCGTATAATGGGCGTTCGGCAGCCATCCGGCATAAGCGCACCGGGCAGGCATATTCCACCCGTACCGGGCATAAAGTCCGGCGCCGCCCCGGATATACACATTGCCCAAATCGGCATTCCAGAAAGCGTACCCGTCGGAGCGCCCTCCCCCCATACCGGTACTCTCCAAAAATCCCAGCCTGTATTTACGCTCAAAACTGATCTGCAGGGCAAACTCGTCCGGCATCTGATTATCCCAGCCCTTCCACTTGGGAGAATCCACCACGTTATGCACGACATCCTGGGCCTGATGCCCCAGTGCCGACGGCCCCACCACCCCCAGATACACATCAAGCGTATGGCTCCTGTCCCCGGTTTTGACCAGAGACGTAGCTCCCGCCGACAGCCAGGCCGCATAGGAACGCTCCCCGGGCAGAGGCTCCCGGCACTCCCGGTCGGACTGGGGAGTAAACATCAGATGATTGATACTGAGCCCCCATTGATGCTCCTGCCGCCCGTCCATCCCCAGCAAGTCTCCCCAGGCGGAAGACGCGGCGCCCCCACCCAGCAGACGGCCCGCCGTGCGCGACCACCAGCTCAAGGAATCGGGAGACTCCGTCGCAGACAAATACCCGAGCGAACAACCGCTGGTATAGTCCTCGTCGCGTCCAAAAAACAAATCGTTCTCGACCGCCAGACTCAGGGAAGCCCGTTCGCCGCGGCTCGCCCCGCCTCTCTCCGCATCGGCGAAATTCATGCCTCCGCCCAGGCTTCGTTCCGGCCACAGGAGCAAAACGGACAAGGCGATCAACAACACTCTTCCCGCCCCGGAAAAACAGAAGAACGGCTTCATGCGCAAAATCTGGCCGCCTCGCCCGCGATTCTCAAGCAAATAATGGACCAGGCCCGTCAAAAAGCCACCCGGACGGCCGCCGACCCCATCCAGTTGGGCTCATTCTGCCTGTGATATTCCTTGGTGCGCCGGGTATAGCCGAAGACAACATCCCAGTCCTTGTAGGAAATACAGCCGCCGAAAAAAAGATCGGCCACAACCGGATACTTGTCCACCGTCACCGGAGAATTGCGGAACATCGTCCCGTCCAAAAATATATCGTAGAGAACCACCCTGCCCCGAAGCCCGCAAAACCCGTAAATACTCCAGTTGCCCAGACGCTCCTGCATGCCGGAGAACGGCGCGGTCGTGTGATGATTCGGCTCCCAGCTCAAATAGGAACAATGAGCGGGCATATTGTAGCCATAGCGGAAATAGGCATTCAGCCCGCCCCGGATATACACATTGCCAAAATCCCCGTTCCACGCCGCGTACCCATCCGACCGCCATGCGCCGGAGCCGCTCCGGGCCTCCATCCACTTCATGCGATACTTCCGCTCAAAACTGACGAGCACGGCAAACTCGTTCGGGATCTGGTTGTCCCAGCCCTTCCACTTGGGAGAGCCGATCATACTGTGCACAAAATCCTGCGTGGGCCGCCCCAGAGCGGCAGGCCCGACCATGCCCAGATACAAATCAAGGGCATTGTTGCGATCCTCGGACTTGACCATCGTCGTCAGACCGATGGAGAGCCACGCCGCGTAGGGATGCTCTCCGTACTGCGGCTCCGTGAGCGAAGGATCGGACTCGGGCGTAAACATGAGCTGATTAAGACTCACCCCCCACTGATGCTCGATACGCTGGCTCCTGTCTATCTCCATAAAACGGCACCATCCGTCCGCAGCGCACCCTCCCCCCAGAACCGTCCCGGTAATATTGGAGAGAAGGGACAGCTCCTCCGGATCCTCCGTCGCCGACAAATACCCCAGAGAAAAACCGTTGGTGTAATCCTGATCGTGCCCGGCAAAATAATCGTTCTCAATCAACAAATTCAGGGAAGCCTTCTCCCCCCGGCGTTCTCCCTCGCCCCTGAGCTGGAGAGGCCAGTCTCCCGCGTCTGCCGGACACATGAATGCCGCCAGAAAAACGGAGCACATCCCTACCCAAACAAAACGCCTTGTCGGCAGCGAGTAAAACATGAGCGGATTCTGCGTACCCTTCACCTCCTGCTCAAGAAAAATATCCTCGAAAAACAGTCACAAACCCCTCTCCGCCAGAGAAAGGAACATCTCTTTACTTCCTCGAAAATAACGCCCCTTTTTTCCGCTCATCTCACATTCCCCCTTTTCACGCCGGATTGAGTAGGATAGACTTCTCTCCATCGAACCGTTTGACGGTCTTTTCTGCCATGATTTCCACTCTCAACCACATATCAGGAGGAGTTTGCGCTCCGAAGGGCTTTGTCGGAAATGCCGTCTCCGGCGGCATCAAGAATCCCGCGGCCACCCGTCTCGACATGGCCGTCCTCTACTCCGTCGAACCCTGCACCTCTGCGGGCACCTTCACGACAAACCGCGTCAAGGCCGCCCCCGTGAAACTGACTCAGGCCAACATCCGCCGGGGCAACATTCGCGCCGTATTCGCCAACAGCGGCAATGCGAACGCCTGCACCGGCGTGCGCGGCATTGAAAACGCCCGCGCCATCACAAAAGCCGTCGCCGACCACCTGAACCTGCGCCCGACGGAAGTCGGCATCTGCTCCACCGGAGTCATCGGCCTGCCCCTGCCCATGGTGCGCATTGAGCCCAAAATCTCCGAACTCATGGTCGAGCTCAACGACGAGGCCGGGCACGACATCGCCAGCGCCATCATCACCAGCGACACCACAACCAAGGAAATCGCCGTCGAATTCACCCTCGGCGAACACAAAATCCGCATCGGAGCCTGCTGCAAGGGCGCGGGCATGATCTCGCCCTGCATGGCGACCATGATCTGCCTGATGACCACCGACGCGAAAATCTCGAAAGACCTGCTCCAAAAAGCAACCCTCGACTGCGTGGAGCACTCCTTCAACCGCATCACCATCGACGGCGACATGAGCACCAACGACACCGTGATCGCGCTCGCCAACGGCGCTTCCAAGGTGCGCCCTCCCCTCGCCCTCCTGCGAGAGGCCTTCGACGCGGTCGCCCAGACCCT
>CAZNVW010000230.1:0-3017 GCA_964576595.1 uncultured Verrucomicrobiales bacterium
AGACCCGCCGAGGGATTCGAGAGCCTTGAGGGTGGGGAGCATGAGTTGATCAAAGGTGGGCATTTTCATGGGAGCCTCAACGATAAAAACCGGTTTAACTTTGTGCTTCCCCGACTATGGTAAGTCTTTCTGCAATCGCGTGACCTACAAGAGAGCTGTATTCTGTAAACTTGGCACGATGTGTTTCTTTTTCCATTATGTTCACAGTATCTTCTGGCGCTCCTTCCAGCATATCAAGTCCCCAAGGCAGCTTCAATCCCCCGCGTTCAGTCAAAATAAAACGGTTATGCGTATCACGCCCCAGACTTTTATCAAGGAGTACAACTTCAAGAGAAAGTCCTTTAGGGATATAGCGTGGAAGATTTTTTCGTAACTCATCAATACGATACTCTTGAGATTCACCGGAAGGGGAAATACCTATACAATATCTAAGGAGTGTTATGTCCTTAGCAATGCACTTAAACATTGCTCTAAGCGGTTCTCCCCATTTGGGCACAGCTTTAAAATACGGGTCAACGAATATCACCTCACGTGAGCATTGTAACAGAGAATGAGTAACTGCAATATACCCGTCAACATTTTTGGGCATTGCACACTCTCGTGCACAGCTAAACAATGGATGGTTTTCGGTAAAATAACAATCCATCGAAAGGACTGAGGGGTGTCCCCGTGGATTTTCACGGGCAAGCATTGCATGAAACGGTTTTTCGGCGTGTGCCGTTTCTGCGCTTTGAAGCCAGTCGTCAGAGCAAGGATATGCCCGCCCGCTTGGCACTAAAAATGACTCCCTATCAGCAAGCCACACCTCAAGCATTGCCCGTTGTCTTTCTGAAAAATTTCCTGCCGCCTCATAAACCATTCTGCGCCATTTTTTCGGAAACTCAGAAATAAGACGAGCCCGTGGCACACCAAATTTTTCATGCAGGTAATGAAAATTGTGCCAATCGCCTAATAGAGCAGGCTCAACTGCAAACTCGCGTAGCATCAAAACAGCTCCTTTGCTCGCTCAGCAAAAAAACCGTTGGGCCATTTTTTCCCAAAGTCGCCATCTGGCGTCACGGGGATGCGTATTATCTCCGTGCGTTCGTCTGCATCAGGTTGGACGTAAAGAACAGAAATTATTTCAGGGGGCACCGCAGAAAATCCCTCTGGCAATTCCCCCTCATGCTTTTCGCGTATTCTTCGCAAGAGGCGAAGCATCAAGTGCTCGCTGTGCGTTTCAAGCAAAAACATAGGTGGGGTGTCTTGCTCTGCTATGGCTTTGATAAACACGTCACCCAGAGCCGTTTGCCATGCAGGGTGAATGTGCAGTTCCGGCTGCTCTATGGCAACCAATGCGCCGCGTTTGGCCGTAGTTGCCGCCACTACCACGGGCAAGACTTGAGATATGCCAACCCCCAGATCGTGCGGTTCCAGTTCCACGCCGGTCGCCTCGTTGCGGAGCATCAGGCGAGTTTCCGGTGCCTGCGCAAGAAAGTCTCGCAGCAAAGGCAAAGCCCCTTCGTCAATATCGTCCATCACGAGCTTGCGCAGAGCGGGCACAAGAGGGTTATCTACATCTAGAGTCAACAGGCGATTGCGGCAGACAGTGTACCCCGTTTGCAAGGAGCCTTCCCCGTGCAAGTGTTTGTTAATGGCCGCAATTTGCGGGCCGGGTAATGTAGCCAGCGCGTCCCAGGCGGCAAGGCCATCGGCCCAACGCGCAGCAGAGGGCTTTTGCGCTCTGAAAGCCCCTCTCGCGGGGATAGAGCGCAGAGGGCCAATGTAGAGAAGATCGTTAAGAACTCGCTGCATGCATCTTGCAGGACCAAGCAACAAACTTTGCAGCAGCATGACGCAATTTTTTTGAAAATCATCCTCACCAACAGCCACGTCATGGTAAGGATCAATGTCGTCATAGCTCAGCGGCAACCAGTCACCCCACTGTGAAATCACGGAGCTGCCTGCATTGCAGCGTATGGTGCGCTGCTCACCTGCTGCCAATCTACCCAGTTCGGCAGAGCCTGTTATACCTTCCATCAGGCGTTGCTGGTCAGCAAAAGGGCGAAATAAGGGGGGCAAGGCTTCCAGTGCAGCATCTTTCAGGTCGAGCAGTTCATTGCCATAATCTTCTGGCTCTTTTCCGATGCGGTCCCACACTTTTTCTGCTTCCTCAAGGAGCTTGGTGCGCTTTTCTGGCGGAAAAAAAGCCGAAATATCAAACAAGTCTATGTCTGCCAATATGTTACTGCCACTTGTAGTGATGCGCAGGGTGGTGAGAGGGCGTTTGTTGATGCTCACGGCGTATTCAGCAAGTTCGGGCTTATTGGAGTGCCAACTCCAGCGCAGAGTAATATCAACGCCAATGCTTTCCACAGGGTCAAGTAACTCGTTGACTTCGTACCAGCCATACCCCAATTCCTGCGCTAAATCTTTCGCACTGATGGGCAAACCATGTACCATCATTTCGAGGCCAATGCGCACATCACGGTTACAATCGTGTTTGTGCACATAGTCTTTAAAGGTGCCCAAATCCAAGCCCTTACCGCGCATATCCACATTGTCATAATCGGCCTGGGGATGGCACAGCACTTCTTGCGCCAGGTGCAAAGCCTGCATGACCGTGCTCTTGCCCGCATTGTTGGGGCCAAAGAGCATAGTAATGGGCGCAAAGTCGATGCGTATGCCGCGCTCGTCGATGCCTTTAAAGTTTTTGAGGGTCATGGAGGTCAGGCGCATAGGGAGTCCTTTTGTCTGATAAAGTCGTAAAGAGCATCAATGGTGCAATCAGACAGATTCATGGTGTGCCCAAATATCTTCAATGATTTTGCTATGCACAATGTCCAGTTGATTCATGGCATCCTTATCTAGCTGGCCTTTTTTTTCTTCGCACTGTTCTTGTTGCCATTGTTTAGCAATGTCAAAAAAAGTTTTAACCTCTTGCTTGACAGATAGTGAGCCATAATTCGCTAGTGCAATGGCAACAGCAATAAAATCAAGGAGATCTACCAAGGCTCGTGGTACGACCTGCAGGTCAA
>CAZNVW010000231.1:0-2985 GCA_964576595.1 uncultured Verrucomicrobiales bacterium
GCTGGGATGGTTCCCGTGCTGCAGGAGAATCTCCATCGCCTGTTGTTTCATGTTCTCCCGGAACGGAATTGTATCCCGCACTTTTTCTACAGCGGGAACCTCGGTCCAGACAATCAGCCCGTTCCTGTCGCATAAATCATACATGTGTTCCGTCTGTGGGTAATGGGCCGTCCGCAACGCGTCCACACCCATGTCGAGCATGTACTTCATGTCCTGGGCCTCGTCCCGGGCCGATACGGCCCAGCCTTTGCCTTCCCGGTCCTGATGGCGGTTCACCCCCTTGAGCTGCATGGGTTTGCCATTCAGTACAAATCCCTTGGCAGGGTCTATGGAGACGGTACGGAATCCCAACGGCTGTTTTACTTCATCCGACTGTCCTTCCTCTGTTTTAAGAGAAACGACTACCTGGTAGAGAGCGGGGGAGGAGCGGCCCTGCCACAGGCGGGGATTTTTGACTACCAGTTTCTGCACGTTTTTCCATTCTCCGCCCGGGGCAATATACAGCTTTTCCTCGCTTCGGGCGACTACCCGGCCCTCGGGAGACTTGACCTGTATGGAGACGACTCCCTTTTTCGCCGGCGAATTACGGGCGGAAAGGAGGGTTGTCACTTCGATATGGCCTTCTCTCTCATTCAATTCCTTTTGCGCAACAAACACGCCGGGAGAGGCGAAATAATCGGGTTTGATGCAAATGTCATCCGTCTCTATCAGCGCGAGCGGTCTGTACAGTCCCCCGAACATGGAAAAATCCCCGCCCAGGGGCAAAATATCCCGGTTAAATGTATTGTCAACGGTCACCGTTATCCTGTTTTTCCCCGGAACAAGCAAATCGGTGACTTCAAAGCAAAACGCGCCAAATGCGCCCTCGTGCCGGCCGGCCTTCCTGTCGTTGACTTCCACATCCGCCACAATCGAGGCTCCCTCGAATCTCAGGAAATACCGCTTGCCTTTTTCCGGTGACAGCTCCATCTCGCGGGTATAAGTCCCCTTCCCCCTTTTGTAGCTATTCCCCTGTACGGACAGGGCGGACGCCGCGCCGTCGCTGCCATCGGCCCCGTCCCGCGCATTCCAGGTGTGCGGCACGATCACGTCGGAAGGAGCGGGGTCGCCCTCAAACGAGAACTTCCAGGGACCGCCAAGGTCATGGGAAGTTCTGGACAGGGCGGAAGGCAAAGAGGCGCAGGATACGGCCAGCGCAAGAATAAAAAGAGAGAGGCGCATAATAAAAAAGGAATAAAATGAATACGCTCACTTTATTCCTGTTTTATCAAAATTTCATTCCTTTTGTTCAAAGACGCTCCGATCGACCATTTACAGGCTCTTCCGGCATGCACCGCCCCTAACGGATTTTGAGAGAGGAAAGGGGATAAAGCCGCTTTTTTATTTTTAATGATACTTTCCCCGTCCAAACAGCGTACACTTCCGGTAAACACGATGAAAACCGATCTTTTATGCCTCACCCTGCTTTGTTGTCTCCTCGGTTCGGCACATGCTCTTTCCCCAACGGAAAAGTCTGAAGCGTTTAATGTTATCAAACGCTTCGCCGGAGAGGGAAAAATCGCCGTAACGCTCTCTCCTTCTGAAAAAGAGGAAAACAAAGATACTTTTGAAACGATCTGGAAGAACAATCAGCTCGAGGTCAAAGGCAGCAGCGGAGTCGCCCTCTGCCGGGGATTCTATGACTTCATCCGCTCTCAAAAGGCGGGTATCAACAGCTGGACCGGCAACCGTCTCCAATGGCCGGTCAATGTGCCCGAGGGCTGGAACAAAAAGGTCGTCTCCCCCTTCCGTTACCACTACTATTACAATCCCGTAACTTATGGCTATACACTCCCCTACTGGGACTGGGAGCAGTGGCAAAAGGAAATCGACTGGATGGCCCTGCACGGCATCAACATGCCCCTGGCCCTGGTCGCCAACGAGGCGATCTCCGCCCGCGTATGGAAGAAGCTCGGCCTGACGGATGAGGAAATCTCCGCATACTTCGTCGGCCCGGCCCATTTCCCCTGGATGCGCATGGGCAATATCAGCGGTATAGACGCCCCTCTCCCCGCCGAATGGCACAAGGACCAGATCGCCCTGCAGCACAAAATTTTGAAGCGCATGAAGGATCTGGGCATGACTCCCATCTGCCCGGGTTTTGCCGGCTTTGTCCCCCAATCCATAAAGCGGATTTTCCCGGATGCCCATTTGGTAGAGACTCACTGGGGCGGCAGGTTCAAAAACTGGATGATCTCGCCGGGTCAGGAGCTATTCTCGCGGATAGGCACCCTGTTTATTCAGGAATGGGAAAAGGAGTTCGGCAAACAGGGGTATTATCTGGCCGACAGTTTCAATGAGATGGAGGTGCCCTTCCCGCCCAAGGGGACGAAAGAGCGCTATGATCTTCTGGCGAGCTACGGGGAGAAACTTTACAAATCGATAGCGGCGGCCAATCCGGACGCCGTCTGGGTCATGCAGGGGTGGATGTTCGGCTATCAGCGGGCCATATGGGAGCCGGCCACGCTCCAGGCCCTGCTCAGCAAAGTGCCGGATGACAAAATGCTCCTGCTGGACGAAGCGGTTGACTATAATATGAATTACTGGCGCAACGGCAGCAACTGGGACTTTCACAAGGGGTTCTACAACAAACCGTGGATTTACAGCACCATTCCCAATATGGGCGGCAAATCGGGTCTGACCGGCATCCTTTCCTTCTACGCCAACGGCCAGCTGGAAGCGCTCAACTCCCCCAACAAGGGCCGGTTGGAAGGCTACGGCATGGCCCCCGAAGGGACCGAAAACAATGAGGTTATTTATGAACTGTGCAGCGACGCCGGCTGGAGCCACAAAAAAATAGACGTCAACGACTGGCTGATGGATTACTCGGCCAGCCGGTACGGCAATGCGCCCGATGCCCTCAAGGCGACCTGGGACGACCTGCAGCTGTCCGTGTACGGCTCCTTCACAGACCACCCCCGCTACAACTGGCAGCTCGGCCCCGGA
>CAZNVW010000232.1:0-2954 GCA_964576595.1 uncultured Verrucomicrobiales bacterium
CGGGCAAGCCCGCCGGAGTGGACGCCGCGTGGAAGGCCTGCATTATCGCAGCCAACAACTCCACCCTGGAAATACAAAGCGGACAAACCCGCGTCACCAGCGGCTTTTTCCTGCAGTCCGGCAACCTGACCCTGCAGGGGGGCGGGACGCTGCAGCTCAATCCCGAGCTCGGCAGCAGCGCCATCCAGATCGCTGATGCAGCCTCCTCCCTGACGCTCAAAAACATTTCGCTGGGACTGACAAATGGCCTGTCCGTTTATGGGCCGGGCACGCTTGTTTTCTCCGGCGGCTCTCACGCCCTGGACGTAAAAAATACACAGGACAACCGGAATTTCATCATAAAGCTCGCGGATAACGCTGTTTTCACTCTCAATAATTCCGAAATTTATTCGGCCAAATGGAGCAGCGACAGCACGGGACGCCTGGTTGTGACCGGAGAGGGCAACCACAACCTGTCATTCGGTCAGTTCTTGGGTGAACTTGACTATCAAGGCGCGGGACAACTGATCTTCCAAAAGCCGGCGGGTTCAACGGGAGAGTTTGGCGGGACAATCAACTTCTCGACCGCTCCGGCATCAGCTGTGATCGCCAGCAATGGGGCGGGCACGATCAGATTCACCTCTGACTGGGGGAGCTTCGGTTCCACCCTGGTGGCCATGAGACCCAATGCCGGAACCACGATTTTTGCCAACAAGGCGGCCTTTGACTCGTTGTACATCAACTCTGGCGCGACGGTTCAAATGGCTGACGGCGCCGATATCTCGACGAATCGCTTCCGCATGACGAGCGATGCGTCAGGCTCTTCGACCTACACGCAGACGGGGGGGACTCTCCGCATTACCGGCGAAGTCAATGACGAGAACCCCAGCACTACGGCCATGCTGCTGGCTCACTGGGCCACAGGTACGGACGGGAAAGCTCTGTTTGACTTGCAGGGCGGTCAGGTCATCGGGGAAAAAGCGGTCGCCGTCTTTTCCCATGTTCAAAACGGCGCGCGGAAGGTGACCATGAGCATCTCGGGCAGCGGCACGGCTACTTTCAAGGGGATCAATCTCAAGGGGGACGGGAACAGTACCGTCCGCCTGGAAATGAACGGAGGCCGCCTGAATCTCGGCGATTACGGCCTTGTGCACAATGCGGCGGCAGACAACAAGATCACTGTGCAGGGAGGGGCGACTATCGGCGCCTTTGCCGACTGGCGCTCCACCCTCGGCATGGAAGTAGGCGACGGAGGCGTCGTATTTGACACGACGGACTCCAAGGACGGCACAACGGGACGCAAAATCACGATACAGGGCTCCATGACGGGGAACGGCTTGATCAAGACATCGGGCAAGGGCGTACTGGATCTCTCCTCGTCGTCGATGGCCTCCTTTGACGGCGACCTGACGGCGGCCGGGGCCTCCACCCTTGTCTCCGGCCTGGGCGGGAGCTCCGCCCGGACTCTGACTCTCCAGGACACGGCCCGCATCGTGTGGCTCGGGAGCGATACCGCCTTTACCGCCGTGAACGCGGCAGCCGGCTCCCGTCTGACAATAGGTTTTGCCGGGCTGACAAAAGCCTCCTCCACTCTGGACACGAGCAGCCTTTCCTCGGCGACCCTGGACTTCCTGACCATTTCCGAGTCCCTGGGAGACCGGGCTCTGACCACCAAGACCATTACTCTCTCTTCGAGCCTCGAGCAGATCAGTCTGTACACCGCCTGGGGAGACGCGGCGGCAGCGACGACGCTGACCAAGGGAGGTTCATGGACCTCCGGCCTCTTCACCTATTCTCTGGACGCGACCGGCACCATATTGACCTCCGATGTAGATGACGCCAACAAAATCACCTGGCAAACGGCAACGCCCGGAGACGCGTGGGCAGTCACGTCTTCTTCTACTGCTGCCGCCAATAGCTCTATTTTCTTTGCTCTTGACAATGCATACAATTATGTCGGCACAGACGGGAGAACCAATACGGCCGTCAAAGTATTGGGGAGCGCGAACAAGATCAATCTCTTCGGCGGGTCAAACAGTGACGCAGGCGGCCGCGACATTAATGGCGATATAAGCATGAGCGTTGAAGGCGGTTCCTTCGGCATAGTCAGCGGCGGAACCTGGAACCGATGGGCACTTCCGGCCATAGCCAATTACAATTTCACAGGAAACATTCATCTCCAACTAGTCGGAAACGCAACGGCGGACTCCCTGATTGGCGGACCTGCCGGAGCGAACGGCAGAAATACTGTAGGAGACATTTGGCTGGCGGTAGGTGGCAACGCCCAGGTCGGCGGAGTTATTGTCGGATATGCAAGAACAGGAGATAATGACTCTCCTGCTCTCAGGGGCAATACGTATGTCTCCATCAATAATATCCAGACAAATGGAGGCCAGGTGATCGGTGGTTCATGGAAATGGACCAACATTTCCGGAGGAGCCAATTTGACGGGCAATACAAATGTCACGTTGAATGTAAATGGACTGAGTGGATCTTTTGCCAAATCTATATATGGCGGAAGTGCACTTTTCGGAGCAAATGGCGGTAATGGCGGCATTACCGGAAACACCACCCTTATTATTAATGCGGACAATGCCGTCTCCTTTGCCAATGACATCGTCGGCGGCAACTATCGCAATGAAAACTCGGGATCGTCCTTTAACATTACAGGCAACAGCTCTGTTACACTGAATGGCGGTACTTTTGCGGGCAATATTTATGCGGGCAGCCTCAGAACCTCTTCCGCCGGTACCGGCGCCATCGACATTTCCGGCAATACCCTGCTGACGGTAAACAGCGGCGCCTTCTCGGCCACAGCCGTCCTGAACGGCGGCTCCTCCGCCGGCGGTACGGTCGGCGGCACGGCAGGCGTCCTGCTCAAGGGCAACTCGCTCTCCTTTGCCGACGGGGCCAGGATTTACGCGGCGGGAGGAGGCAATGTCACCGGCAGCACGGCCGTCACCTTCGAGGGGGTC
>CAZNVW010000233.1:0-2941 GCA_964576595.1 uncultured Verrucomicrobiales bacterium
TTATTCTCTATTTCAAGAGCCTAGTCAAGTTTTTATTGTGACGACACGCTCTAGGGAGTACTTTGTTGACGGGGCCTATATGGCGTTTTGGGGTGTTCTGTTTTTGTTGCCTATTATGCCTGATTGGAAGTATACGCCCGTCAAGGATGCGATACTGCTTTCTTTTTTCTATGCCAGCCTGTCTGTTTTCCCTCTGGCGGAATTGATCGGAATGTCGCCCTTGCTGAGACGTGCTCTCCCTGATAAGTGGATGGCGCACGGAAAGGCCGTTCTTGGTGCCCGGTGCAGTTTTATTCTATTTTGGCTGTTCCACTTTTTTATAGTGGGCGTTATTTTTATTAACTGGATGGTTCCTTGAGTATGGAGGAGAAATGTTTTCTGGAATCTGAAGCTGCTGTTAAATGGAGGCGGCAGGGTTCGCTGTGGAGCAGTATTTTTACTGCGGTTTATATCGCTTTTTGGGCTGTTATTTTATTCGTGCCGTTTGCTCGTGATTGGGATTGTTCTCCCATTAAATACGCTCTGCCTGCTTCCTTTTACGTATTTATTTTCTTTTGTCCCCTGGCTGAATTACTGGGGATGGAGCCTTTGCTGACAAGGCCTCTTCCGGATAAATGGATGGGGAATAAAAAGGGGGTGATTCTGGCCCGGTGCGGGTGGGGGCTGCTCTGGCTCTTTCACTTTTTGATTATTGCCGTCATTGCGCTTAATGCGGCAGGTTCTTAACGGGAGAAGATTTTTATGGATCCAATCCGCTACTCATGAAGAGGTGGATTGTCCAGAGGCGAATCTGGCCGGGTATTCTTTTTAGGCGAGGGTTTCCAGCTCCCGGAAGCCCGCGAAGAGTTTGGAGTCCGGAGGCGGCGAGTCTGGAACGGGGGCGTCGTTGTCGAGGTAGTCCCGGCACAGGGCATGGAAGCGGGCGGCGTCAGTCGCCCGGCGGATGTCGTATTCAAAGGCCGGGGGCAGGCCCTGGCAGATGTACACCATGAATTTTTTCATCCGGTGGATGTGGCTGATTTCCCGGAACGGGGTCATGAGCCGCGCCGTTTCTTCGAACAGGATGTCGATGTATTCTTTCAGTTGCCGATGGAGGACGGGAGCGGGCGTTTGACCGGAGAGAGCCGTCCTGATTTGAGAAAAGAGCCACGGGTTGCGGATGGCCCCGCGGCCTATCATGATTCCGGCGGGGCGGCAGAGGTTGACCCAGGCGCGGGCGGTATTCGCATTGACGATGTTGCCGTTGGCGATGACGGGGCAGGAGAGTTCCGATATGGCGCGGGCGACGAGTTCGGGGTGGACGGGCGTCTGGTAGCCCTCTCTCACGGTGCGCCCGTGGATGGTCAGGAGGTCGATCGCGTGTTTTTTGAAGAGGGGGAGCAGTTGGTCGAATTCTTCCGGCGAGTCGTAGCCGATTCTTGTTTTGACGGAGAAGCGGCCGGGGATGGCATCGCGGAGGGCTCCTATCATGCGGTCGAGCCGGGCGGGAGTTCTCAGCGCGCCTCCGCCCGCCTCCTTGCGGCAGACGATGGGGGCCGGGCAGCCGATGTTGAGGTCTATGCCGCCTGCCGCATAGGGGGCGAGAGCCCGGGCGGTACGGCACAGGGCGTCTATGTCGCTGCCGATGATCTGCGCGGCGACGGGCTGCCCTGTCGGGTTTTTTGTGATTATTTCCAGCAGGTCGGGGTCGAGATGGAGGGCGTGGGAGACGACGCGGAAGTAGGGGGTGGTGTAGAGGTCGGCTCCCTTATGGGGCAGGCGGGACAGGGTGCGCAGGAAGGCCAGATCGGTCACGTCCTGCATGGGAGCGAGGGACAGCAGGGGGAGCGGGGCATCCCCGGGGGCTTGAGCCGGTATGGTCATTATTTGCTTCTCCCTTCGGATTTTGACAGGCGGGTTATGAAGTCGGGGAGACGGGAGGGGCCGTTACCCTTCAGTTCATAGTCCATATCCTCGAGTTTATGGATGAAGGGCTGGACGCTTTTGCGTGGGAGCGCACCGCCTGCGGCGACGCAGAAGTGGGTGCGGCAGGCAAAGGGGCGCGCCTGGTAGATCAGACAGCGGCTCTCCCGGTTCAGGAAAGGGCAGGAGCCATCCTCCGGCAGGCTTATTTTTGTTCTCCCCGTGCGTTTCCATTCCCTCCAGGCGAGGAGTGCCTCGGGCAGGGTCAGGTGAGGCGTTTCTCCGGTGAGGCGAAAGCGGCAGCAGTCCGCCCTTCCCGTGCAGTCGCGGAGCGGCGCTGCGACGGATTCATATTCCCGGTAGAGTTCTTGCAGACGCGACAGGACGGACAGGACTTCTTCTTCGGCGGGAGCGGTCTTTTTTTTGTCCGGGCTGCGCTTGGGAGGCATGGCGGGAGGGTGGGGGTGCGGGGAGATTGAGTCCTGCCGGACGGGCATAAAAATCCCCCGTGCCTGTTCCTCGACGGAGACGGACGCGGGGGAGGAGAGGGGTGTTTATTTGCTGAGGCCGTCTGCTTTGGCCTGGTTCCAATAGGCGTATTCGGAGCGGTTGAAGTCCACGTATTCCGGAGAGAGGTCGGTGGTGTAGATGACGTACTCCGACTGGCCCTGGTTCAGGTCGATGCAAATGTCGAATTCGCGAGCCTGGACGGCGTCGCGCAGGCTGTCTGTGGGCGTGCCGGCGGCCAGACCGCCACGGCAGGCCGGGAGGCCGGCGATGTCGATGTCCACGAGTTCTTCGCGAATGCGGGTGCGGGAGTAGCCGACGGCGTGGAGGATGCGGCCCCAGTTGGGGTCTCCGCCGTTCCACGAGCATTTGACCAGAGAGGATTTGGCGACGGCTTCCGCGACGCGTTTGCCGTCCTGGTAGGTGCGGGCGCCCTTGACGTGGACGGTGACGAATTTGGTAACGCGCTCGCCGTCCTGGACGAGCGCGGCGGCCGCATCGGCGATCGCCTGCTTGGCCTGCAGGTTGATGT
>CAZNVW010000234.1:0-2938 GCA_964576595.1 uncultured Verrucomicrobiales bacterium
TGGCCAAGGAGGACGCCGACGGCCTGCCCGTCTCGCTCTCCGGCACGGGTGGGCTCGAGACGGTGACGGGCGGCTCGTTCCCCGCCGCGATCTGGACCGCGTACATGCGGGGTGCGCTGGAGTCGGCCCCCAAGACGGGAGACAAAAAAACCTACCAGATGGACCCCGGCAACATCCGCGAAGCGCTCAGGGAGGCCGCCCTAGACGAGGGGGAAGGCGCGGACATACTGATGGTCAAGCCCGCCCTGGCCTACCTTGACGTCATCGCCGTCATCCGAAGCGCCTCTGTCCTGCCCGTCGCCGCCTATCAGGTCAGCGGAGAGTACCTGATGCTCAAGGCTGCCGCCGCCTCCGGCTGGATCGACGAGCGCGCCGCCGCCCTCGAGACCCTGACCTGCATCAAACGGGCCGGCGCAGAAATGATCCTGACCTACTACGCCCGTCAGGCCGCCGAATGGCTCAACGGCAAATAACACCGCCTCCATGCCGCCCATACCGCCTCTCGCCTATTGCACCAATGTCCACCCGGGAGAATCTTGGGCAGACATCAGAACTGCCGTACAAAGGCACCTCCCGGCGGTACGGGCGAAACTCGACTTCCCCCAGGACCCTTTTCCCATCGGCCTGAGACTCTCCGCCACCGCCGTACGGGAACTGCTCGCTCATGAACGGGAGCGGAGAAGCTTCGCCGAATGGATGGCGGAAAACTGCTTCGAAGTATTCACCATGAACGGCTTCCCCTACGGCCCCTTCCACGGAGTGCGGGTCAAGGAGAACGTCTTCCTCCCGGACTGGGCCGCCCCCGAGCGTCTGGAGTACACCCGGGGTCTCTTCCTCCTCCTGCACGAGTGGGCCTCCCCAGAGCGGGACATCTCCGTCAGCACCCTCCCCGTATCGCACAAAAGCTTCGGGCGCGAAGATGAAACCTTCCTCCCCGCCCTCCGGAAAATGGGCCGCTTTTTGGAACAACTCTCGCAGGAAACGGGACGGGACGCCCATCTCGGCTTCGAACCGGAGCCCTTCGGCCAATTCGACCACACGGCAGACTCCATCCGCTTCCTGCACAAAATCTTCCGGGGACAGCCGGATGCGGAATCCCTCGCCCGCAGACTCGGCATCACCTACGACACCTGCCACTTCGCCCTGCAATACGAAACGCCGGAGGACTCCCTGAACCGTTTCCGCGCGGAAGGCATCCGCATCTCCAAAATACAGGCGAGCAACGCCCTGTCCCTGTCTCCGGCACAGCCGGGCGCGCTCGACGCGCTGAGAGCCTTTGACGAGCCGACCTACTTCCATCAAGTCGTCGTCCTGCCCCTTGAGGGCGCGCCCATTGTCTTCCCCGACATGAAGCCGGCCCTTGAATGGAGCCGTACCGCCCCGCACCCCGGCAGAGAATGGAGATGTCATTTCCACATCCCGATCGGAGCCTCTCCCCTGCAGCCGCTCGGAGACACAAACACGCACCTGCTCGATACCATACGCTACCAGGCCGGGCGCCCCGGCTTCTCCCCCCACTGGGAGGCGGAAACCTACACCTGGGGCGTACTGCCGGACATCAAAAAAGGCGACCCTGATACCATGATCGCCTCCGAGTTGAACTGGCTGGCGGCCCGCTTCCGCGAAGCGGGCCAAACCGGATAAACCAGCAAAATCACACCGCCTTAATCGTCCTCGTCCTCTGTAGAAACCTCTTCGGGAAACTCGTCCTCCAGCAACTTGTCGATCTCCTCGATCAGCCGCCACGCGCCGCGCTTGCGCTGATACTTGCGCCACAAAATATCACGTACCTTCAGCCAGTACTCCCGGTTGAACTCAAGCGGCTCCCACTCACTCTCCTCGGAGCGCCCCACCTTCCTCATGCGCGCAAGCGACCACTTGCCCGCGTGATGAGTGGCACTGTAAAACATGATGCCGTCTTCCGTCCTTTCTCGCCATGTATGCGCGTCCATGAACCAAAGAATGACCTAATCACGTTACGGGAGCAATGAATAAATCAGCCTCTTTTACGTCTTATTTTACGTGCGTTCTTCAACGAAGCTGATTTAATACCCGCATGTCGTCTCCCGATACACTCATTCTGAACCGCGAACCGGACAAACAAGTCGAACGGCTGCGTGAAATCATGCGCCGTCTGCGCGCGCCGGACGGCTGTCCCTGGGACAGGGAGCAGACCCATGAGTCCATCCTCCCCGACCTGCTCGAAGAAACCTACGAGTTCGTCGATACCGTGCGGAGCGGAGACTTCCCCCACATGAGGGAAGAACTGGGAGACCTGCTCCTGCAAGTCGTCTTCCACGCGCAAATCGCGGAAGAGGCGGGACACTTCACCTTTGACGAAGTCGCCCGGGAACTCTCCGACAAACTCGTCAGGCGGCACCCCCATGTCTTCGGCGACGCCGAGGCAAAAGACACCGAGGCGGTACTCACCCGGTGGGACCAGATCAAGCGGCAGGAACGGGGCGACGAGAAAAAACCCTACCTGCACGGCACTGGCGTCGGCCTGCCCGCCATCCTGCGCGCTGTAAAACTCCAGAAAAAAGCGGGCAAAGTGGACTTTGACTGGCCCGACAGTGACGCCGTCATCGAAAAAATCCGCGAAGAACTGGAAGAAGTCGTTGAGACCAGACACAACCGGGAGGGTCAAAAAAGACTGGAAGAAGAACTGGGAGACCTGCTCTTCGCCGTCTCCAACCTCTGCCGGAAAGAACACATCAACCCGGAAGTCGCCCTGAACGCCGCCAACGAAAAATTCGAACGCCGCTTCGGACAAGTCGAAAAAAAACTGACGGAAAACGGAATCCCCCTCGGCCAGGCGACACTCGAACAAATGGATGCCCTCTGGGAAACCATCAAAAAAGAAGAAAAAACCACCCCGCGCGCCTAACATCTCTCCCTCATTGTGACATCTGCGTTACAACTCCGTTTTTGATTGATC
>CAZNVW010000235.1:0-2934 GCA_964576595.1 uncultured Verrucomicrobiales bacterium
ATACATACCACATAAATGCGGGCGTAGCTCAGTGGTAGAGCGCAACCTTGCCAAGGTTGATGTCGTGGGTTCGAATCCCATCGCCCGCTCCATTTTTTTCACGTCGGACTTCTCTTGCAGAAGTCCTTTTTTATTTTCTTCCCGAGCCATGATTCTCGACCAGCTGAACCTCTCGCCCCGTTATGAACAGCTCAACCCCCTGTTCAAAAAAGCGTTCGACTATCTGAAAGAGACAGACCTCTCCACTCTGGAAGCGGGAAAATATATCCTTGAGGAGAACGCCCTGATCATCAACGTCAATGAAACGGGCCTGAAATCTCCGGAAAACGCCCGCATGGAGATCCATGACGAGTACATCGATATCCACATCCCGCTCTCCCGTACAGAACGCTTCTCGTGGAGCCCCCGTGCCCTGCTGGCGTCTCCCTCGGAAGAATTCAATCGGGACAAGGATGCCCGGCACTACGCCGACGCCCCCCAAACCTTCTTTGACGTCGCCCCCGGTCAATTTGTCCTCTTCTTCCCGGAAGACGCCCACGCAGGATGCATCGGAGAAGGTAGCATCCGCAAAATCGTCCTGAAGGTAAAGGCGAACTAAAAAGAGCGGAAGGCTCGTATAAAATCATTGGAACCTTCCCGCCGGCAAGGGGAGGTTTTTTTACTCTTCCGCGTTCTTTTACCCGTTGCCCGCATCCCGGAAGCAGTCAGGCAGAGAGGCCGCCCTTCTTTTTTCCGCCTCATCCCGGCGGCAGGTCGGCGGTCTCCCCTCCACGGCGGCCCTTGCCTTCATCCGCGCGAAACTGTTTTCACTTTAATATCACGGAAAGAACCAGAACGTAATACGCGTATTAATAGCGTTTTAAACGTTCCTCTCACCCGCCATTTCCAGACATGAACAAAAATATCACGACGAAACTGGCCGGAGCCCTCGCGGTCGCGGCCCTGCTGCTCAGCCTTTCCGGCCCGTTGCGGGGAGAGACGCCGGATTGGGAAAACGAGCAAGTAACGGGCATCAACAAGGAGCAGCCGCGTGCAGCCATCTTGCCCGCCGCGAACAAAACGCTCAGTTTGAACGGTGATTGGAAATTCCATTTTTCCATGACCCCGGACAAACGTCCCGTCGACTTCTACAAACCTTCCTGCTCCGTCGCGGAATGGGACACAATCAACGTGCCGTCAAACTGGCAGCTGGCCGGCTACGGCACGACCATTTACACCAATGTTCCCTATCCGTTCAAGGCGGATCCCCCCAGAGTAATGGGAGAGCCTCCCAAAAACTGGCCCGCCTACGGGGAGCGCAACTCTGTAGGCTCCTATCGCAGGGACTTTACCCTGCCCTCCTCCTGGAAAGGAGAGCAGATCATGATTCGGTTTGACGGGGTGGAATCCGCCTTTTACGTCTGGGTAAACGGCCAGAAAGTCGGATACTCCGAAGACTCCTATACGGGAGGGGAATTTGACCTGACTCCGTATGTAAAACCGGGCCATAACATGATCGCCGTCGAAGTGTACCGCTGGAGCGACGGCTCCTATCTGGAAGACCAGGACTTTCTGCGCCTTTCGGGAATTTTCCGGGACGTAACTCTCTTTGCCCAGCCTGCGGTGCATGTACGCGACGTATTTCTGAAAGCGGGACTCGACTCAAAAAATTACCGGGACGGCATTCTGGACGGTACATTCACCATCCGCAATTCGGGAAAAACGACCATTCCGGCCGGAATGAAACTGAACTACTCCATTGACGGCGTCTCCACCAGCCTCGACTGGCAGGGCGACGGCGGCTCCGGTCGCGTGAAAACAAACAATAACGGGAGACTGGATGCCGGTACGGTGACGATCCCCGCCATTCCCGCCGGAGAAGAAGTACAGGTAAAACTGGAAAAAACATACCCCGGCGGAGTAAACCCCTGGACAGCGGAAACCCCCAACCTCTACCGCGTCACCTACTCCCTCGACGGCAGGGACACCCGCACCGTCAACATCGGATTCCGTACCGTTGAAACAACCCCGGACGGAGCCGTACTGATCAATGGAAAAGCCGTCAAATTCAAGGGCGTAAACCGCCATGAAGCCCATCCCGACTATGGCCGCGCCATCCCGCGGGAGGTAATGGAGCAGGATATACAAATCGCAAAATCACACAACATAAACACCATCCGCTGCTCCCACTACCCCAACCACCCCTTTTTTTACGACCTTTGCGACCGGTACGGCTTGTACGTCATGGATGAAGCCAACTGCGAAGCCCACGGCATCCGCGGCAGCGCCATGGACATTTCCAGAAAACCCTCATGGGAAAAAGCCCATGTCGAGCGAAACCTGAATATGGTGCACCGCTCCAAAAATCACCCGTCCATCGTATTCTGGTCGCTGGGCAACGAGTCCGGCAACGGTCCCAATTTTGAAGCGGCGGCGGCGGCCGTCAGAGCGGCGGACCAGACGCGCCTGCTGCATTACTGCGAGTTCCCGCACGGGCATCAATCCGTAGATATGGATTCCGCCATGTATCCCCCTGTAGAACAAGTGGAGAACTGGGGGAAGCAAAAAACGGCGCGCCCGTTCTTCGTCTGCGAATACGCGCACTCCATGGGCAACGCGCTGGGCAATTTCAAAGAATACATGGATGCCTTTGAAGCCTCTCCCCGCATGATAGGCGGCGCCATCTGGGACTTTGTAGATCAATCTCTGCGGGCCAACCCGGCGGATGGGGGAATATACAAGCCGGCTCCGTTCAAGGGAGTCACCCAGGCGTACGGAGGCATGTTCGGAGACAAGCCCAATCAGGGCAACTTCTGCGACAACGGCATCCTTTTGGGCAACCGGAAAACCACGGCCAAGACAAAGGAAGTCAAAAAAGTGTACCAGTATATCGCCTTTGACCGCAAGGACGGCAAACTGACGGTGCGCAACAAGTACTTTCACAAGCCGCTCAAG
>CAZNVW010000236.1:0-2865 GCA_964576595.1 uncultured Verrucomicrobiales bacterium
ATTGAACTACTACAACTACCGGGACTACGACCCCGTAAACGGTCGGTGGATCAATAGGGATCCTATTGAGGAAAATGGGGGAATAAATCTTTATGGTTTTATTAATAATGATTCAATAAAATATTATGATATTGTTGGGCTTGATGTTAATTGTCCTACAACCTCGAACGAATATGGGCATACATGGGAAGTTGTTTCGAAGCCAGGGGAAGATATGCCTCAAAATGGAGCATGGTCAGAATGGAAGCGTATTTCCATATATGTGGGGCAGCATACTTGGTATAGCCCAGGATATGAGAGGTCGAGAATTAATATTATTCATGGATTGAAATCAACTGGTTCAAGTTATGAGGCTCCAAAAGGAGAAGAGATAGACTATAGCTATTCTTTAACATTAGAAAATCAAACAAGTATTGATTTTGGGTTGGGAAAGGGAATTATTTCTGGTGGTATTGACTTTACTGTTAGTAAAGGTAGTGCCCGTGGTATATCAGGAAAAATGGGAGAAAAAGGAGGAAAATACGCATATTATGTAGAGGCTATCGTAAGATACACGGATGTTCAAAAAAATATTCAGAGTAAGACTTCCTTAACTAGTGATAAAGTTGAAGATGGTTTTTCAAAAACAAGATTATATAAATCTTTGACTATCACAAAGTGTAATAGGTGTGAATGTAAAAAATGTGATTGATTTTTAAAATGATTTTTTTAATTAATTTAATTATATTAATTTCATTGCTTTTTGGATGTAATGAAATTAAAGAAAACTTCCCGGAAGGATCTTTGGTAGATATAGTTAAATCATTTGAAGAAAAATATTATCAAACTAATGAGCTTTTTTTTGTTGAAATTTTATCGGTAAATGAATTGGCTGATTCCGATACTTTTAAGCATAATAATTTTAAAATGAATGGGATTATGTATGAGATTCCTAAGTATCAAAAATTTAATTTTAGAGTTACTTTTAATGGAATGGTTGAAGATGTTGAATTTCCTAAATATGTTTCTGACGAGGAATATTTGGCAGTAGAAGTAATTGATAATAATAATGATATATATTATGTCATATACAAAAAAGGGAAAAATAGTAAAAATTAGTGTCACGACCCAATGGCAGGCTAACTCTCCTGAATAACGGTCGACGGCAAAACCTTTACCTATATAGACAATGCGCCGCGCCTCCTGGCGGGCATGACTTCTCCGGTACACATCGTAACTAACACCTGAGAGGCGAATCGCGGCCTTTTGTCTCGCGAAGTCAATGCCTGTAAAAAGCAACTGTATTGTGAAAAAACATCACAATAGAATTATTCCAAATAATTTCAGAGTAAAAAGACTTGCTCGAATGGGGGCTACTTGCCCCCAATCCCCCCGGCAGCGTTCGACGCAGCATCCGGGATGCTTGCTATTTCTTTTTCATGCTTCAACCGGAGAATGGCATTCGAGAGAAAATCTTCCGGCAATCAAGGCATTGGCATAGCAAATTAATTGCCTGGCCACAGCGATCAGGGCGACTTTGGCTGGTTTGCCCTTTTCTCTCAATCTGGAGTAAAGTCCTTTAAGAAAAGGATTACTTCTTGAGGCACTTAATGAGGCCATGTACAAGTCATTCCTTAGTCGATTACGCCCAGCCTGGATGGTAGCGCGACCACGCATCGCACCACTTTGATGTTCTCTGGGAGCCAGGCCGACAAGGGCCGCTACCTGCTTTCTGTTCAATTCGCCGATCTCGGGGAATAAGGCCAGGATGCTGAGCGCGGTTTTATGCCCAATGCCTTTAATGGAGGAAAGCGCTATAAATTTGGAGTAAAGATCTTCGTCGAGAAAAACGATGTTAATCATTTCCTTTAAAAGAGCTTCCATTTGTTTTTCGAGAGAAACGAGAGCTTTTTTGAAGGCGTGTATGGAGGCTTTTTCCTGGAAGGATTTAAGGGATTTTTCCAAGTTGACATGGCTGGCGGAAAGTGTTTTATACGCAGTATGAAGCTCTTGGAGATGCGCAATGGAGGGTGAGATAGTCCGGCTGGGTTCGGGGTGAAAAACAGAGCCATATTGAGCCAGAACGAAGGCGTCGATTTTGTCTGTTTTGGAGAGTTTGCCTTGAGCACGTGCAAACTCGCGAGCCTGTCTGGGGTTAACTTTGGTAACGCTGATGGAAACAGCCTGAAGCATGGTAACTATACGCCTGCTATAGTAGCCGGTAGGCTCCAGAATGATGTGACAGGGCGTTTCCAAAAGTAGGAGGTCTTTGCAAAGTTTGGCAATACCGGACGCGGAGTTGGGTGTTTTAAAATGGATCTTTCGAGATGATTGATGGTAAGCGATATCGAGTTTATCCTTGGAGACGTCGATGCCGATATACAAGTAGTGGGGCGAAGTAATGGGGTTGGGCTTGATTTGTGATGAATTAAGTTTCATGATGTCTCCTTCTCAAGTACGGGCTCGTCCTTAAAACGGCCCAATCAACTGTTCGAGATCAAAAGAATCGGACCGTAATGGGGAGCCCAAGGACTGTGCTTTATTACGAGCTGATTAAAAATCGCTCAAGGGGTCATCAGTCACTTGGACTCCCTTTATCTCCAGAGACGGCCGCCTCTGGAGATAAAACACTTGAGGGGTCACGACATAGCGTTTGAAACATTTTTGAGTTGATTATTCCCTCTGTCGGTTTAGTTGAAGACCATGCCACGGCAACCACGCATCCAATTTCCAGGAGCATTCTACCATGTCATGGCAAGAGGCAATCGCAGGGAATACATTTTTCAGGACGATTCCATCAAAGTCCTCTTGATAACCACTCTGTAAATAGAGGGCACGACACAACTTTTGCAACCTTTAAATCAATGCCTGGAAAAATAAGACAGA
>CAZNVW010000237.1:0-2853 GCA_964576595.1 uncultured Verrucomicrobiales bacterium
GCGTGGATTGAAACGACTATATTTTGAAGCGATGCCAGACCCTCAGACGTCGCACTCCACACGGAGTGCGTGGATTGAAACATCCATTCCGGAGGTATCCTGGACTTTTTGCGCAAGTCGCACTCCACACGGAGTGCGTGGATTGAAACTGTATGCTATACCATCTTTTCATAATTGTAGGTGTCGCACTCCACACGGAGTGCGTGGATTGAAACAGGATTGCATAAAGCATTCCGGATGTTGTCAGTGGTCGCACTCCACACGGAGTGCGTGGATTGAAACTTTTAGTAATACCAGTCATAGCCGAAAGCGCAGGTCGCACTCCACACGGAGTGCGTGGATTGAAACCGCAGGGATAGTTACCCGGTTGATATGTGTGCAGGTCGCACTCCACACGGAGTGCGTGGATTGAAACTACCCTGTCGTAGTTTCCATCATCGTAGCTCATAACGTCGCACTCCACACGGAGTGCGTGGATTGAAACCGTTCTCTATCAGCCATCCTATGACTATTTTCAGTCGCACTCCACACGGAGTGCGTGGATTGAAACCTCACCAACCCCAAATCAACCAACTCCTCCATGAAGTCGCACTCCACACGGAGTGCGTGGATTGAAACTGCAAGGGCGGGTTGCGGGAGAGGGGCGTGTTTGTCGCACTCCACACGGAGTGCGTGGATTGAAACATTTCTCCGTAGCGTGCTTCCCAATAGGAGAGGGGTCGCACTCCACACGGAGTGCGTGGATTGAAACCGGGATATACCGTCGGATTGTTTTGTGAGTTTTGGTCGCACTCCACACGGAGTGCGTGGATTGAAACGTTTTCGCCCCATGCTCTTGTTGCCGAAATGGAGTCGCACTCCACACGGAGTGCGTGGATTGAAACTGACGGTGGCGGGGCGCAAGGTGCTGGCCAAGGCGTCGCACTCCACACGGAGTGCGTGGATTGAAACAAGATAAAAGAAGGGTATGGTAAATGGCTTCGGCGGTCGCACTCCACACGGAGTGCGTGGATTGAAACTTTTTGGAGATAAAGTCGTGCAGTTGACAACTGTGTCGCACTCCACACGGAGTGCGTGGATTGAAACCTGTTTGGCCGCACCAAGGCCGATCGCGTCGCCCCCGTCGCACTCCACACGGAGTGCGTGGATTGAAACCTTTGTTCGTTGGGTCATTGATACCAGTGAGGGGTCGCACTCCACACGGAGTGCGTGGATTGAAACAGCGATGGGTCATTGCCCGCGTCCATGTATCTCGTCGCACTCCACACGGAGTGCGTGGATTGAAACAACGCGTGCCCTGCGGGGCAAAGTGGCCAGACTCGTCGCACTCCACACGGAGTGCGTGGATTGAAACCATTGCGGCGGGTCTGCCGCTGTATGACCGCCAGAGTCGCACTCCACACGGAGTGCGTGGATTGAAACAATGTGTTGTGTTAAATATATGTTTCTGTAGTCAGTCGCACTCCACACGGAGTGCGTGGATTGAAACGAGTCAGGGGCTGCCCGGGTGATAGCGTGTGTGGTCGCACTCCACACGGAGTGCGTGGATTGAAACTGATCCGTTGCCTTTCGGCGCAGTATATGATGGTGTCGCACTCCACACGGAGTGCGTGGATTGAAACGTCAAAATAAGCGTTGGGAGATGATCGGAGTACCGGTCGCACTCCACACGGAGTGCGTGGATTGAAACATTGTCAAGAGGAGAAACAGATACAAGCCCCGATGAGTCGCACTCCAGACGGAGTGCGTGGATTGAAACTGGAATATCCAGAGTCCTTGATATAATGAGGGGAGTCGCACTCCACACGGAGTGCGTGGATTGAAACATTTTTGTGCATCTCTTGCCAACAAAAGGGAAACTGTCGCACTCCACACGGAGTGCGTGGATTGAAACCTTTTACAGTCTGATAAAATGAAAACTTTTCTTGTCGCACTCCACACGGAGTGCGTGGATTGAAACAGCTCGCGCTCAAGGCCCTGCGGGGTATCGACGGTCGCACTCCACACGGAGTGCGTGGATTGAAACAATAACATCGAAGTGAAAGGAACCAGAAATGACAGTCGCACTCCACACGGAGTGCGTGGATTGAAACGACTTCTACGTGCCCGCCTCCCCGAATTGCGGAGGTCGCACTCCACACGGAGTGCGTGGATTGAAACTCGCATTGCTTGTAGAGTACAAATAAAGCTGAAGGGTCGCACTCCACACGGAGTGCGTGGATTGAAACGAAAGGGATAATATCGATCATGATGGCGGGGCGGGTCGCACTCCACACGGAGTGCGTGGATTGAAACAGCAAGGCCGTAAACTGGGAACCGCCGCCGAGAGTCGCACTCCACACGGAGTGCGTGGATTGAAACCGTCGCCTGGCAGCGTTATTTTTGCCCGTGGGCTTGTCGCACTCCACACGGAGTGCGTGGATTGAAACATCCACTCTACAAAACCTCCCCGGGGCGGGAACGTGTCGCACTCCACACGGGGTGCGTGGATTGAAACATCCACTCTACAAAACCTCCCCGGGGCGGGAACGTGTCGCACTCCACACGGGGTGCGTGGATTGAAACGACTATCTGGATGCTCGAGACAGACTCCCCCAGGGTCACACTCCACACGGAGTGGGTGGATTGAAACGCCGTCTCCTGCGCGATTCGCCTGGGGCGGGAGCTGTCGCACCCACACGGGGTGCGTTAAAAATTCCAGGGAGCGTTTATTTTTTCGAGCGGCCCGTTTTCGGGCCATGCCGCAGGATAAGCGCTCCCTGTCCCTTGCCGTGATGCGTGATTGCCGGAAGCGCCATTGTATGAATCAGGGGTGGGGGTGCTTTTATTCCGACCTGTTTAAACCTCTTGAGT
>CAZNVW010000238.1:0-2827 GCA_964576595.1 uncultured Verrucomicrobiales bacterium
TCTCCGGCCCGGTTGTCGCCATCGCCCTTGTGCTGGCGGCCGTGTTCCTGCCCAGTTTGCTCCTGCCCGGCATTACCGGCAGCCTGTTCCAGCAATTCGCGGTAACCATTGCCATTTCCATCCTGATTTCGGCGTTCAACGCGTTGACTTTGAGTCCGGCCCTTTCGGTCATGTTCCTGAAACCCAAGAAGGAAGGACATCGCGGCCCGCTGACCATTTTCTATAACGCCTTTGACCGCCTGTTCGGCAGTGTGCAGAATTTCTACACGCGAACCTGTCACATGCTGATCCGCAAGCTGTTTATCTCCGTTCTGCTTCTGATTGGCATGACAGCAGTGATCTACCCGATGTACGAGAAGATTCCGGGCGGCTTCCTGCCGGAAGAAGACCAGGGCTTCCTGTTTGTGAGCATGCAGCTCCCTGACGCCAGCTCTCTGCAGAGAACTTCCGCGGCGGCGGAAAAGGCGGAGAAAATCCTGATGGGACTCCCGGGCGTGCAGACGGTGACGGCCATTAGCGGCTTCAACCTGCTCACGGGGGTACAGAGCAGTTACAACGCCTTCTTCTTCGTCAGCCTCAAACCTTGGTCGGAGCGCAAGGATCCGAACCAGTGGGCCGGCGCGCTGAGCCGCCAGGCAACGGGCCAGCTGATGGCCAATGTGTCTGAGGGAATCGCCTTTGCATTCGCGCCGCCTTCCATTCCGGGGGTAGGTACGTCCGGCGGGGTGACGATGATGCTTCAGGACCGGGGCGGCAACGGCCAGAAATTCCTGACGGAAAACACGGCCATCTTCACCGAAGCCGCGCTGAAACGCCCTGAAATTGAGCGGATCAACAACTCCATGGCGCCTGCCGTGCCCCAGTACTTCGTTGAAGTGGACGAGGGCAAGGCGACCTTGCAGGGAGTGGACGTGAGCAACGTCTATCAAACTCTTCAGGCTTACATGGGCAGTTTGTTTGTCAACTATTTCACCTTGTACGGCCAGCAGTGGCAGGTCTATCTCCAGGCCAACGCGGGCTCCCGCTCCGACATCTCCGAGCTGAACAAGTTCTATGTCCAGGGCAAGGACGGCACCTCCGTACCCATTACCTCTCTGGTCAAGAACAGCCGCATTTTCGCTCCGGAGTTCCTGCTCCGCCAGAACATGTACAACTCCTCCCAGTTGAATATCACCGGCAAGAAGGGCTACTCCTCCGCGCAGGTTATGAAAGCTCTGGAAGAAGTATTCGCCCAGACGATGCCCGACGGCATGGGAATGGAGTACTCCGGGATGAGCTTCCAGGAAAAGAAGGCGCAGGAGGGGATCTCCCTGCTCGGCATCTTCATGCTCTCCGCCGTCTTTGTCTTCCTGATCCTGGCGGCCCTGTATGAGAGCTGGACGCTCCCGATCGCGGTCTTCCTCACGGTGCCTGTGGCCGTGGTGGGCGCCATGGGCGGCCTGCTGGTCTCCGGGCTGGAGCTGAACCTGTACGCCCAGATCGGCTTGATCATGCTGATCGGTCTGGCGGCCAAGAACTCCATCCTGATCGTCGAATTCGCCGTTTTGGAACTGGACCGCGGCCGTACCCTGATCGAGGCCACGCTCAACGGGGCCAAGGTGCGTCTCCGTCCGATTCTGATGACCAGCTTCGCCTTCATCTTCGGCTGTGTGCCGCTGGCCCTGGCGACCGGCTCCGGGGCCATCGCCCGCAAGGTGATCGGCATGTCCGTCATCGGCGGTATGACTGTGGCGACCGTTTTCGGTATTTTCCTCATCCCGGCCAGTTTCTATCTTGTCAAACGCTGCACGGGCATGAGAAGACATGACACCGCCGCCAACTCGCGCTCGGGAGAATAAACTCCCGGGCACGCCCTACCTTTTCACTTTTTTATACCATTCGTATGCCTAAACATTCTTTCCTGAACCGGACCGCTCGCGCGGCCCTGCTCTCGACGGCTCTCCTCGCCTGCAGCTGCATGCTGGGCCCCGACTACCAGCGCCCCGACATGGACGTGCCCGCCGCCTTCCGCAATCCGGGAGGCAAGGTGACGAGCGAATCCATCGCAGATCTCCCCTGGTGGAAGGTATTCCGCAATTCGGAGTTGAGAAAACTCATTTCCGATGCGCTGGAAAACAACAAGGATCTGAGCGCCGCCGTCGCCCGCGTCGAGCAGGCTCGCGAGAGCGTGACGATTACGGAGTCTCCCCTGTTCCCCAATCTGAACTATCAGGGCGGACTCTCCCGGGGGCGCAATTACATCTCGGGCAACCCGTCTCCCTTCGGGGCGGGCGGCTCGACCAACACTTCCGGTATGTACGGTCTGGGTGTCTCCTGGGAACTTGACCTGTGGGGCAAGATACGCCGTCAGACAGAAGCCTCTGTTGCGCAGTATCTGGCGACCGAGGAAGCTCGCCGCGGGGTTATGCTCTCCCTGGTCACCCAGGTGTCGATGTACTATCTCCAGCTCCTTGAACTCGATACGGAGCTGACGATTACAAAGAAAACCGTCGCTTCCTTCGAAGACAGCCTGAAGATCTTCCAGGATCTTTTGACCGGGGACGTAGGAACGGTGCTGGAAACGTCAAGCGCCGAGGCGGCTCTCTCCGCCGCCGCCGCGCAGGTGCCTCTTATTGAAACGCAGATCGCGCAGATCGAAAACGCGCTCTCCATCCTGACCGGCCGGGCGCCGGGCAAAATCAAACGGGAAGGTTCCCTGAATGATGTACACCAAACGGTCTCCATCCCCTCCGGAATTCCCTGCGAATTGATGAACCGCCGCCCCGACCTGCGTCAGGCCGAGCAGCAGCTGCGCGCCCTCCAGCGCGGCGAGCCCGCCCCGCCCCCC
>CAZNVW010000239.1:0-1671 GCA_964576595.1 uncultured Verrucomicrobiales bacterium
CTCTTGAGTCACTCTACATTGTAGAGTAGATTTATTTCACACCCCACACGGGGTGCGTGGATTGAAACGCCACGCTCTCCGGGATTTTTTTCTTTCTTATTTTATGTTATCCGATTACGCCCATCAGCTTGTTCGTTATACCGATCTTGGTATTAGTTTCGATTTTTCCAAGTTGCCTATTACTCCCGAGTTTTTGACGGAGATGGCACCCAGGATCAGCCGGGCCTATGCCGACTGCCAGGCTTTGGAGTCCGGCGCAATTGCCAATCCCGATGAGAGTCGCATGGTCGGGCATTACTGGCTCCGCAATTCTTCTCTCGCTCCGACTCCCGAGTTGCGCGACGCCATTGACAAGCCTCTCGCCGATGTAAAGGCGTTTGGCGCGCAGGTGTTATCCGGCGCTTTTGCGCCGCCGACGGCTCCCCGCTACACGACCGCTCTTATTATTGGTATTGGCGGTTCCGCCCTGGGGCCGGAGCTTGTCGCCGACGCTCTGCCGAATGAAGGTCTCAAGATGGCTTTTCTGGATAATACCGATCCCAAGGGGATGTGGAAGGTGCTGGACTCCCTGTCTTTGGCAGAGACTTTGGCTGTGGTGATTTCGAAGTCCGGGGGCACTCCCGAGACTCGCAACGGCATGGTGGAGGCCGAGGCCGCGTTTGCCAAGGCGGGGTTGAGTTTTGCCAGGCAGGCGGTGGCTGTGACCGGAGTCGGCTCCAAGCTGGACAATCATGCGGTGACTCAGGGCTGGCTCAAGCGTTTTCCGATGGAAGACTGGGTGGGCGGGCGTACTTCGGTGATGTCTGTGGTCGGCCTGGTGCCCGCCGTGCTGCAGGGGGCGGATATCGATTCTCTGCTCGACGGCGCCGCGAAGATGGATGCCCATACCCGCTCGACGGATACTGCCGACAATGCCGCCATGAAGCTGGCCCTGGCCTGGTACAAGGCCGGTAACGGCCGTGGGGAAAAGGATATGGTTGTCCTGCCCTACAAGGATTCTCTGGTGCTTTTCTCCAAGTATCTCCAGCAGCTTGTGATGGAGTCTCTCGGCAAGAAGGAAGATCTCGACGGCAAGGTTGTTCATCAGGGGATCGCCGTTTACGGCAATAAGGGTTCTACCGACCAGCACGCTTATGTGCAGCAGCTCCGGGACGGGGTTGCCAATTTTTTTGCGACGTTTATTGAGGTGCGCAAGGCTCAGGGCCGTGGCGTCGAGGTGGAGCCGGGCGTGACGTCCGGTGATTTCCTGCAGGGGTTCCTGCGGGGTACCCGCGCCGCGCTTGCGGAGTCGGGGCGTCCGTCTTTGACGATTTCCATTCCCGAGGTGAATGCTTTTACGCTGGGTATGCTGATTGCCCTGTTTGAGCGCGCCGTATCTTTCTATGCTTCTCTGGTGAATATCAACGCCTATCACCAGCCGGGCGTCGAGGCGGGCAAGAAGGCCGCCGGAACGTTCCTGAGTATTCTCGGAGAGGTGCGCTCCCATCTCGGGACGGAGCCAACGACCGCCTCCGCTCTGGCCCAGCAGATTGGGCAGGATGCCGAGGTGGTGTACCACTGTCTGGTGCATATTGCCGAGAACGACAAGGATGTGCTCTGGTCTCAGGGCGCGACTGTGCTTGACGATACGTTTTCCCGCTGAGTCCGGGAGCTTTTGTGTACAGGGCGGAG
>CAZNVW010000239.1:1681-2801 GCA_964576595.1 uncultured Verrucomicrobiales bacterium
ACAACAAGAGGCATGCACGCGTGCGATGTGCTGTGCGCCGCGCCCCCCTTTTTTTGTTCGGAGGAATGGAGGGACGGGCAGGGGAGAAAGAAAAAATCCACGGAGGCCGGAGCCTGCCGTGGATGGGATAGGGGGCGGGGGAATTGCTCCGCCTAGAGTTTTGTCTCGTAGCCGACGAGTTCATCAAGCCGCTGTTTCAGGGTGCTGAGGCCTTCCTGTTTGTCTGCGGAGATAGGGATGATTTCGACTTTCGGGAAACGTTGTTTGAAGTTAGCCAGGTTCTCGACGGCTTGTTCTTCGTCCATTTTGTTGGCGATGACGAGCCAGGGCTGTTTGGCCAGTTCTTCGTTGTACAGTTTGATTTCGGTGCGGAGCTGCTGCAGGTCGTCGATGGGGTCGCGACCGTCTATGCCCGCCATGTCGATGACAAAGAGGAGGAGCTTGCACCGGGTGATGTGGCGCAGGAACTCGTGGCCCAGGCCCCGGTTCTGGTGGGCGCCCTCGATGATGCCGGGGATGTCGGCGACGATGCAACGCCGGAATTTCGGGAAGTCCACGACGCCGATGATGGGCTGCAGAGTGGTGAAGGGGTAGTTCGCTACTTTGGGCTTGGCCGCGGAGATCGCGCCGAGGAGGGTGCTTTTGCCGGCGTTCGGGTAGCCGACGAGTCCTGCATCGGCGATGCGGCGGAGTTCAAAGAAGAAGACGCCCCGGTCGCCATCCGTCCCGGGGGTGAATTCCTGAGGGGTCTGGTTGGTGGCCGAGCGGAAGTGCCAGTTGCCCTTGCCGCCGACGCCTCCCTGGCAAAGGACGAATTTTTCACCGACTTCGGTCAGGTCGGCAATCAGTTCCATTTCTAGTTCCATGCCGATTTCCGCGCCTTCCCGTTCCAGGTAGGTGGCTTCGGCCATGGTTTCGGCGTTGCTGCGGTAGATGCGGGTGCCGGGGGGGACTTTGCCGATGATGGATTTGCCGTTTTTGCCGTGTTTTTTGACGGCTTTGCCGGGGACTCCGTCCGTAGCGATCAGTTTGGGGTCGTAGAAAAAGGAGCGGAGGTCGTTTGTATGCGGGTCCACTTCCAGAATGACGCTGCCGCCGTCGCCGCCGTCGCCGCCGTCGG
>CAZNVW010000240.1:0-2760 GCA_964576595.1 uncultured Verrucomicrobiales bacterium
GTCGGTGCCGGGGAGCCACAGGACTTCAAAACCCTTCTGCCTGGCGCGGCGGCACAGGATGTCCTGAAGCGTGTTGTTGAGGACGTGCCCCAAGTGGAGGACTCCCGTCACATTGGGCGGCGGGATGACGATGGAATAGGCGGGTTTGTCGGAATTTTCGTCCGCGTGGAAGCAGCCGTCCGCGATCCAGCGGCTCTGCCATTTTTCTTCCACGGTTTGAGGTTCGTAAGCTTTGGGCAATTCGGCCATGACGCGCATTGACATGGCAGACATTCGGCGATTTTGCAATACCGCAGATGGCGAGAGGGAAAATTCCGCCCCGTTTCCGGCGTCTCATGACGATAAAAGGGGAAATTCGGCGTTGCCAAAGGCCGGAAAAAATTGTAGCTTGCCAGCGTTATGGTATCAGTTCTTGCTATTTCTATGCCCGGCGGTTGGGAGTGGGTTCTCATCTTTGTGATCGTCTTTCTCCTGTTCGGGGCGAACAAGCTCCCCGAGCTGGCTCGCGGTATCGGCAAGAGCCTTGGAGAGTTTCGCAAGGCCAAGGAAGAGTTCAACAAGGAGTTGAGCCATGCTGTCGAGGAGTCCGAAAAGAAGAAGGAATCCGCCCCGGCTCCCGAAAAGACCGTAGCTCAGGCTGAGCCTGAAGCGTTGGCCGCCGCGGAGGAGAAGAAGGAAGATACCGGAGCCTGATCCTCTTGAACACTTCGCCCGGTTTTGTAAAGCCGGGCGATTTTTTTATGCCCTCAAACCATGGATGAACCGGAGGCCGGGGGGCTCCCCCGCATGGGGAAGATTGTTTTTGCCTGGACGGTGTTTCTGGGCTGTGCCGTGCTGCTGGTCGTCGCTCTGATGCCTGACCGGGGGAATGGGGACTGGACCTGTGCTGCGGAGGAATCGAGCTGCCGGGAAAAAGAGGCCGCCCGGGCACTCTCGCCGGAGGCGGCGCGCGAGCCGTATCGTTGCCCGCCGATGCGCCTGCTTTTTTGGAACGTTCGGGCCTATTCCGCCGGGCCGGCCAATGACGGGGAAATGCCGGGAGCCGGGCAGGGCCGAACCGTCCGCCGGGAGAAACCGGAGCAGGACAGGGAGCGAGTGGCCCGGGCAATCGCGCGGGAAGACGCCGATATAGTCGTACTGGCCGAGATCATGGGAGACCGGGCTTTGACCGACTTGCGGGAGAGACTGAGAAAACGGGGGCGGGAATACAAGTATGCGGAAACCCTGTTCCTCGATTTCTCCGGGAGAGAGCCCGGTCTGGCCCTTTTGTCTCGGATTCCCTTGGAGGATTCCCGTTCCGAAAGCCGTATCCCCCTGCCGGGCGGCGGGGAAATGATGCGGGGGATTCTGGATGTGCGTCTTGTGTCCGGCACCGGGCGCAAGACCCGGATTTTGGCGGTGCATTTGAAGTCGTCGTTCGGCGACCGGGAAAAAAGCGGCTTGCTGCGCCGGGCCGAAGCCGCCGTATTGAGGGAGCGTCTGGATAATATGTCGCGCCGTGAGCCCGGTACGCCTGCCGTGCTGTGCGGGGACTTCAATGACGCGCCGTCGTCTCCCGTGCTGAAAACGGTAGCGGGCAGGCGGGGAGAGCCGGGGTATATGAGGCGGCTTGATCCAGAGGATTCTAGGGGAGAGCGGTGGACGCATTACTTCCCGGCGGAGGATGCCTACACCCGTCTGGACTACATATTTGTCCGGGGCGGCCGGACGGAGGGGGATGGAAGCGTTTTTCGTGCCTTTTTGGCGGAGGGCGCAGACGTCTCCGGCGCGTCGGATCACCGCCCTCTGATTCTGAATGTTACAGACAGGTAAAATCTGCGCGGAGAAGGGCGAACGGTATCTAATTTGCCTGAAAGTACTTGTAAAGGCGCAGTGAAGAGGTATTTGTCAGGTATGAAAAAAGCATCGCTTTTTGCCACGGCCCTGTTGTCTGCCTCCCTGTTTCCCTGCGCTCTGGGAGCCTCTTCCGGAGAACTGCCCGGAGTCGCCCTCAAGCCTGCCCGAGTCGCCCTGTTCAAGAATGGGTTCGGGTATATCTCCCTGGAGGGCAAAATGCCCGGCGCGAAGAAGATGGAGCTGAAAAACCTGCCGGTGCCCTCCTTTGGCACATTCTGGCTGAGCACGCCGCCGTCTGCGGAGATACTCAAGCTGTCGTCCGACTCCGTCAAGACCCGCGAAAAGGTAGGTGATGGAGATTTTTTTGATCTCGCAGCCTCCAATATCGGAGCGGAAGTGACCATCGGAATGAAGAATCAGGTTGGGGACAGGGAAGTGCGTCTTTCCGGCCTTATTGAGTCGGTTTCCAGTGCGCCTGAGCCGTCCCGTCCCAATATGATCGGCCAGACGCGGACATCTCCCAGCCATGGGGAAAAACTCGTTTATATTCGCGAAAAATTCAAAGAGCACCAGGGAGAAGAAGCTCAAGAATCGGTTATTGTCATTCCCGCCCGGGAAATCGCTTCCATGAGATTTGCGTCCAAAACGCCGGCGACTCCGGAGCGGGAGGTGGAAACGCGGCGTATTTCCCTCGAATTGAAGGAGCCTTCCGGGGAAACATTGACGGCCAACTGCCTGGCGAAGGGGATTGTCTGGGTGCCCGAGTACCGGATGGATTTGAGCGACCCCGGGCAGGCGGTCTTTTCCGCCAAGGCCACGGTAATCAACGAGCTGATGGATATGGAACATGTCGAGATGAAGTTTGTCTCAGGATATCCCTCCCTCAAATTCTCCGGCGTTTCCTCTCCGATCACGGGAGACTAT
>CAZNVW010000241.1:0-2749 GCA_964576595.1 uncultured Verrucomicrobiales bacterium
CTTAAAGTAAACTAAAATGTCTGTTTTCAGGAACTTCTTCAGCTAACGAGCTTAGGTTTGTATCTTATATCTATTGTGTGAATTTAATTCTGAGTGCGTGCTACTTGAGGGTATTGCTATGTTTCTAAAAAAAAAATGCAAATGTCATGTTCAGAAATTATCAAGAATTTAGCCATATTACAGACAATAGAAATTTTGGTTATCAAAAAGCGAATGTCCCCCAAAACCACATAGGGGATAAAATTATATCTGAAAGTGCTTCTGTGTTTTTCTTAGCTTTAGACTATGTTCCATTACATATTGAGACCATATTAAACAAGATCTGCAATCAGTTTCCTGGTGTGGATATTGAAACGATATCAGCGGATGCCAAAGATTTTTATAATGCGCTTGAGCAAGATGGGTTCATAGTATCAGGTAATACTTATCAAGAATGCGAAGAAAAAAGTACAAGATTTTCTTATAAATCTATAAATAATAATGAAGGGAAAAGTTTTTTTCAATCTGCTCTTTATCCAGAAAAAAACTCGCAAGACTTTTTAGACGAATATTTTAAAGGAAAGCCACAGCTTTCAAATATACACATAGAAATTACAAGCAAATGTAATGAACGATGTGTTCATTGTTATATTCCACATGAAAAGAAAACAGATGAGATTTCTCCAGACTTATTTCATGATATTATTATGCAATGCAAAGCGATGAACGTATTGCACATAACAATAAGTGGTGGCGAACCCCTACTACACAAAAAATTTTGCGATTTTTTGAAATTGTGTCGGCAACATAATTTTTCAGTAAATATTCTCAGCAACTTAACTTTACTTGATGAGAATATCCTTCAAGAGCTAAAGGCTAATCCGCTTCTTGGAGTTCAAACTTCACTATATGCAATGCATTCCACCATTCATGATGAAATAACTCAACTTCGAGGAAGCTTTGAAAAAACTAAAAATGCCATTTTAAAACTCATTGAGAATGATATACCACTTCAAATAAGCTGTCCAGTAATAAAACAAAATAAGAATCACTACCATGAAGTAATTAATTGGGCTAAAACTTACAATGTTCATGGGGGGGAAGATTTTCTTATTATTGCAGGTTATGATCATACAACAAAAAATTTAGATTGCCGTTTAACAATAAATGATATTAAAGAAATTGTTCATAAGAAAATTATCATAGAGGAACAATATTTAAACAACTTAGTAATTGAGGCAGAAAAAAAACAAAGTCAAACTCCTGATGACTTTGTTTGTAGTGTGTGCAATTCATCTATTTGTATTAATGAAACAGGAACGGTTTACCCATGTGCAGGTTGGCAAGACTATGTAGTTGGAAATATAAAGGAGAATTCTCTCAAAGAAATTTGGGAAAATTCTCCTAAGGTACAGTTTCTAAGGTCATTACGTAAGCGCGACTTCCCGAAATGTACCCGCTGTGAGGCTAAAGAGTTTTGCACAATGTGTATGGTAAGAAATGCGAATGAAGATCCTCAAGGTAACCCTTTTGTGCTCAATGAATTTTTCTGTGAAATTGTAAAATTTAACCGAGAAAAAGTGATGGAGAGTAGAGGTTCATATGGAAAATAGTTGCCCTGAATGGATAAATCAAGCGACAAAACTTATAGAAGACAAACAATTTGATGATGCTATTAAACTACTTTCTAATAAAATGAGTGATGCCGAAGAAAAGAAAAAACTTGATATATTGTATACCTTAGAAGGGAATGCTTACTATGAGAAAAATAACTATGATAATGCAATCGCATCCTATGGTAAAGCTATTGAAGCGAATAAAGATTTTGACCTTGCCTATTACAATAAAGGATTGATAAAGGGTACCAAGAAACAAGATGGTGATGGTGGCATTAATGATCTTAATTTGGCTATCAAGCTTAATCCTAAGAATGCGTACTATCATATAACTAGAGGTTCACTTTTCAGACAAGAAAAAGACTATTCTGCTGCAATTGCTGATTGTGACGCAGCCATTGAAATTGATGATAAGAATCCAGAAGCGTACTATACTAGAGCAAATCCCTTTTCAATTAAGAAAGTATCCACATGAGTGAAACCAGTTTTCAATATCTTTTGGTGTAAGACTCTCAAAAGCGTCTTTTATGGCAATTATGAGTTTTTGAACAGTTTCTGCTTTAGCTTTGCGTAAGTATGCTTTTATTTTACTCCACATTTTTTCAATTGGGTTCAAATCTGGGCTGTAGGCTGGAAGATAGAGTAACTTTGCACCTTTGCCTTCTATTAGTTCTTGTGTTTTTTTGCTTTTATGAGCTGAAAGATTATCCATTATTACTATATCGCCAGCTGACAAAACAGGGCAGAGGCATTGTTCTATATAGGTTTCGAAAATTAACCTTGTTGTTGCCCCATCAAATACTACACACTCAGTTTCGCCATTACTTCTCACAGATGAGAGCATGGTTAGGGTTTTCCAATGACCATGAAAAGCACTGTCGAAACAACGTGAGCCTGCTTTTGCCCTGCCATATAATCTCACCATATTAGTTTTTGCAGAAGATTCATCAAGAAACACTAACTTGGATATTGGTGTTTGTGCTTGAAAATCTGCATGTTTAGCTCGAGTAATTTGAATGTCCTTTCTGTCTTGTTCTTTGGCTTTGAGAGTTTTTTTTATAGACATACCCTAAACGGACAAGATGGCGTTGCATGGGACTTCTAGTGTCTAGTTGCAAAAATTTATATAAAAATATATACTCCACAAATCCAAG
>CAZNVW010000242.1:0-2741 GCA_964576595.1 uncultured Verrucomicrobiales bacterium
AATAAGACCCGTTCAACATCGCGGCCAATGAATCCCTTTACGCGGCGGCCCTCGCTCTGGGCGACGTCGAACTGGCGGCCTTTGCCCTCGAAACCGTGCGTGCCGGGCACCCCGAAAACGTCAAGATGCTCCAGCTCCTGACCACCCTCTACATGGAGAACAACCTGCCCGAACGCGCCGTCCCCGTTTATCGCGACATCCTGAAGCAGGAACCCTCCAACAGCGCCGCCATCAAGGGCGAAAAAGACGCGGCGGCCCAAGCCTCCATGAAATCGCAGCGCTGGGATGAAGCCAGCTCCTTCCGCGACGTGATGAAAGACAGCGGCAAGGCGGCCAGCCTCGACAAATCCGACAAGCAGGGGATGACCCGTCAGGAAATGGAAGAACGCCTGGCCCTGTTGTCTGCCAAATACGCGGAAAACCAGACCGACCTCTTTATCGTTCGCGACATCGCCTCCGTCTATGAACAGATGGAAGACTGGGCAAACGCCTATTCCTTCTACGCCTATGCCTTCACACTCAGTGCGAACGACATGTCGCTGAACGACAAGGCCTCCACGATGCACAGCCGCATGCTCGACCAGCAGCTCTCCGACCTGGAAAAACAATCGAAGGCCGACCCCGAAAACGCGGAACTCAAGGCCCAGCTCGAAGAATGCCGCCATCAGCGCATGGTACAGCTCGTCGCCGAAGCCAACCGCCGGGTCGAAAACAACCCGACCGATCCCCAGCTCCGCTTTGAACTCGGTGAAGCCCTCTACAAGAGCGGCGAATACACCGAAGCCATCCCCCAGCTCCAAAAAGCCCGCAACAACCCCCATATCCGCAACAAGGCCATGCTCCTCCTCGGCAAGTGCTACGACTCCAAGGATATGCACGATATGGCCCTGCGCCAGCTGGAAGAAGCCAACCAGGAACTCCACGGCATGGACAACACCAAAAAGGAAGTCCTCTACCTCATGGGCTCCATCTACGACAAGATGAGTAAACAGCAGCAGGCCCTCGACTGCTTCAAAGTCATTTACGACGCCGACTACGGCTACAGGGATGTAGCCCAGAGAGTAGAAACCTCCTACAAGTCCTGATCGGGGCGGAGCGCTTCTCTTTTACCTTCTGCGCGGCCTTCCTGTCTCAGGGAACGCCGCGCAGTTTTTCTTTTTGGACCCCCCCTCCCTCCCGGATCATGACCCCATTGACGACCATTTCAGCCTTTGCGGGACTGAGCGGACTCAACGCCCCCTCTCACCAGCTGCCTGCGGGAACCAAACTGGACCAGTTTGCGATCGAAAAAGCGCTTGGATTCGGCGGATTCGGCATCACCTACCAGGCGCTGGACCTTAACCTCCAGAGAAAAGTCGTCGTCAAGGAGAACTTCCCCAGAGGAACGGCCTTCCGGGAAGAGGACACCCTCATCCTGTACCCCAACGACGAAGACTGCCGGGAGAACTTCGAGTGGTCGCTCAACAACTTCCTGCGCGAGGCCCGCATACTGGCCGCTCTCGACCATCCCTTCATCGTCAAAGTCCTGAGCTGCTTTGAACTCCTGGGTACGGCCTACTTTGTCATGCCCTACGTCGAGGGAGCCTCTCTGGGACACCTCATCAGCCGCCGGGAAGGCAAAGGCCAGCTCTTTAATCAGGAAGAAGTCCTGGGCCTGCTGACTCGTCTGCTGGACGCCTTGTCCTACCTGCACCAGAAGAGCCTTTTCCACCGGGACATCAAACCCGACAACATCCTGATCACGCAGGACGGCCTGCCGATCATGATAGACTTTGGCTCTGCGAGACGACTGGACCACGCGGAACCCCGCACCATCATCGAGACGCACGGCTTCTCCCCGCCGGAGCAGTCCTTTTCCACGGGCAATCACGGCCCCTGGTCCGACCTGTACTCTCTGGGCGCATTGATTCACAAAATGCTCGTAGGCCGCCCCCCGGCAGCGGGGCCTCAGCGGCTGATCCGCGACCCTCTGCCCCGGCTGATGGACCGCCCGGAACTCTCCTCGCTGTACCATCCCGTCCTCCTGCACTCTGTGGACAAGGCCCTGATGCCGGACGTCACCCATCGGTACGCCTCGGCGGACGAGTGGCTCAACGACCTCTGGCCCATCCTGCCCAAGGCCTGACGGGGGCGTATGAGCGTTCGGAGACCTCCTGTTCCCCTTTCCGGAACATTCGCGCGGCATCGAGAAAATGAGCGTTACATCATAAATGAAAGACGACAGCCATATCCAATGGGAACCTCTCTCGCCGGAACATGGGGCGGGAGTGATGAAAATATTCAATGAATACGTTGAAACGACAACAGCCGCCTTTCCTCCCGGAACATTGCCGGAGTCATTTTATAAAATGATTTTGGAACGGGTAGGGGACTACCCTGCTTACGCTTTGGTCGATATATCCCGGGAAAACCATGTAGCCGGCTTTTGTTTCCTGGCATCCTACAACCCCTTCTCTACATTCCGCGCTGCGGCGAACATTACCTGCTTCATTGAAAAGAACTATACGGGACAGGGATTGGGGAAGAAATGCCTGGACAAACTGGAGGCGGCCGCCCGCCTGCGGGGCATTGCCCATCTCATTGCCGACATCTCCTCCGAAAACGGGGGAAGCCTCCGTTTCCATCAAAGACACGGATTCAAGTTCGCAGGAAAATTAGAAAATATAGGGGAAAAACTGAATCGCCTTTTTAGCGTCGTTTACATGCAAAAACAGCTCTAACCCCCGCCTCTTGCAAACAGG
>CAZNVW010000243.1:0-2723 GCA_964576595.1 uncultured Verrucomicrobiales bacterium
CCGCATTCTCCCTCTTCCGGTTCAGGCTGATCAACCGGCTGGTTTTCAGAGCCTTGCTGGCTAGGCGGCGGCTCACCGTCTGCTCTCGCCGGGGTCAACGAAAGAGACGCCAGAGCGGCAGTCAGCACGAAAGCGCCCAGAGGGAAGAGGTGGCGGCGTTTCATGAGCAAAGGGAGAGGGTTAAAAAATCAGCATTTTTTGAAACAGGAATATATCCAGCCCGCCGAAACGGGCAGGTATTGTCTGCGGGTCAGGACAAAAGCCCTATCAGTTCCAATTCCTTTGTATGTTTGAAGTCCTCCGGCGCGATGAAGGCGGCCCGGTTCTGGTCCAGCCATTCCAGCGCTTTTTTCTGAAGGTCGGCGGACCAGATGTCTTTCCAGTGTTTTTTATGCGTGATCAGGCAGTACCAGGCATACGCGACTCTGGCCGTCCAGATCATCAGTTCCCCATGTTTTTTGACGGTCATGGCCCTGACTGTTTTTTCCCGGGTAGTGTCGGAGGCTTCAATCAGGATCTGACAGTTGTTGAGCAGGTCGGGCAGAGAGGCGTTCGAGAGCATTTTGGGCTCGTTGCTGCAATCTTCCAGAGAGAATACTCCGGCGTCCCACGCCTCGATGGCTTCGGAAAGGAGGGTGCGTTCTTTTTTCCCGGCTTCTTCCTTGAGCGGGATGACTGAAGATTCAAAATGCAATCTGTATTGGTCTCCCGCTTCTTCACAGCACTGGGCGACAAACTGCGAGCAGAAAACGGTCGGATTTTCTCCTTCCAGCAAGTTTCTGATGATTTTGTATGTAGATGCCAGCAGGACGATGGCCGCAGAGGCGGTTTCCTTGTTCCACCGGGCCATGCAGTATTTTGACGAGATCAGCAGTAATCCCAGGCAATAAATGCCGCCGTACTGGACCCGGTTTTGTACGTACTCCCTGCCCTTTTCTACGACAGGCGACATTTCTTCGCCGTCCCTGCGCCGATAGACATGGATGGTTCTGCCCGCAAAGCGTTCCGGAGCATGGTTTTCCAACACGGGGTTTTCTCCGGTGGCTTCAAGGATGGTTTCCGCTTTTTCATCCGCGTACAAGGCGGCGTGGCTGACATCAGAATTGGTCAACAAGCCTATGAGGGAGGAAATGATGTCTTTTTTCAATACGGAAAAAAGAAGGATGTCTCCCGATTTTAAAATCAATTCATCTGTGTTCTGCTTCATTGTGTTGTTTCTCCTTTGCAGAAAAATGTGCTCCCATTAACGGACAAGGAATATTCGCATGTTTTTATTGTTTTTTTCAATCATTTTCATCAAATAAAATGATAAAAACGGCGTTTTTTCTTTTTCTTATTAAGGTTAATTTTTCTTTAATGATTATCAAGATTCAAAAAAATAAAATAATTAAGCGTTCTTTTTTACGGGAAAAATTCTTTTCACGCGCAACAGGGGAATAGAGAAGAGAGAGGCGCCGACGCTTCGCTCTTTTGTTTGCACCCCGGCAAATCAGCTACGGGAGGCGTTTTTTCAGGAGATCATCTCCCGTAATTTTTTTATCTGGTCCCGCAAATCGGCAGCGCGTTCGAATTCCAGTCTGGATGCGGCGGTTCTCATTTCGTTTTCCAGTTCGTCTATCGCGGTCTGTACGTCATAGACAGAGGCCGATTCCGCCGCTTTGGAGACGCGTTTATTGGTCTCCGAGGTTTCGTTTACAGGTTTGCCGTCGTACATGTGCAGGCTCTCCTGTACGCCTCTCGATACGGAGCGGGGGATGATGCCATGTTCCCGGTTGTAGCGATCCTGTATCTGCCGTCTGTGTTCCGTGATTTCGACTAGTCTTTTGATGGAGTCGGTCTCGATGTCGCAAAAGAGGACGCACTCTCCATGGACGTGACGGGCGGCTCTGCCCGCCGTTTGTACGAGAGAGGTTTCGTTGCGGAGGAAGCCTTCCTTGTCGGCGTCAAGGACGCAGACGAGGGAGACCTCGGGCAGGTCCAGTCCTTCCCGCAGCAGGTTGATGCCGACCAGTACGTCCACTTCTCCCCGACGGAGGTCGCGAAGGATTTCGACCCGCTCCAGGGCATCTACGTCGGAGTGGATGTAGGATACTTTGAGTCCTACTCCCTTCAGGTATTCTGTCAGGTCTTCCGCCGTTTTTTTGGTGAGGGTCGTTACGAGTACTCTTTCTTTTTTTTCTACCCGCTCGTGGCACAGGGCGATTGTCTCGTCGATCTGCCCTTTCAGCGGGCGCAGGGTCAGCCGGGGGTCCATCAGTCCGGTCGGCCGCAGTATCTGCTCTACGATCAGGGTGCGGCCCCGTTTGCAGGGGGCAAATTTTTCGACGGTTTCGTCCATGCCGCTCGCGCGGTAGCGGTAATCGCCCGGCGTGACGAGCAGGGCTCCGTTTTCGGCGAATTCTTCGTGTTCTCCGGGCCGGCGGCGGCGCACCGGGATGAATGATTTGTTGTCGGAGCGGGAGTTGATGATTTCATATGGCCCGGGGGTGGCGGACACGTACACGAACTGCCCCGTTTTTTCCATGAATTCTTCAAAGCGGAGCGGTCTGTTGTCCAATGCGCTCGGCAGACGGAAGCCATGGTCAACGAGTACTTGTTTGCGGCTTCGGTCTCCCTCGTACATGCCCCCGATTTGAGGGATGGAGACGTGGCTCTCGTCCACCAGGGTCAGGAAGTCGTCGGGGAAGAAGTCCAGCAATGTGTTCGGCGTTTCTCCCGGCGCA
>CAZNVW010000244.1:0-2652 GCA_964576595.1 uncultured Verrucomicrobiales bacterium
TCATTGCTCCGGGGAGTGGGTGGCGTTCTGTGAAAGCGACGACTGGTGGGAGCCCGACTGTCTGGAGAAGAGGATGGCGTATCTGAGCCGGTATCCCGAGGCGGAATTCATTTTCAATGAAGTCTTTCTGGAGGGAGAGCAGAAGATCGTCTGCAAGGTGAAGGGCGCGGTCGGGGAGCGTTTCCGCCAGAGTGCGCTGGCCGATATGCGGGCGTTTTACCCCGACTGCAATCCGGTGGTTACATTCTCCTGCGCCATGTTGAAGAAGTCGCTCCTCGAAAGATGTGACTTTGACAGTCCGGTGCCGATGTATCTGGACTGCTGGCTTTGGTCCCAGATTGCCTTTGAGGCGCCCTTCCTGCTTGTCGCGGAGCCGCTGACGCACTGGCTCCAGCATGAGGAGAGCTATACCAGAAGGGGGAAAACCCGGCGCAACAAGCGCCCCTCCCTGCTGCTGGGCCAGTTGAGGAAGGGATTGCAGGAGCTGCTCACCGGGCGTTATCCTGAGAGGAAGGCGGAAATTTTCTGGAGATTGCGGGCCTGCCCCTTTTTCCGGATGTTTACCGGGATTTTGTATCAGAGGAGGATTGACGCGCGGTATGAGCGGATTTTCCTCTGTCTGGTCAGAATCAGCAAAAAACGCCGGGAATCATAAATACCTGTTATTTTAAAGGGCTGTAAGCATGAAGACACGCGAAATCAGGGAAAGGAGAGGAGCCGGGAGGCGGGCGGCTGTTTGCCTGATGGCGGTTCTGTGCTCGTTTTCCTGCCTGTCTGCCCAGGAGTCTTCGAGCCGCGTCTCCCGTGTGGTGGCGGAAGGGCGCGCCAAATATCAGGAAAAGCGCAAGAAGATAGACCAGGATCTGAGCCAGTCTGAGAAGGACGCGGGCAAGCGGCTGGAGTCTATGCTGCGCGAGGGGATGACCGCCGCCGGCAAGGCGGGGCGGCTGGATAACGCCCGCTCCTATTACCGGGTAAAGTCGCTCCATGAGCAGGGGAATCTTGAGGCGGAGCCCTGCCGCAGGCTTTTGGGAGAGGCGGCCGCCTCTGCCGTTATGGAGCAGGCGGAGAAATTGAAGAGCAGCGACTCTGAGCTGCGCCGAAGGCTCTCGGAGTTGAACCGGGAGACTTATCAATATGCCGATTCTTTTGTGAAAAAAGCCCGCCTGCTCAAGGGCGGCAAGGAGCTGCGCCCTGCGGAATTTGCGGAGTTGATTGAGTTTCGGGATCAGTATGATCTCCCGCCCGGAGCGGAAATGCCCGGGAAAGGACTAAAAACGGGAGGCCTGAAATGCACTCTGTACGAGGGCGACTTTTCCCGGGTGGACGATATCGCCGCCAGGGGCCGGAGGCTGTCTGTTTCCAGAATCCCTTCTGTCGGTCTCCCGTGGGGAGTGCCGGAGGACGAGTATGGATTGATTCTGGAGGGGAGCTATTATGCGGAAGAGGCCGGGGAAGCTGAATTTTCCCTCTCTTCGGACGACGGCTCCCGCCTCTCGGTGGCGGGGCGCGTCGTGATCTCGAATGACGGCTGCCACGGGGTAAGGGAGGTAAAGGGAAAGGTGTCTCTCCGTCAGGGGTGGAACCCGATAAAGGTGGAATACTTTGACCAGCGGCTGGATGAAGCGCTTTCCCTGAAGGTAAAAAACAAGTCGGGGGAGTTCGTGGAAATCCCCTCCCGCTTTTTTGCTTCGGAGTGGTCCGTCGAATCTGTAAAAGAAGAAACTTCGGAGCTTTGATTCGAGGCGGGGCGGTTTACTGGGGGAGCTCCGCGGTGTCCTTCAGCATCGCTTCAATCTCCTTGTCGGATGGGAAATTCTCCGGCTCGGTCAGACCGGGAAACTTGACGTCTTCCGGCTTGGTGACGGTTTGATCCTCTCCGGGGTCAAGGACGCTGACGCCTTTTTGCCCGTTTGCCAGACTCTCGTACAGGAAGACGACATCTCCCGCCTGCGGGTGGCCGGAGCGGATGTCGGCGGCGAAGTATTCACTGCCCGGCAGACGCTCCTCCGTCACCATCAAATTGGCGATTCTCTCCTGCTTGTCGTCCTGGGAGAGGAGAACGGTATTTTTGGCCGGGATGGCGATGGGGCGGTTCTGACGTATCAGGACAAATTTGTACTGGGGGAAAACCTTGCCGATCTTCCCCACAATAACGGGAGCCTTCCCCTTCGGAGTCTCCGGAGCGGGCGGGGGGGATGAACAGGACGGCAAAAGAACGGCCGCCGCCAGCAGCGAAGCCATGAGAAAACGCCCGTTTTGCGGAAAAGTCATGACTGATCTATTACCCGTCTTTTACCGTTTTTTCAACAGACAAGAACGGATGGGGAAAGAAAAGAGAAAATGAGAAAACCCTCCTTGACTTTTCCCCGGTTTTGTCGTTTACTTTCTCCCGACCTAATGTCACGGATCGGTGGCTGAGCGGCTGAAAGCACTTCCTTGCTAAGGAAACGTAGGGGTAACCTTACCGAGGGTTCGAATCCCTCCCGATCCGCCATTTGTCTCTGTTCATACCCTTGAAAATACCAAGTATTTTCAAGGGTTTTTTCTTTTGGGCGCCGCGTTTGCACGCCGTTATGATGTTCCTTTTTTTGGGTCAACCCCAAAATCGGTGGGAAGAGGAATTTTGAGCCGATTTCATAGATTAAATCC
>CAZNVW010000245.1:0-2585 GCA_964576595.1 uncultured Verrucomicrobiales bacterium
GTACGACCGCATCAAGCTCGCCGAGCATCTCACGCCCGCGCCGGTCGTGCCGCTCTTTTCACTGTCTTTCCTGAGCGCGCTCAGCTGGTCGTCAAAAATCAGTTTGCTGTCGTACAGCAGGCGGCCGATCAGCGTGGACTTCCCGTCATCGACGGAGCCGCAGGTCAGCACTCGCAACAGGCTCTTGTTGCCGTGCTCGTCCAAATAGTTGCCTATATCCATAAAAATAGTAAAGATTAACGGTAAAAAAATTTAAAAGTACCCTTCCCTCTTCTTTTGCTCCATCGACGAGTCGCCGTCATGATCGATCACGCGGGTGGAGCGCTCGCTCAGCCGGGTCTGGAGCATCTCGGCGACAATCTCCTCGACCGTCGTCGCGGAGGACTCGATGGCGCCCGTCAGCGGATAACACCCCAGCGTGCGGAAACGCACCAGCCTGTTTTCGGGCTTCTCTCCGGGCAGCAGCTTCATCCGATCGTCATCCACCATGATCAGCGTGCCGTCGCGCTCCACCACCGGGCGTTCCTTCGCAAAATACAAATCGACAATCGGAATGCGCTCAAGGCGGATATACTGCCAGATATCGATCTCCGTCCAGTTGGACAGGGGAAACACGCGGACGCTCTCGCCGGGATTCACCCGCCCGTTGTACAAAGACCACAACTCGGGCCGCTGATTCTTCGGATCCCACTGGTGGAACTTGTCCCTGAAGGAGAAAATACGCTCCTTGGCACGGGACTTCTCCTCATCCCGGCGGGCTCCGCCAAACGCAACATCGTACTTGCCCTCATTCAAGGCTTGAATCAGGGCCTGCGTCTTCATGATATCCGTGTATTTGCGGCTCCCGTACTCAAACGGATTCACCCCGTTCCGCACCCCCTCCTCATTCCGGCGCACAATCAGCGGGAGCTTTTCCTCCGCGCAGAAGCGATCCCGGAACTCAATCATCTCACGGAACTTGAAAGTCGAATCTATATGCAGAAGCTTGAAGGGAATCCGCGCCGGGTAAAAGGCCTTCTGGGCCAGCCGAACCAGTACGGACGAATCCTTCCCGATCGAATACAACAGCACGGGACGCTCGAACTGACTCGCCGCATCGCGGAAAATCTGTATGCTCTCAGCCTCCAGCTGTTTCAGTTGATTAATATCGTAACGACTCATAAAAATTTTTTCCTTTCCATCTCTTCCTATCCTCTCGGCCTGGCGTGCAGGCCGCACTCCTTGTGCTCCGGCGACTCCCACCACCAGCGGCCGCTGCGGACATCCTCCGTCCGCTTCACCGCCCGGGTGCAGCAGGCGCACCCTATACTGGGGTACCCCCGGTCATGCAGCTCGTTATAGGGCACATCATAGGCCCGTATATAGCGCCACACCTCCTCCTCGCTCCAGTCGTACAGGGGATTGAACTTGAACAAACCGTTCAAAGCGTCCCACTCGACCGGCTCCAGCTCCAGCCGTGTGACGGCCTGCGCCCGGCGCAAACCGCATACCCAGGCCTCCCGCCCCTTCAGCGCGCGAGCCAGAGGCTCCAGCTTCCTGATGGCGCAGCAGCGCTTCCTGTCCTCGACGCTCTCCCGGAAACCATTGATCCCCCGCTCCCGGACAAACGACTCGACCGGCTCACGCTCGGGGAAATACACCGTAAAACGCCGATTGTAGCGCGCCTCCGTCCTCGCCAGCAAATCCAGCGTCTCCCCGGGCAGGCGGCCCGTATCCAGCGTCACCAGCTCTACGGGCAGATCATGGCGAACCAGCAAATCCAGAATCACCTGATCCTCCGCCCCCAGAGAAGAAGCAAATACCAGCTTGCCGCCATACCGCAGGAACGCCTGCCGAAGAATACCGGCGGCATCCAGCCCGGCCAGCTCCTCCCGCAATCGCGGCAGCTCTTCCGAATCCCTGTTGTTTTGCCCTTTCATTTGTTTAGTAAGTTTAGCGATTTAATAATCTTCGCACACATAAAGCGTCACCAACGCCGAACTGACAAGAGAAAAATCACATCAGAACAAAATAAAATTCCCCGCAGGAACAAGCAGAAAACAAATCAACGCCCCTCGATAGACGCGAAAACGCCCCCAAAAAAAGAGGGAATCCCTTAAAAAGAAAGGGAAATCAGAGAATTATGCCCCCCCATCGAAGAGGCCGATTTGAATAAAGTCGTCCGCCCGAGCCGCTCGCCCTCTCCGGGAAAAATAAACGGCAAATCGGGCCGGGAGAACCGGGAAGAATGGGCGGGCAGGCGGTCTTCGCGCGCAAAGGCGCACAAAATAGCCGTCTCCAGCGCGCCGCTCGCACCGATCGTATGCCCCACATAGGGCTTCATCATGCAAAACCGGGGAGTCAGATCAACTCCGCCCCAGGCGCGCCGCAGGGCATTCGTCTCCGCGATGGCGTTGTTCCTCGTCCCGCTCGCGTGGGGGCAGATCACGGGGGGTGCCTCGCCTGCCTCAATCACGGTCTCCTTCAGAGCTCGCTCGTACAACTCGGCAAGAGGATGACCGTCCTCCGGCATTCCGAGCAGACTGTCCGCGTCAGAATTGGCCCAGTAACCGGTCACAAAAGGCCCCTCCCCGCCCCCCGTCAGC
>CAZNVW010000246.1:0-2557 GCA_964576595.1 uncultured Verrucomicrobiales bacterium
CTCGCCGGCAAGGAACCCCACAAGGGAGTGAACCCGGACGAAGTCGTCGCCATCGGCGCGGCCATCCAGGGCGGCGTCCTCCAGGGCGACGTGCGCGACGTGCTCCTGCTCGACGTGACCCCGCTGACGCTCTCCATTGAAACCATGGGCAGCATCGCGACCCCGATGATCGACCGCAACACGACCATCCCGGTCAAGAAGAGCCAGGTCTTCTCCACCGCCGCCGACAACCAGGACGCCGTGGACATCCGCGTCTGCCAGGGCGAACGCAAAATGTTCGGAGACAACAAGCTCCTCGGCAACTTCCGCCTCGACGGCATTGCCGCCGCTCCCCGCGGAGTACCTCAAATCGAAGTCACCTTTGACATCGACGCCAACGGCATCCTCCACGTATCCGCCAAGGACAAGGGTACCGGCAAAGAGCAGAAAATCTCCATCCAGGGTTCCAGCGGACTCTCCAAGGAAGAAATCGAACGCGCCAAGAACGAAGCGGAAGCCCACGCCGAAGAAGACAAGCGCCGTGCGGAAGAAATCGAAACCTTCAACCACGCCGACAACCTCGCCCACAACGTCGAAAAACAGATCAAGGAACTGGGAGACCAGGTACCTGCCGAACTGAAGGCCGACCTTGAAGGCAAGGTAAAAACCCTGCGCTCCGCCCTCGAAGCCAAGGACATCGCCGCGGTTCGCTCCGCCAAGGAAGACCTCGAAAAGCAGCTTGAGCAGCTCGGCCAGGCCGCCGCGGCAGCCCAGCAGGCAGCCGGCGCACAGGCAGGCCCCGCCCCGTCCCAGGACGGCGGTGAAGGCAGCGGCCCCCGCCCGGCCAACGGTCGCGTCGTCGATGCTGAAATCGTCGATTAATCCCCATCCCCCTTCCGGCCTCATATCGGGCGGCGTCCTCCCAGGAGGGCGCCGCATCCGGGGCCAGAACCTCCTCTCTGATCAGAGAACAACAACCAAACATACACATATACAACATCATGGCTAACCTTAAACCACTCGGACAGCGCGTTCTCGTAAAACGCATCGAAGCGGAACAGAAAACCTCCGGCGGACTCTTCCTCCCGGACAACGCCAAGGAAAAGCCCCAGGAAGCCGAAGTCATCGCCGTAGGCACCGGAGCCCGCGACAATGAAGGCAAATTGATCGAATTCACCGTCAAGTGCGGCGACCGCGTCCTGATCTCCAAGTACGGCGGCACCGAAATCAAACTGGACGGAGTCGATTACCTGATCCTCTCCGAAAATGACATCCTCGGCATCATCGCCTAATCGCAAAATACCCAATAATAAACTTTAACACATTATGGCCAAACAACTCGTATTCGACGAAACAGCCCGCCAGGCCCTCCTGCGCGGTGTAGAAAAACTCGCCAAAGCCGTCAAGAGCACCCTCGGGCCCGCCGGACGCAACGTCATCATCGACAAGAAATTCGGCTCTCCCGCCATCACCAAGGACGGCGTCACCGTCGCCAAGGAAATTGAACTGGAAGACGCCTACGAAAACATGGGCGCACAGCTCATCCGCGAAGTCTCCTCCAAGACCAACGACATCGCCGGAGACGGCACCACCACCGCCACCGTACTCGCCGAAGCCATCTACCGCGAAGGCCTCCGCAACGTCACGGCCGGCGCCAAGCCCATCTCCCTCCAGCGCGGCATCATGAAGGCCACTGAAGCCATCGTGGCCGAACTGGCCAAGATCTCCAAGCCCGTCTCCGACGCCAGGGAAATCGCCCAGGTCGCCACCGTCTCCGCCAACTGGGACACCGAAATCGGCAACATCATCGCCGAAGCCATGGACAAAGTAGGCAAGGACGGCACCATCACCGTCGAAGAAGCCAAGAGCATCGAGACCACCCTCGACGTCGTCGAAGGCATGCAGTTCGACAAGGGCTACCTGTCCCCCTACTTCGTCACCAACGCGGAAAGCATGGAAGCCGTCCTTGACAACCCCTACATCCTCATCCACGAGAAAAAGATCGGCAACCTCAAGGAATTCCTCCCTCTGCTGGAAAAAGTCGCCAAGACCGGCCGCCCCTTCCTCGTCATCGCCGAAGACATCGAAGGCGAAGCCCTCGCCACCCTCGTCGTCAACAGACTGCGCGGCACCCTCAACATCTGCGCCGTCAAGGCTCCCGGATTCGGCGACCGACGCAAGGCCATGCTTGAAGACATCGCCATCCTGACCGGCGGCAAGAGCGTCACCGAAGACCTCGGCATCAAGCTCGAAAACGTCGAACTCGACTCCCTCGGCACCGCCAAGCGCGTCGTCGTCACCAAGGATGACACCACCATCGTGGAAGGCGCCGGAGCCAGCGAAGCCATCTCCGCCCGCGTCAACCAGATCCGCCGCCAGATCGAAGACACCACCTCCGACTATGACCGCGAGAAACTCCAGGAACGCCTGGCCAAACTCGCCGGAGGCGTTGCCGTCATCCACGTCGGAGCCGCGACCGAAACGGAAATGAAAGAGAAGAAGGACCGCGTTGACGACGCCCTGCACGCCACCCGCGCCGCGGTGGAAGAAGGCATCGTCCCCGGAGGCGGCGTCGCCC
>CAZNVW010000247.1:0-2553 GCA_964576595.1 uncultured Verrucomicrobiales bacterium
ATGTGTTGGTAAACGACGATTCGCCCATGGCGGACCGTGCTCTGGTTAATGAGTCTCTTGCGAGGGAAATTGATAGAGCTCTTTCTACGTTAACCGATAGAGAAAAAGAAATCATACAGATGTTTTTTGGTATCGGACAACAAGAAATGACATTGGAAGAAATCGGCGACAAATTTGGTCTCACACGTGAGCGCGTCCGCCAGATTAAAGAAAAAGCAATCAGAAGACTAAGACAAAGTAATCGTAGTAAATTGCTCAAATCTTACTTGGGATAAGTTAAGAATATCAGTTTCCGACAAAAAAAATTGAATCCGTGTAATACACAGAACCGCTTGCAGATGTGGTTCTGTATATTATGCGGATTTTCATGTTAAGCAATTGTATCTATACGCCTATCTCATAATCTCAAAAACCTACTCAACCGCTCTTGATACGACCGTTTGTACATTCGCTTTGTTTTATCATCCAAAAATGAATGGTCAATCAGTTCATCTGTCAGCGGATTATTCGCAGAGAACATCTTAATAATAGCGTCTCGTTTTTTTGGCAGTACCCCAATGCGATTTGCAAACGTAATGAAATCCTCCTTACACGGGTGTCCGCTATTGCTGTATATTTCTGAATGCTCACTTTGGGGGATTAAATTGTCTTGCAGAGCAAAATCCTCGTCCTGTACGTGAATGGAAGTATTCATTAAATCATAAGCAGGAGACAGCAAATAGTCACCATTAGCAGACTGTTGCAACGAAAAGTTTTTCAGGTGTGCATCACCATTGGCAAATAAGTAGTTAAACACAATCAACGTAAATAAGTGGCTCATTTCCACTTGCCACGCAGAAACATTAGCTTTCAATAGTGCTGCTACATCTTCGTAACTCCCGGTATATTTATAATCTTTTCCGTGCGTATGGGTAGTTTTTTGTGCCAATGAAGAAAAATCTTCCTGTTTTATTTTGTTTCCATCGGCATCAAAATCAAATCGCTTAGTGATATAAGCCACTTCGCCATTAGCAAAAAACACAATTGCATTCTCTGCAACTTTCATCTTAAACACCTGTTTAGCTATCTGCATAGTTAGATGTTCGTTTGCGGGTATGAAGTTTCTAAAACGAAGGTTTTTATAACTTGGTGCAGGCTTGATGATATAGCGTCCGTGTTCACCTTGTGGAGTAAGGACAATTTGCCCGTTTTGCACCACGGCAGATAGTTTCTCTTGCACACCTGATACCGATATTTGATTGATGCTCTCAGCAAGATCAAGGCTGTCAGCATCGTAATCAAAACCCAAAACAGGACTAACTCGCTTGCCATCGAAAAGTTTTTTGAGGCAAGGAGGACTAAATGTATCGTATCCCGGTGTTAAGTTGCCGGGGCACACTTCTATCTGTTTCATATCTTTTTTACTATTATAGCTCCGATAGTATCGGTGTGTGCAGTTGCTAATAACAACCCGAACGCATCGTTCTCGTCAATCTTCAGTGTTTGACACTGGATAGCTTTATTTGTTCCCTCTGAAAGCATGTTATAAAAGAATGGAAAAAGCGTCTCTGACGAAAACTCTCTCTGGCTTTTTGGAAACGAAAGACTTATGGCTGTCTGTTTCTCATCAATCAAAAATGAATCATCATAACAGAATATATATTTTCCGCTATCGGTTTCCGTTAGCATTCCAGCCAAAACGCCATTGCTAAAGACTTGTGCCTGTCTCATCTATTTACCTCTTTTACTTTTAAAATTATTTCCAAACCAAGAACTTCCGCTATTTTAGTAAGCGTACTCATAGATGGATTGCCTTTGCCAACTTCAATACTTTTGATAATCCGCAAACTTAATCCCGTATAATCCGCCAAGTCTTGTTGAGTTAAACCTAACAAGGAGCGACGTTCTCGTATGATTGAATAAAAATCCATAGTGCATTATTTTACCTCTTTACCACAAAGTTAATGCCTTTTTCTTTATATACAAACAAAAAGTGCAGTTTATTTCACTTATGGTATTTGTGATGATACTTTAGAAGAGTAGGGTTATAATTCCGTCATCTCCGAAAAAATAGGGGGGTAACGGCTTCCGGATTGGTGCGCGGAGATAAGATATTTATTGTATCTTTGAACCCAAAATTTGGCCCTTATTTAGTTGCATAATTGTGCAACTAAACATATATGTGCTCTGTGAAACGTAAGATTATAACATACGGTGGGTATTTTGAGAAAACACAAAAGACGCCATCGGGTGAAATAGAACAGGCGCTAAAAATTAAGGAGGTTTATTATGGAGACAAACAATCATCAAATCGCTGATTACAGTGCTGTACTTGAGAAAAAGTTCGGCAAGCATGGCACACCTGAACGGGCTCAATTCGATGAAGAGGCTTACGCTTTTTATACTAGTCAGATATTGTTTGACGCTCGTAAGAATGCGTGTTTAACACAGGCGGATTAATTATCCATCTTTCTCTTTATATCATAATACAGTTTTATGAAAAAACTAATTCTGATTTTATTGATCTTGTCTGGTTTGGCTACTGCCTATATTGTCTATGCCGGAGGTGGCGAA
>CAZNVW010000248.1:0-2550 GCA_964576595.1 uncultured Verrucomicrobiales bacterium
ACGCGGTCGTGCTGTCTTCGCGCTCCTGCCCGCCAAAAACATACAACCTGCCGTTGCGATAGGAGAAGGCGGGATAGGCGATCGTTTTGGGGAGAGAGGGGAGAAGAATCGTTTTGCCGTCCTGACCCACCAGATACACATCCGACAAGTGCCCGTCCGCATTGGCTCCTCCGGCGATTACCATCCCCCGGGGAGTCCCGGCAAAGGCCGCGTAGGCGAGAGGCTTGGGCAGGGTGCCGATGACGGTCCACTGCCCGTTGGAGAATTGGAAAATGTCGGAGTAGAACACTTTCTTGCCTCCGTCCCACGGCGCGGCTTCCGGAAAGTTGGCTCCGCCCGCCGCGATAATGACCGTATCGTCTGTGCCGTTTTGCACGGGGACGGCGGCCGCGGCCATGCCCGCCCTGCCCTTTGCGTCGGGAAGAGGAGCAAGGGAAGTCGGAGAGGACGGAGCAATCGTTTCCAGAGAGAGGGCCGCTTGCGTCGGAGTGAAGAGAGAGAGGGCTCCCAGGGCCAGACCGGCGGCAAGCGGAAGAACGGATTTGAAAAATGAAGAAACGGCTTTCATGAAAGGGGGCGGGTAAATCAGGGCAGGGTGACGGACCAGATTTGGTTGGAGCGTTTGCCGGGGCGGAGCTCGCCATTGACGAGAATGGCGGCTCCCTGCCACTGGACGCAGGGAAGGACGGCGCGGGCGGCGGGAATGGCTCCCAAATCGGCCCAGGAAAGAGAACGTATGTCAAAAACGAGACTGCCGGGATTGAAGCCCGGGTGCTCCTGCACCGGAGTGAACCCGGCCCGAGAGCCGTCGTCTCCGCCGAGCAGATAGACTTTGCCGGAGAGAGAAACGGGAGCCGGAGCAGGCGCGGCCGCGCAAAAACGGGGGAGATCCGGCAGCCTTTGCCAGCCCAGGTCGGATGAATAACTCCACGCTTCCCTTAACAGCTCACGGGCCTTTTTGCCGTCGGCGGCGGGTTGCAGGGCAATGCCGCCCAGTACATAGAGCGAATCTTCAAAAACCGCCATTTCGAACAGGAAGCGGCCTTTCCCCGGCAGGGGAGCTTCCTCCTGCCAGACGGGAGCGTTTGCCGACAAATCCAGAGAATACAGGGCATTTTCGGCATCCTGCTCGCCGGGGAAGCGGGAACCTCCGAGGACATAGATACGCTCTCCCATCAATACGGCGCCCATATTGGCCAGAGGCACGGGCAGAGAGGGCAGGGTCGTACAGGCAAGCCGACCCTGCTCCCAGGACAGGAGGGTCACCTCGCTGCGATGTCCCTCCCTGTCGCAGCCGCCGAGACAGACGACGCCGTCCGGCGTGGAAACGGAGGCTCCATAGGCGCAGGGAAAGGGCAGTTTGCCCGCTTCAACCCAGTCGCCCTGCGGAGAGGCCAGGACGAAGACGCGGTCGGTCCATGTCTTGGGGCCGCCTTCCCACATGGGCTTTTCCGGGAAGTTGGCTCCGCCCGCAACAATAAGGGCGTCGTGTGAAATACCGGCAAAAGAACCGGCGAACCCTTCCGGATCGGGAAGGTCGGGCAATTGTTTCCATGCGGGGAGGTCAGATGAGGGAAGCGTCATAACAAGTTTTGAAAATACTAGCGATTTTGAAGGAGAAGGTTAAGAAGGAAGTGTAAAAAAGAAGTGGTCTTAATAATCGACCGGATCAGAAAAACGAACGAGGCCGCCCCATGGGGCGATGTCGTTTGCGAACACGGAAATAATTTGCACCGGTTCATTTTTTATTGAATAAAGAACCATAGAAAGCGTCCAACCCATATGAACCCCTATTTTATCCGAACCGGAGTATTTCTGCTGATGCTGTCGTCGGCTTTTTCGGAGGATCTGTCTCTGCCCGGCGGCAAAGTATTGAAAGAAGTCGAGGTGCTTGAGGCAGGCTCAGACTACTTGAGAATCAGACATGAGGGCGGTATAGCCAATGTGCGCGCGGCGGATTTGCCGGAGTCCTGGCGTGAAAAATACGCCGACACCATGGAACAAACGAAAATCCGCCAGGAACAGGAGAAAAAGACTCGTCAGGAAAAAGCGGACAAAATAAGGGAATCGCTTTCTGAATCCGAGAAAATTCCTCGTTACCTGAAAGCGGAGGACATCCTTAAAATGATGGGCACGGTCGCTCCCGTCTCACGACTCCAGGCGGAAGCCTCCGCCGCCTCATGGAATATGTCCGAGGCGCTGAGAACCGGAGACATCGGCATGGCGAACCACTATCAGGAATCCTGGAAATCATTCCAGGGACAACTGGCGGCGTTGAAGGGCCAGCAGGATCAAAAACAAAAGGAATGGGAGGAAAAGACCCGTCTGGAGCAGGAGGCCAAACAGCAGGAATTGAATGCTCTTAAAAGCGAACTGGCCAGCGTCAGGACGAATATGAACCAGCGCTACCGCGACTTGGAAAAAATCGCCGAAGACGCGAAACGGAATTATGAGAGAAGCCGGGACACCACGGTGATCCAATATGTCCCTGAAGTGCGGCAGCCCGTCATCGTGCGTCCCTATTACCCGCCTCCCTGTCCGCCGCGGCCC